>NZ_JBTRAR010000003.1:0-327782 GCF_054611535.1 Pseudomonas sp. VEM90 | reverse complement strand
GGCCCGGCCTCTTCGCGGGTGAACCCGCTCCTACAAGGCGACGCGGCCCGGTGTAGGAGCGGGTTCACCCGCGAAGAGGCCAGCACAGGCAATGCAAAGCTTCAGGGCCGCTCAGCTGCGGAGTGTTCCTCCGCCACCGGCGTCCCCCGCCCGGCTTCCTGATGCCACTGCAGGGCGATCAGGATCAGCGTAGGCACCCCCAGCAAAGCAGTGATCAGGAAGAAGTCGTGGTAGCCGAACTTCTCCACAATAACGCCCGAATACCCGCCGATCAGCCGCGGCAACAGCAGCATGATCGAACTGAGCAGCGCGTATTGGGTCGCCGAGAACTTCAGATTGGTCAGGCTTGACAGGTAGGCCACAAAGGCCGAGGTAGCCATGCCGGAGCTGAAGTTGTCCAGTGAGATGGTCACCACCAGCATTTCCAGGTTCGGCCCCATGTCAGCCAGCATCAGGAACAGGATGTTGGTGCCGGCAGAGGCTACGCCGCCGATAAACAGGATGGGCATGATGCCGAAACGTACGATCAGCAGACCGCCAACCCCGGCGCCGACCAAGGTCATGATCAGACCGAAGATCTTGCTGACGCTGGCAATCTGGTCCTTGGTGAAGCCCATGTCGATATAGAACACGTTGGCCATCACCCCCATCACCGTGTCCGACATGCGATAGGTGGCGATCAGGCCTAGCAGCAGCAGAGCCTGCCAGCGGTAGCGGGTGATGAAGTCGTTGATCGGGGTCAGCACGGGGGCCAGGCCGCGACGACCGAGGCTCGACAGGCAGGCCCAGGACAACAGCACGTAGAGGATCAGGCGCAGGAAGGCGCGGTCTTCCAGCAGCAGGTCAAGCGGCGTGGCATCACCGGAGATCACACTGGACCAGCCGGTATTGAACATCTGGGTGAAGCTGGCCGGTACCGAGACCAGCAGGATGATCAGCACGAACACCGAGGCCATCTGGTGCACCAGCCCGTAGCGCGCGGCCGACAGTTGGGTGCGCATGGGCACTGACGGTTCGCGCATGACCAAGGTGGTGAACAGGGCGGGCAGCATCATCACGCCGAACATCACGTAAGTACCGGCCCAGGCCTTGTGCAGGTAGCTGAAGCCGGTAGAGCCGAACCACTCGGCGAAGAACAGGGCACCGGCCGTGGCGAGCAAGGCAGCCACCCGATAGCCGGCCATGTAGCTGGCAGCAAGCGCGGCCTGGCGCTGGTCGTCGGCAATTTCCAGGCGGTAGGCGTCGACAGCGATGTCCTGGGTAGCCGAGGCGAAGGCCACCAGTACGGCCATGGCAATCAGCCAGGAGAGGTGTTGTTGCGGGTCGCACAGGCTCATGCCGACCAGCCCGATTACCACCAGCGCTTGCGACAACAGCAGCCACGAACGCCGGCGCCCGAGGCCGCCAAGCAACGGCAGACGCCATTGGTCGAGCAGCGGTGACCAGACCCACTTGAAGGCGTAGGCCAAGCCAATCAGGCTGGCATAACCGATGGTTTCACGGGCAACGCCGGCTTCGCGCAACCATACCGACAGGGTCGAGAACACCAGCATGTAGGGCAGGCCGGCGGCGAAACCGAGTAGCAAAAGTACCAAGGTTGACGGGCTGGCATAGGCAGCAAGCGCAGCGCGCCAGGTTTTACGGGGCATGGGCCAACATCTGCCTCAAGTTTTCGAAAACAAAGCGCGCACTCTAACCGCTGTGCTCCATTGGGCGCCAGCCATGGCGCGTCATATCCACACGATTGTTGCTTACATTCACACCTTCCTCGCGTAACCGCGCCCGTTGTTCATCGCCCGACGGCGTGCCCAGCGCCAGGCTCAGCCGGCCACCTGCGCCAAGCACCCGATGCCAAGGCAGGCGAGTGTCTGCAGGCAACTGCCCCAAGGTGCGCCCAACCCAGCGCGCCGCACGGCCAAGCCCAGCCAGTTCGGCCAGTTGGCCATAGCTCACCACCTTGCCGGGTGGCACTTGGCCAAGTACCGAATACAGCGCCGTTCGTCGGCCCTCGGCCGAATCAAGGGCGTGCTCATATCCATCAGACATCTCGCCCGCCTTGGGCTGCAGATGAAACCGGACCGGTGGTCCGGCAAATGAGAGTTGAACTCAACGGCATGCTCCCGGTCTGTCCTTGCTCTGGTCGTCGGTATCTGGATAATGCCCGGCTTTTTCGTCAAATCGAACCCTAGTCCGCAACCAAAGTCCGTTTATGAATTCTAGATTCTTGTTGTGCCTTCTTGCTGTTTCCCTGTGCGCCTCTCCGGTGTTCGCCGACACTGTGTGGATGAAGAACGGTGACCGGCTGAGTGGCAAGATCAAGGTCTTCGACGGCGGCAAGCTGCTGCTGGAAACCCCTTATGGCGGGTCAATCGCCCTGGACTGGAAACAGGTCCAGACGTTGGAAAGCGACCAGCAGATGCTGGTCAAACAGGACGCCTACAGCGGAGAGAAAGCCAAGTCGCTCAAGGCCGCCGAGCCAGGCAAGGTGACCTTGGCCAATGGCGATTCACCGAAGACGGTGGAGCTGGCCAGCATCGAGCAGATCATGAAGCCCAGGCCGCTGATCGAGGATTTCGTGTGGAAAGGCAATGTCGACGTGGCGCTGGACTACAAGCGCGCCGAGAACGACACCGACGATTACGACGTGGGCTTCAAGACCACTGCCCGCCATGGCCGTTGGCGGCACAACGCCGAGGGTGAGTACAACCGCGAGACCAAGAACGACATCACCACCACCAACAACTGGAGCGCCGAGTACGCTCTGGACCGCTTTATTACCGAGAAGTGGTTCTGGCAGGGGCGTGCGGAATACAAACGCGATCACATCGAAGACCTGGCCCGCCAGCGCACCGTGGGTACAGGCCCGGGTTACCAGTTCTGGGACGATGAGCTGGGTGCGTTCTCGCTGGGTTCACTGATCAACCGCACTGATTTCGAGTATCGGGACGGCGGAAAGGATAATTTCTATTCTGCGGCCGTGAAGTGGGATTACACCCGCTACCTGATCGGCAAGAACGTGCAGCTGTTCACCAACGGCGAGTTCGCCAAGCCGCTGGGTGGCGTGGCCGACTATTCGCTGGATGCCGAGGTTGGCCTGCGCTACAAGGTCACCGAGTGGGCTTCGCTCAACCTCAAGGCAGAGAAGGATATCATCACGGGCACGCGTGAGAGTGACCTGGACAAGACACGCTATACCGCGGGCTTTGGCGTTACCTGGTAAGGCGTCTGGATGCAGGTCAGTGGCACAGGCAGCGGATAATGCTTATCTTGTCCCCAACCCGTCCGCCAGGAGCCGCCCTCAAGTGAGTACCAACGCCATCCGCCCCGCCCGGGAACTGCTGCTCAAGGAATACCGCGGCGTGCTTTCGACACATTCCAGGTCGATGCCTGGCTACCCCTTCGGTTCGGTCGTGCCGTACTGCCTGGACGCCCAGGGCAAGCCGCTGATCCTGATCAGCCGCATTGCCCAGCACACCCACAACCTGCTGAAGGACCCCAAGTGTTCGCTGCTGGTGGGTGAGCGCGAGGCCGAGGATGTGCAGGCGGTAGGGCGCCTGACGGTGATGGCCGAAGCGCACAAGCTGGTCGACGAGGCCGTCATCGAGGCCGCCGCCGAACGCTATTACCGCTATTTCCCGGACGCGGCCAACTACCACAAGGCCCACGACTTCGATTTCTGGGTGCTGCAACCGGTGCGCCACCGCTACATCGGCGGTTTCGGTGCGATCCACTGGCTTGACCATGTTACCTTGGCCAACCCGTTCGCCGGCAAGGCCGAGGGGAGCATGATCGAACACATGAACAGCGATCACGCCAATGCCATTGCCCACTACGTCGAACTGGCCGGGTTGCCACAGCATGTAACGGCGCAGATGGTCGGGGTAGACAGCGAAGGCATGCACCTGCGCATCGGCCAGGCAGTGCACTGGTTGCCTTTCCCGACAACTTGCAACACGCCGACACAAGTCCGCGAGGCCTTGGTTTTGCTGGCTCGCGCTGACAAATGGCCGGTTGTGATGCAAACCGAGGGTTGAAATCCGGAGCGCAGGCATCCATCTGAGGTCTTATTGGAAGGTTATCTTCCGTCGAGGAACCCTTGATGCGTGCTTTTCTACTGCTGTTTCTGATTTTTCCTGTGCTGGAGCTGTTCGTCTTCGTGAAGGTCAGCGCGGCAATCGGTTTCTTTCCGGCGTTGCTGCTGATCATCGCCGGCTCCGCCTTGGGTGTGCTGGTCATGCGGGTAGCCGGCTTGGCTACCGCATTGCGCGCCCGTGAAAGCCTGCAGCGCGGTGAATTGCCCGCCGAGGACATGTTCCAGGGCATGATGCTGGCCGTGGGTGGTGGCCTGTTGCTGCTGCCAGGCTTCATCAGCGACGTGTTGGGTGTGCTGTGCCTGTTGCCGTTCACCCGCCGCCTGGCTGCGCGCAAGATGCGCGAGCGTGCCGAGGCCCAGGCCATGCGCCAGCGTGCGTTCCAGGATGACCCCTTCCAGGCGCAGCCGCGAGATGGCGGCCACCGCCCGAACGTGATCGAAGGCGAGTACGAGCGCCGCGACAAGTAAAAAGGACCGGGGCCGCGCAAGCGGCCCCGGTTTTTTTCGGCCTGATGAAAAATTTTCTATCTCGAGCCTTGTAATTGAATATGGCGGCCTCATGTATGTGGTCACCGCAAGGTTTCTGGTGGCAACACCAGACATTACACAGGTGGTTCGCTCACAGCGGGCCGCCCCCGGCAACGCCGGACAGCATCAAAACCGCCGGTGTCGAACCGGCCGATGAAAACCACAATTTGGGAGAGATCGACAATGAAACTTCGTCCTCTGCATGACCGCGTAGTCATCCGTCGCAGCGAAGAAGAATCGAAAACCGCTGGCGGTATCGTCCTGCCGGGTTCGGCCGCTGAAAAACCAAACCGCGGCGAAGTTGTAGCCGTCGGCACCGGTCGCGTCCTGGACAACGGCGAAGTTCGCGCGCTGGCCGTGAAAGTGGGTGACAAAGTGGTTTTCGGCCCGTACTCGGGCAGCAACACCGTGAAAGTCGATGGCGAAGACCTGCTGGTCATGGCCGAGAACGAAATCCTCGCCGTTGTCGAAGGCTGATTTCCCCCCCGACTTCCCGTTACTCCAAAGTTTTTCAAGGATTAAACGATCATGGCTGCTAAAGACGTAAAATTTGGTGATTCCGCTCGTAAGAAAATGCTGGTTGGTGTCAACGTTCTGGCTGACGCGGTAAAAGCGACCCTGGGCCCGAAAGGCCGTAACGTGGTACTGGCCAAGAGCTTCGGCGCGCCGACCATCACCAAGGACGGCGTTTCCGTCGCCAAAGAAATCGAGCTGAAAGACGCTTTCGAAAACATGGGCGCCCAGCTGGTCAAGGAAGTTGCTTCCAAGGCCAACGACGCTGCCGGTGACGGCACCACCACCGCTACCGTTCTGGCTCAGGCCATCGTCAACGAAGGCCTGAAAGCCGTCGCTGCCGGCATGAACCCGATGGACCTGAAGCGCGGTATCGACAAGGCAACTGCTGCCGTCGTTGCCGAGCTGAAGAACCTGTCCAAGCCATGCGCCGACTCCAAGGCCATCGCCCAGGTAGGTACCATCTCTGCCAACTCCGATAGCTCCATCGGTGAAATCATTGCCGAAGCCATGGAAAAAGTCGGTAAAGAAGGCGTGATCACCGTTGAGGAAGGCTCGGGCCTGGAAAACGAACTGTCCGTCGTAGAAGGCATGCAGTTCGACCGCGGCTACCTGTCGCCGTACTTCGTCAACAAGCCGGACACCATGGTTGCCGAGCTGGAAAGCCCGCTGCTGCTGCTGGTCGACAAGAAAATCTCCAACATCCGTGAGCTGCTGCCAGTTCTGGAAGCCGTTGCCAAGGCCGGCCGCCCACTGCTGATCGTTGCCGAGGACGTTGAAGGTGAAGCGCTGGCTACCCTGGTAGTCAACAACATGCGCGGCATCGTCAAGGTTGCTGCAGTCAAGGCTCCGGGCTTCGGCGATCGCCGCAAGGCCATGCTGCAGGACATCGCCGTCCTGACTGGCGGCCAGGTCATCTCCGAAGAAATCGGCCTGTCCCTGGAAACCGCTACTCTGGAGCACCTGGGTAACGCCAAGCGCGTCATCCTGTCCAAGGAAAACACCACCATCATCGACGGTGCTGGTGCTGATACCGAGATCGAAGCACGCGTCAAGCAGATCCGTGCCCAGATCGAAGAAACTTCCTCGGACTACGACCGTGAGAAGCTGCAAGAGCGTCTGGCCAAGCTGGCTGGCGGTGTTGCCGTGATCAAGGTGGGTGCCGGCACTGAAGTTGAAATGAAAGAGAAGAAAGCCCGCGTTGAAGACGCCCTGCACGCTACCCGTGCAGCCGTTGAAGAAGGCGTGGTGCCTGGCGGTGGTGTTGCCCTGGTTCGCGCCCTGGCAGCCATCATCGACCTGAAAGGCGACAACGAAGACCAGAACGTCGGTATCGCGCTGCTGCGTCGCGCTGTTGAATCCCCGCTGCGCCAGATCACTGCCAACGCCGGTGATGAGCCAAGCGTGGTTGCTGACAAGGTCAAGCAAGGTTCGGGCAACTTCGGCTACAACGCCGCTACCGGTGAATACGGCGACATGATCGAGATGGGTATCCTGGACCCAGCCAAGGTTACTCGCTCGGCGCTGCAAGCTGCTGCTTCGATCGGCGGTCTGATGATCACCACCGAAGCCATGGTTGCCGACCTGCCGGAAGACAAGCCAGCTGCTGGCATGCCTGATATGGGCGGCATGGGTGGCATGGGCGGCATGATGTAAGCCAGCCTTACCCCCTGCACCATCAAAAAGCCCCGGCTCGCGAGAACCGGGGCTTTTTTTATTGCTGTCGGGGCCTCTTCGCAGCACAAGGCTGCGCTTGAGCCTTGTGCTGTGAAAGAGTGGATCAACCGACCAGCGGATCACCGACGTGCAGAATCTTCATGCCGTTGGTGCCACCGATGGTGTGGTAGCTGTCACCCTTGGTCAGGATCACCCAGTCACCTTGCTCCACTAGGCCACGTTTGAGCAGCTCGTCGACCGCCGCCTGGCTCACCTTGTCGGCCGGCAGCGCGGCCGGGTCGAAGGCAATCGGGTACACGCCACGGAACATCGAGGCGCGCGCCTGGGTGGCGCGGCGCGGCGACAGGGCGAAGATCGGTACATGCGAGCGCAGGCGCGACATGATCAGCGGGGTGTAGCCGCTTTCGGTCAGGGCGATGATCGCCTTTACGCCCGGGAAGTGGTTGGCAGTGTACATGGCCGCCAAGGCGATGCTTTCGTCGCAGCGCTCGAAGGTGGTGTGCAGGCGATGGCTGGACTTCTGGCTGGTCGGGTGCTTTTCGGCACCCAGGCAGATGCGTGCCATGGCCTGGACCGCTTCGATCGGGTAGGAACCGGCGGCGCTTTCGGCCGACAGCATCACCGCATCGGTGTTGTCCAGCACGGCGTTGGCCACGTCGGACACTTCAGCGCGGGTCGGCATCGGGTTCTGGATCATCGACTCCATCATCTGGGTCGCCACGATGACTGCCTTGTTGTTGCGGCGGGCGTGCTGGATGATCTTCTTCTGGATGGCGATCAGCTCGGCGTCGCCGATTTCCACGCCCAGGTCACCACGAGCAACCATCACCGCGTCGGAGGCGGCGATCAGCTTGTCGAGGGTCTCGTCATCGGCAACTGCTTCGGCGCGTTCGATCTTGGCCACCAGCCAGGCGCTGCCGCCGGCTTCGTCACGCAGCTTGCGCGCGTATTCCATGTCGCTGGCGTCACGCGGGAAGGACACGGCCAGGTAGTCCAGGTCCATTTCCGCAGCCAACTTGATGTCGGCCTTGTCTTTTTCGGTCAGGGCCGGTGCGGTCAGGCCACCACCTTTACGGTTGATGCCTTTGTGGTCCGACAGCGGGCCACCGATGATCACCACGCAGTGCAGGGCGTCTGCCGTGGCGGTTTCGACGCGCATGACCACACGGCCATCGTCGAGCAGCAGTTCGTCACCAACGCCGCAGTCCTTGACCAGGTCGGGGTAGTCGATACCGACGATGTCCTGGTTGCCTTCGGTCAGCGGGTGGGCGGTGGAGAAGGTGAACTTGTCACCGATCTTCAGTTCGATGCGCTTGTTGGCGAACTTGGCGATGCGGATCTTCGGACCCTGCAGGTCGCCCAGCAGTGCAACATGGCGGCCGTTCTTGGCGGCGATGTCACGAATCAGGCGCGCGCGGGCCTTGTGCTCGTCCGGCGTGCCGTGGGAGAAGTTCAGACGTGCCACGTCCAGGCCGGCGAGGATCAGTTGTTCGATCACTTCCGGCGAGTTGCTGGCGGGGCCAAGGGTGGCGACGATTTTGGTGCGGCGGATGCTCATGCACAGACTCCTATAGTGAAGCGCAGCGAAAGGCTACTCCTGAATCTCGCTGTAGTCATTGTTCCGTTGCACTACCTACGCCCAGGGCAGGGTGGCATTTGAACGGCGCAGGGTATCCTTGCAAAAGGGTGTGAAGATTTGCAGGCAAACGCCGATACACTGGCATCAAAGGAGATCCCCATGCGAGCCCTGATCGTTTTAGCCCTGGCCGCCAGCGCCGTCGGCTGCACCCGCTGGTCCATGGACCACCACTTGAACAATGCTTACCGCGCTTACGACCGCGGCGATTGCGCGCGGGTCATGCTCGAACTGTCGCAGGTTGATCGCACCAGCCGGGCCCGGCCGTTCATCCATCCCGAAGTGTCACTGCTGCGCGGCCAGTGCCTGGAGCGTCAGGCGTTGTACGTGGACGCGGCGCAGACCTATCAGTACCTGATCCAGCAATACCCAGGCAACGAATATGCCTATCGCGCCCGAGCGCGTCTGCAGACACTGGAAAAACTCGGCCATTTGCGCGGTGCAGAAACGGCCGTGGCCAACCCGGTGACGACCGTACCTTGGCGCTAACACAAAGGTGTGGTTTATTTCACGAGATTTGCTGCGCGTGCTGCGCTAATCTGTAACTCAGTTGTTACAACAACCGCCAGTACCTTGTATTCCTGGCATCAGGTACGGAATACACCCGCGATCATGTTCAACAAGCGCAACATCGAACGTCATCAGCTACCTTGTGTCCTCAAGGTGTTCAACCGCTTTACCGGTCAGGAGATCGGTCAGCTAGGCAATGCCTCTGAAAATGGTCTGATGGTCATCAGCCAGCTACCCGTGCTGGTCGGGCCCGATTACGAGCTGCAGCTGCGTATGCCCCTGCATGGCGGCGGGCACCAGTTCGTCAACCTCACTGCCAGTTGCCTGTGGTGCCGCGAGGACCAGACGCCTGGGCACTACGATTCGGGCTTCATGCTGTTGCAGTCTCCGCGCGAGTACGATGATTTCGTCCGTTCGTTGCGCGATTATTTCAGTTTCCGCCCCGCCAACGCGCCCGTCTGAACGTTCGTTCTTCACAATCGCGCTAGAATCGGGTCGACCTCGATACAGGACGACCCCGTGACCTCCAGCATTTTCTGGCACGACTATGAAACCACCGGCATCAACCCGCGCTGCGATCGGCCGCTGCAGGTGGCCGGCGTGCGCACTGACTTCGACCTCAACGAGATCGACGAGCCGATCAGCCTTTATTGCCGGCCGTCGGACGACATCCTGCCGCACCCGGCGGCCTGCCTGGTGACAGGTATCACGCCGCAGCTGCTGGCGGAGCAGGGCCTGTGCGAAGCCGAGTTCATGACTCGTGTGCATGCCCAGCTGGCGCAACCGGGCACCTGTGGTGCCGGCTACAACACCCTGCGCTTCGACGATGAAGTGACCCGCTACAGCCTTTACCGCAACTTTTTCGATCCGTATGCCCGTGAATGGCAGGGAGGCAATAGCCGCTGGGACCTGATTGATATTGTGCGCACCGCCTATGCCCTGCGACCGGAAGGCATTCAATGGCCACAACAGGACGGGCGCACCAGCCTGCGTCTGGAGCTGCTGAGCAAGGCCAATGGCATTGACCACGGGCATGCCCACGAAGCGCTTTCCGACGTGCGGGCAACCATTGCCCTGGCCCGCCTGATTCGGCAGAAACAACCCAAGTTATATGACTGGCTGTTTCAGTTGCGCAGCAAGCATAAAGTGATGGAGCAGATCCGTTTGTTGCAGCCACTGGTGCATATATCCGGGCGTTTTTCGGCGGCGCGCAATTACCTGGGGGTCGTATTGCCATTGGCCTGGCACCCGCGTAATCGCAATGCACTGATTGTCTGCGACCTGCATCAGGAAACCCTACCGTTACTGCGGGAAAGTGCTGAAGTTTTACGTCAGCGCTTGTACACCCGGCATGATGAATTGGCTGAAGGTGAATTACCGGTACCGCTCAAATTGGTGCAGATCAATCGTTGCCCGGTAGTGGCGCCGCTGTCGGTATTGCGCCCGGTCGATCAACAACGATTGGGCCTGGACTTGACGTTGTTACAGTCGCGCGGCGAACAATTGGCCAGTCAGCAGGGGCAATGGCAGGAAAAGCTGGAACACATCTATGGCAAGGACGAGTTCGCCCCGAGTGAGGACCCGGAACAGCAGTTGTATGATGGTTTTATAGGTGACCGCGACCGGCGCTTATGCGAGCAAGTGCGTGCGCTGGAACCGGCGCAGTTGAGCCATGGCCACTGGATGTTCGATGATTCGCGTTTGCCGGAGCTGTTTTTCCGCTATCGGGCACGTAACTTCCCTGAAACCTTGACCCGCGAAGAGCGGCAACGTTGGTATGGCTTCTGCCAGCAACGCCTGAGCGACCCGCAGTGGGGCGCGCCGAATACCTTGGGCGACTTCGAACGAGCACGCCAGCAAGCCTGGGAGGGCGCCGACGAGGCGGGCAGGCGGGTGTTGGAGGCCTGGCAAATGCATGCTCGACAATTGCAGGAAAACTATTCAATCGGCTGATGGCTGGTAAACAAAAACGCCGGCAATGTGCCGGCGTTTTTGTTGTGCGAAGCAAGAGGGCGTATGCGGATAATCAGTCCAGCAGGGTTGCCCAGCTTTCAACCACGTCGCCGCCCCAAGTGGCTTTCCACTCTTTCAGGGTCTTGTGGTTGCCGCCTTTGGTTTCGATCACTTCACCGTTGTGCGGGTTCTTGTATTGCTTGACCTTGCGCGCACGCTTGGTGCCGGTAGTCTTGACCGAACCACGAGGTGCCTTGCTCAGTTTCGACTCTGGGTCGAGCAGGGCAATCACGTCGCGCAGCGACTTGGAGTACTCGCCCATCAGTGTGCGCAGTTTGCCTTCGAACTCCAGTTCTTTCTTCAGCTTGTCATCCTGCGACAGATTGGCCAGGCGGGCCTGAAGTTCCTTGATGGCTTCTTCGGTAGCGCGGTACTCGTTGATCAGGGACATGGAGTGTTCCTTAATGCGTGTTCAGAAATGTGTGGGCCAATAATAGACAGGCAATACTCGCAAGTAAACATAAGAATGGGCAATTAACTGTTAATTAAGCTGTGACAGCATTTCTCTACGTGAACAAAATTTTACATACGGCCCAGGCGATTCGTCATGTCTGTCAGACAGCGCCCTTGCAGCGTTTCGCGCCTGCATATGCCATCGCGGCAGCGATCAATACTGCGTTTTTTCTGGCGGACCGCTAGAATAGGCGCCTTTGCGAAGTTCTGGAGTCTCATTCATGCGCACCTATCGTCTGGTGATCGCCTGCCCCGACCGTGTAGGCATCGTGGCGAAAGTCAGTAATTTCCTGGCCTTGTACAATGGCTGGATCAACGAAGCCAGCCACCACTCCGATGAGCAGAGCGGTTGGTTCTTCATGCGTCATGAAATCCGCGCTGAGTCGCTGCCGTTCGGTATCGAAGCTTTCCGTGAGGCGTTTGCGCCGATCGCTGAAGAGTTCTCCATGACTTGGCGCATTACCGACTCGGCACAGAAAAAACGTGTGGTGTTGATGGCCAGCCGCGAGTCGCACTGCCTGGCAGACCTGCTGCACCGCTGGCACACCGATGAACTGGACTGCGAGATCCCTTGCGTGATTTCCAACCACAACGACCTGCGCAGCATGGTCGAGTGGCACGGTATTCCGTTCTTCCATGTACCGGTCGACCCTAAGGACAAGGCCCCGGCCTTTGCCGAAGTGTCGCGTCTGGTGCAGGAGCATGCCGCCGACGTCGTGGTACTGGCCCGCTACATGCAGATCCTGCCGCCACAACTGTGCCAGGACTATGCCGAGAAGGTGATCAACATCCATCACAGCTTCCTGCCGTCGTTCGTCGGCGCCAAGCCATACCACCAGGCCGCCCTGCGTGGGGTGAAGCTGATCGGCGCGACGTGCCATTACGTCACCGAAGAGCTGGACGCCGGCCCGATCATCGAGCAGGATGTGGTGCGAGTCAGCCATGCCGACAGCATCGAGGACATGGTCCGCTTTGGCCGTGATGTGGAGAAGATGGTGCTGGCCCGTGGCCTGCGTTATCACCTGGAAGACCGCGTGCTGGTGCATGGTAACAAGACGGTGGTGTTCGACTGACGCCATCGGGCTTGCTGTGAGATTCTGGGTTGCTGTGCAGCCCCGTCGCGACAGGGGCGCAAAGCGCCCCGGCAATCTTGGGTGAAACGCTAATGGCCAGGCAACGCAACAACCCCGCCGCCTCACCTCCACCGACCCTTGGCGAAGGCTGCCTGGCCCGCTACGACCCTGAAGCCCTGGATGACACGGATGGCACCGACTTCCCCGGCGCCGCCGAACTCTGGCAGCAGCTCAACCCGCCTGACGCCGCCAGCGTTCCAGCAGCGGACGCCCCAGCAGGCAGACAAACACCGGCCCCCCAGCCAGCAGATAAAAGTAGTAAGTAACCGCCCGCCATATCAGGATTGCCGCAGCGGCGGTCGAACTGCCCACCAAGGGTGTCAACAGGCTGGCCGACGTCAGCTCGGCGGCCCCGGCCCCACCAGGCAGCAGGCTGAATTGGCCGGCGCTGAGCGACAGCATCTGCACCAGGAAGCTGGGAATCCACTGCAGGTCTACCCCCAAGCCTCGCAGCACCAGGTACAGCACGCTGTAGCGCAGCCCCCAGTGGGCGCAGGTCAGGGTGAACACCAGGCTCAGCGTGCGCTTGGGCAGGCGCCAGGTCTGCGCCAGTGCTGCGACGAAGTGCAGCAGTTTGCGCGCCCAGCGACGTTTGCGCGGGTGGCCCATCCCCATGCGCTGCAACAGCCTGCCGTTCATGCGCATTATCGGGCGCCGGTAGCGCAACAGCCCGATCACCCCGGCCAACGCTGTGCACAGCAGTAACGCACTGCCAAGCAACATGCTTTCCTGACTGCGACCCAGGCTGTGGAACAGCGCGTAGCCGGCAATTGCCAGCATTGCGCAGAAGAAGAACACCAGGTCGTTCAACTGGTCCATGGCAAAGACGGCGCCGCTGCGCGCCGGGCAGATGCGGTCTCGCGCCAGCAGGGCCATCAGGGTAAGCGGCCCACCACTACCGCCAGGGGTGGTGCAGATGGCAAACTCGGTGGCCATGACAACGCCCAGGCTGCGAGCATGGCTCAACTGTTTCGCCTGCTCACCCAGCAACAGGCGCAGGCGCAGCGCATTGATGACCCAGCACAACAGAATCATGCCTAGCAGCATGATCATCAGGTGCGGGTCGAACCGGCTCAGCCTCGGCAGCAGTTCGCTACCACCCAGCAACGCTGGCACCAGTGCTGCACCCAGCAATGCCAGCGCCAGCCAGGCCCAGCGCTTCATGCGGCCCCCTGGCGCTCCAGCCAGGCGGATTTGGTCAGCGGTTCACGGCCCTCCTTGAGCAGTTTTTCCAGCGTGCGCAGCCAATAGTCGCGGGATGAGCGATGACGCATGTCTACAGGGTGCAGTCCCATGCGCAACGTGCTTGCACCCCGCCAGCGCTGGCATTGCCAGTCGCAGAGCGTGCGGGACAGTTTGCGACGCCATGCGCTCCGGGCGCTCCAGACCAGGCCTGGCGCATCAATGGCCGTAAAGTCCGGCAAGCGGTACAGATGCTGCGGTGTGCTGGTGTATTTCAGTGGCAGGCGGCACAGCGCTTGCCGTGTGCCCTGGCTCATGAGCCAGGCTGGTGCGACAAACCCTGCCACCGGCCAACCTTGGCCCTCGAACAGTGCCAGGCCCTCCTGTAGGCGGGCCAGCGCTTCGGCCTCATCAAGGCTGTAGAACTCGCCTTCATGCGTATAGATGCGCCGCATGAAGTAGTCGACGGGGCTGCGCGGTGTGGGTCCTTCGTCAGCATGGGCATAGCCATGAAGTGCCAGCTCGTCGCCTTTGGCCAGGCGTGCATCCAGGAGGCGGCAGAACGTAGGTGCCCGGTGCAGCGGATTACGCCGATGGAAGTCCGGGACCACCAGCCATGTCATTGGCACGTTGCCCAGCGCGTCCACGGCCTCTACGAACGGTTCATAGTCCGGCCAGGTTTCCGGGGCAACATCATGCAACACCAGCATGAGGCTGCGCTGGCTCGTGGAGGGCTCAAGCATGGGCGCGCACCTGTGGCTGGTGGCCGAGCACGGCCTGGTAGTGCTGCAGCAGGCCAGCCACCACGTTGTCCCATGAATAATGTTGCTCTACATGGTGACGGGCCTGCACACCGAGCTCGCGTACACCTGCCTCGAACGCCTCGCGCACGGCTGACGCCATGGCCCGACCATCGTTGGGCATGCACAGGCGGCCGCACTGTTCGTTGATGATTTCAGGGAACGCACCGGCGCGCACGGCCACCACGGGCGTGGCGCTGGCCATCGCTTCGAGAATGACCAGGCCGAATGTTTCCTGGTCGCCAGCATGCACCAGCAAGTCGGCGCTGGCCATCAGCCGGGCCACCTCTGCAGCCGGGCAGAAGTGATCGATGACGCTGACGTTGTGCGGCACGCTGGCCGGCATGTTCGAGCCTACCAGTAACAGGTGGTAGGGGGCGCCGAGTTGCTGCATGCAGTCAAGCAGCACCGGCAGGTTCTTTTCCCGCGAGCCGCGGCCGGCAAAGATCAACAGGCGGCTGGTGTCGGCAATGCCCAGTTCGGCACGTACATGTGGGTCGCGCCGGGCGGGGTGGAAAGTGGCAAGGTCAACGCCCAGTGGCTGCACATGGACATCGCGCACGCCCAAACGGCGTAATTTGTCGGCCATCACCTGGCTGGGGGCCAGTACCCGGTCAAAATTGCCGTATAGCTTGCTGACGTAGGCCTCGACATTGGGGGCGAACCAGTTGCCCATGCGGTTGCTGACGAGTAACGGCAGGTCGGAATGGTAGAAACCGATCACTGGTACGTCGAGTTGGCGCCGTGCTTCCAGCGCCGCCCAGGCGGTCAGGTAGGGGTCGCCGACTTCGATCAGGTCGGGCTTGAGCGTGCGCAGTGTGTTGCACCAGGGGGCCAGGCGTACCGGAAAGCGGTAGCCTTTGCCAAACGGCAAGGGCGGCGCAGGCACCTGGTAGATGCCATCGGCGTGTTGGGCGCTGGCACCGGGAATCAACAGGCTGTGGCGTACGCCATGAATGGCGTCGAGACGGTGATGTTTGGCATCAAGATAGGTACGTACGCCACCGCTGGCCGGGGCGTAGAACATGGTGATGTCGGCGATGTGCACGATCAGCATCCCTCCGGGATCGTCTTCGGGTCTGTCATCCAGCGTCGAATTGCCGGCGATGACACGCCTAAAGATGGACCTATCAGAAGGATAGTTTGTTCGATCAGTTTGAGAGGGGGAAATGCGCAGTGCCTGGCGCAGCAAGAAGGCTGCGCCAGGCGAAGGTGTAGCAGCTATCAGATACGGAAGCTGCCCACCAGGTGCTTCAGGCGGCCAGCCTGCTGCTCGAGGTCGGAGCACGCGCGCAGGGTCGCTTGCAGGTTCTCCACGCCTTCCTGGTTGAGCATGTTGATCTCGCTGATGTCCATGTTGATCGCCTCGACCACGGCGGTCTGCTCCTCGGTGGCAGTGGCCACTGACTGGTTCATGCCATCGATCTCGCCAATGCGCACGGTAACGCTGTCCAGTCGCTCACCCGCCTGGTTGGCGATCTGCATGCTGTCCTGGCTGTGGCGCTGGCTCTGGTCCATGGTATCGACCGACTCGCGGGCACCGACCTGCAGCTCTTCGATCATGGTTTGCACTTGCTGCGCCGATTCCTGGGTGCGGTGCGCGAGGTTGCGCACCTCGTCGGCGACCACGGCAAAGCCACGCCCGGCCTCACCGGCGCGGGCTGCCTCGATGGCAGCATTCAGCGCCAGCAGGTTGGTCTGCTGGGAAATGCTGGTGATCACTTCGAGGATCTGGCCGATATTCACGGTCTTGCTGTTCAGTGTTTCGATGTGCGCGCTGGATGTAACGATCAGGTCGGACAGGCGGTTCATCGCGGCAATGTTGCGCTCGACCACTTGCTGGCCTTCTTCTGCCAGCAGGCGCGCGGAGGTTGCGTGCTGCGAAGCCTGGGCGGCGTTGCCGGCAATTTCCTGAGCTGCAGCTCCCAGTTCGTTGATGGCGGCAGCGACACTGTTGGTGCGGTTCGACTGCTCGTCGGAGTTGGTCATCGACGAGTTCGAAGCACTGATCACCCGCAGGGCCACTTCGTTGACCTGTTCGGTGGCCGAGGACACTTCTCGAATGCTGCTGTGAATGCGTTCGACGAAGCGGTTGAAGGCGTTGCCGAGGACACCGAACTCGTCGTGGTTGTGGATGTGCAGGCGCTTGGTAAGGTCGCCTTCACCTTCGGCAATGTCTTCCATGGCGCGGGTCATGGTGTGCAGCGGTTGCATCAACACGCGGATCAGCAAGCCGAGCAGGCCGATGATGATCACCACCGCCACTACCGTGGCGATCACCGCAGAGGTGCGGAAGGTGCTGAGCATCGAGAAGGCCTTGTCCTTGTCCACCGAAAGACCGATGTACCAGTTCGCCGACGGCAGGCCGGTGATCGGGCTGAAGGTCAGCAGGCGGGTCTGGCCATCGCTTTGCACTTCGGTCAGCTCACCGGTCAGTTTCGGCGTGTGCTGCGGGAACAGGTCCGACAACGACTTCATGACCAGATCTTTATCGGGGTGCACCAGGATCTTGCCCTGGTCGTTGACCAGGAAGGCGTACCCCATGCCGCCGAAGTTCAGCGAGTTGATGATCTGCACCAGGCCGTCCAGGGCCAGGTCGCCGCCGACCACGCCAACGCTGCTGGAGACCTTGTTGAGGATGCCAATGACCATCTTGTTGGTGGTCATATCGATGTAAGGTTCGGTCAGGGTCGCGCCGCTGGCGTTCATGCCGTCCTTGTACCAAGGGCGGGTGCGCGGGTCGTAGCCGTCGGGCATCTTCGCGTCCGGGCGCACGCTGAAACCGCCGTCGACTTTGCCCAGGTAGACCGTGAGGAAGCTGGAGGTCAGCGCATTCTGGCCCATCAGGGTTTCGGCGCTGGCCGGGTCCTGGGCAATGTTCTGCGCCAGGTTCTCCACCAGTTTTATCCGGCCCTCGAACAGGTTGCGAATATTGGTCGACGTGGAGGTGCCCATTTCAGCCAGATAGTTTTCCAGGTCCTCGCGAATCGCATTACGCTGGAGGTAATCGTTGTAGAGGGTGAAAAGGCTGAAGGCGAGGATCACGATCAGTGATGCCGCCAAAAGAATCTTGTGGCTGAAACGAAGGCTTTTGTTCATGGGCGTAATCGGTTCCGCTAAGGTTCTATATCAGGCGTTCGCACGAGTGGAGCCGTAGGTTGTGCAACATCCCGAGAAGTCCCCTTTCGGTTGTTCCTCTCTATTAAGGCGAATATCACCCACAGGTATCGGCCGAATTAAGCTAAAGCTTGAGCAGAGGATTAAAAAGATGTCGGAATATTCGACCATCGTTGTAGGAGCGGGGCCGGATGGCCAGCCAGTCGGGCAAGCGATGCGCCTGGCCAACCGCCACGGTCTGGTGGCTGGCGCAACCGGTACCGGCAAGACCGTCACCCTGCAGCACTTGGCGGAGGTGTTCAGCGACGCAGGGGTGGCGGTGTTCGCCGCCGATGTCAAAGGCGACCTCTGTGGTTTGGGGGCTGCCGGTGCGCCACAGGGTAAGGTGGCTGAGCGTATCGCCGGCATGCCGTGGCTGGGGCATACGCCCCGGGCCTATCCGGTGAGCTTGTGGGATATCGAGGGGCAGTCTGGCCACCCGCTGCGCACCACCCTCAGTGAAATGGGGCCGTTGCTGCTGGGCAACTTGCTGGAACTGACCGACAGCCAGCAGGCTGCGCTATATGCAGCATTCAAGGTGGCCGACCGCGAAGGCCTGCTGCTGCTGGACCTCAAAGACCTCAAAGCCCTGCTGGCGCATCTGAAGGACAACCCGCAGCTGCTCGGCGAAGACAGCGCGCTGATGACCACGGCTTCCACCCAGGCCTTGTTGCGCCGGCTCGCTACTTTGGAGCAGCAGGGCGCCGAGGCACTGTTCGGCGAGCCGGCATTGCAACTGGAGGATCTGCTGCGCACTGATCCGGATGGCCGTGGGCGTATCCACCTGCTCGATGCCAGCCGATTGGTGCACGAAGCACCTAAGGTATACGCGACGTTTCTGTTGTGGCTGCTGGCCGAACTGTTCGAGCAGTTGCCCGAGCGCGGTGATGCCGACAAGCCGGTGCTGGCGCTGTTCTTCGATGAAGCACACTTGCTGTTCAACGGCACGCCCAAGGCCTTGCAGGACCGTCTTGAGCAAGTGGTCCGGCTGATCCGCTCCAAGGGAGTGGGGGTCTATTTCGTTACCCAATCGCCGGGAGACTTGCCCGACGCGGTGCTGGCCCAGTTGGGCTTGCGCATTCAGCACGGCTTGCGGGCGTTCACTGCCAAGGAGCAGAAGTCGCTGCGGGCGGTAGCCGATGGTTTCCGCCCCAACCCGGCGTTCGACACCCTGGCAGTGCTGACCGAACTGGGTATTGGCGAAGCGCTGGTGGGTACATTGGAGGAAAAGGGGACGCCGGCCATCGTGCAGAGGGTGTTGGTTGCACCGCCGCAGTCGCGTATAGGGCCGCTGAGCGCGACTGAGCGCAGTGCGCTGATTGCCGCTTCGCCATTGGCGGGGCGCTATGACAAACCGGTGGACCGTGAGTCTGCCTATGAAATGCTGAGCCAGCGTAAGGGCGAGCCAGTGGAACCGGCGCCACAACCGAAGGCGGATGAAGAGAGTTTTGCCGACAAGGCTGGCGAATTCTTGCAGAGTGCAGCGGGGCAGGCGATCAAGTCGGCAGTGCGCCAGGCAGCTAACCAGTTGGGGCGGCAGTTGGTGCGCGGGTTGATGGGATCGTTGTTAGGGAGCAAGAAAAGGTAGTCTTCCTGCGCCGCCCCATGCCTTCAGGAGCGCAAGGCTGCTTCGGCAAAGAACAGGGCGGCACAGGAGCAACGGCTATGAAAAAGGCGCCCGGAGGCGCCTTCATTCATCGCGGTGTCACTCAGCCAATGGCTTTGGACGCCAGCCAGAACAGGCCGGCCGCCAGGCCCATCGAGGCAGGCAGGGTCAGGACCCATGCCAGCAGGATGGTCTTCACAGTACCGCCTTGCAGGCCACTTTTGTTGGCGACCATGGTGCCGGCCACGCCGGACGACAGCACATGGGTAGTCGACACCGGCAGGGAGAATACGTTGGCCATGCCGATGGCGCAGGCTGCGGTGATCTGGGCCGACATGCCTTGTGCATAGGTCATGCCTTGCTTGCCGATCTTCTCGCCTACGGTCAACACGACGCGCTTCCAGCCAACCATGGTGCCCAGGCCAAGGGCCAGGGCAACGGCCACGATCACCCAGAACGGGGCGTATTCGGTAGTGGCGGTGAGGTCTTTGCGCAGTTTTTCAAGGTCGGACTTTTCACGAGCATCCAGGCCTGGCAGCTTGCCAACCTTCTTCGCGGTGTCATCCAGGCACAACAGGTAGCGGCGTACTTCAACGCGCTTATCGGCATCGAGGCTGTGGTAGTCCGTCACGCCCTTCAGCGAGGTCTGCAGCGCAGCGATGGTCGGCTCGGTCTGCTGAGGGTTGCAGCTGAACTGCTCCGGCAGGTCGCTGGCCTTGGCCTTGCCCAGTGCCAGGAACTCGCCCAGGGTGGCGGCGTTGCGCTGGTAGAACTGGCTCATGTGCAGCGTGGCGTCGCGAGTACGCTCGATCTGGTAGGTAGTGCTGTTCAGGTCGAGTACGAACTTGGCCGGGACAATACCGATCAGCACCAGCATGATCAGGCCGATGCCTTTCTGGCCGTCGTTGGAGCCGTGCACGAAGCTCACACCCATGGCGGAAACCACCAGGACCAGACGGTTCCAGAAGGGCGGGTGCTTCTTGTCGTCGAGCTTGCGGCGCTGTTCCGGGGTCTTGTGCATCTTCGACAGCGGGCGCCACCATTTCAGGCCGATCAGCACCAGGGCAGCAACGGCGAAGCCGGCCATTGGCGAGACCACCAGCGACATGGCGATATCGATCGCTTTCTGCCAGTTGACGCCGTCGCCCAGCGGAATGTCGTTGATCAGGGCGTTGGCCAGGCCGACGCCGAGAATGGAGCCGATCAGCGTGTGCGAACTGGAGGCGGGGATGCCAAAGTACCAAGTGCCCAGGTTCCAGGTGATGGCCGCGGCCAGCAACGAGAAGACCATGGCCAGGCCGTGTCCGGTGTTCACATTGATCAGCAGCTCTACCGGCAACAGGTGCACGATGGCATAGGCCACCCCTACACCGCCGAGCAGAACGCCAAGGAAGTTGAACACGCCGGAGAAGAACACGGCGAGGTGCGGTGGCATGGCTTTGGTATAGATGACGGTAGCTACCGCGTTGGCGGTGTCATGAAAGCCATTGATGAACTCGAAGGCGAGTACGAAGGTCAAGGCGAGCAGCAGGCTCACCAACACCCAGGCATCCAGTCCGCTGAATAAATCGATCATGAAGGTTGTCTGGCGGGTCATAGGGGGGCGGGATTATGCCAGAAAACCTTTGCAATCGATGCACTTGCAACAGACAGATGACAGCCTTCATGGTGCAAGCGTGTCGTGCAGAGGGGGGCGTTTAGTGGGGTAAATGGCGGCTAAAAGTCGAAAATCATGGCGAAAAATGGCCTAAATGTTGAGAAATGTCCATTTTGCAGAATTTCAAACGGCCGTATGAAATTTGTGTAATTCCATTTCATCATCGGCCAGACAGTAAAGATCGACCTCGCCCGGGCTGACCGGGCGACGACGCGCAGGGGCCCCGAGACTCAGGGGTTGTCGCTGCGCAGTTCTTTTTCGATGCGTTCCAGTTCCTGGCTGAAGGCCTGGTCGCGAACGCTGGCACGCTTGCGCCAGGGTTTGCGTTCCGGATCCGGTTGTGCGGCGTAAGTGGTGACTTCGCCACCATAAACATCCTTGTAACGTTCAGCCTGGCGCTCGAGTTCCGCGCGCAGTTCATCTTTCGTCACGTGCAGTACCTGAAAAAAAGTGTAATGACTGTTGTCATGCATTGTGCCACATGCATATTGCCTTGCTGGCCGCAACGGCTTGATAAAGCGGAAGGTTCTATGACCACGGTAAGCGGAGGGCCTGCGCAATCGATTATAGCAACCGATAATTCGCCGAACATCGTTAATTTACTCAACCCTGACATCATCTGGCGTAACTAGCAGGATGTGCCCGCGAACAGTTGGGACCTTTCGTACAAGTTTGAAAGGATTGACAGATAGAAGTTCGCTGCATTGTCAGGGCAGGGCGTAATGAAAAACGGCCTCGCCCGAAAAGGCGAGGCCGTTGCCTGGGGACTTCTACGGTGGGTACCTGACCAGTCTCTCCAAAGAAGCCACAAGTGGCATGGGAAAGGTATAAGCAAACGTGTCGGCGGTCAATTGCGATTATCGGCCGTTTGTTCGATAATCGCACGAACCGGTGTTTTTTTTGAGGTGTGCGATGAGTGACGAAACCCTGGACAATGATTCCGGCAGTGCGGAAGTGGCGCGACCTGCTTCGGCTGCCATGGCGCCGCCGATCGTGGCTTCCCCGGCCAAGCGCATCCAGGCCTTTACCGGTGACCCTGACTTCATGACCTCTCTGGCACGTGGCCTGGCCGTGATCCAGGCATTCCAGGAGCGCAAGCGTCACCTGACCATCGCCCAGATCAGCCACCGTACCGAAATCCCTCGCGCAGCCGTGCGCCGGTGCCTGCACACGTTGATCAAGCTGGGTTACGCCACCACCGACGGGCGTACCTATTCGCTGCTGCCCAAAGTGCTGACCCTGGGGCATGCCTACCTGTCGTCGACGCCGCTGGCAATTTCTGCCCAGCCGTACCTGGATCGCATCAGCGACCAGTTGCATGAGGCGGCCAACATGGCCACCCTCGAAGGTGACGACATCCTTTATATAGCCCGCTCGGCCACGGTCGAGCGGCTGATCTCGGTCGATCTGTCGGTGGGTGGGCGCCTGCCGGCCTATTGCACGTCGATGGGGCGCATTCTGCTGGCGGCCATGGACGACACCAGCCTGCGTGAGTACCTGGAACGTGCCGACCTCAAGGCGCGCACCAGCCGTACCCTGAATGACCCTGAGTCGTTGTTTGCCTGCATCCAGCAGGTGCGCGCCCAAGGCTGGTGCGTGGTGGACCAGGAACTGGAACAGGGGCTGCGATCGATTGCAGTGCCGGTGTACGACGCTTCGGGGCAGGTGTTGGCTGCGTTGAATGTAAGTACCCATGTCGGGCGGGTGACCCGCAGTGAGCTGGAGCAGCGGTTCTTGCCGATTTTGCTGGCAGCCAGCCGGGACCTTTGCCATCAGTTGTTTGGTTGAGACCGCAGGGAGCACTTTGCGGCCCCGGATCAGAACAGGCAAAACCGTTTCTTGTGCGATAAACGCACAGTGTCGTGCCGGGTGAATTGCGTCACCCCGGCCCGCTGATTAATGTCTCTCGCAACGGTCGGCTAGCCGACCGAACAAGAAAAACACAAGAGGCACTTACGCATGAATACTGTCATCTCGCTGCTGCGGCCGCACCCGCATGCAGTACCGTTGTATCCAGGCTGACCCAGGCCATATACCCCAATCATCGCCCTTGTACCGGTTGCCCGCGTGCAATGGCCTGACTGTGCCCCACATTCTGGATAACAATAATGAACCAAGCGCAAACCAACGTCGGCAAAAGCCTCGACGTTCAGTCGTTCATCAATCAGCAGCCGCTGTCCCGCTATCAGTGGCGGGTCGTGCTGCTGTGCTTCCTGATCGTCTTCCTCGATGGCCTGGACACCGCTGCCATGGGTTTCATCGCCCCGGCACTGTCGCAAGAGTGGGGGATCGATCGCGCCAGCCTTGGGCCGGTCATGAGTGCCGCGTTGATCGGCATGGTATTTGGCGCCCTGGGGTCCGGGCCGCTGGCTGACCGTTTTGGCCGCAAAGGCGTGCTGGTGGTGGCCGTGCTGGTGTTCGGTGGCTTCAGCCTGGCCTCGGCCTATGCCTCCAACGTCGACCAGTTGCTGGTGCTGCGTTTTCTGACTGGTCTGGGGCTGGGTGCAGGCATGCCCAACGCCACCACGCTGTTGTCCGAATACACCCCGGAGCGCCTCAAGTCGCTGCTGGTGACCAGCATGTTCTGTGGCTTCAACCTGGGCATGGCGGGTGGTGGCTTCATTTCCGCCAAGATGATCCCGGCCTACGGCTGGCACAGCCTGCTGGTCATCGGTGGCGTGCTGCCGTTGCTGCTGGCGCTGGTGCTGATGGTCTGGCTGCCGGAGTCGGCGCGGTTCCTGGTGGTGCGCAACCGCGGCACCGACAAGGTGCGCAAGACCTTGTCGCCAATCGCGCCGCAAGTGGTGGCCGAGGCAGGCAGTTTCAGCGTGCCGGAGCAAAAGGCGGTGGCTGCACGCAACGTGTTCGCGGTGATCTTCTCTGGCACGTACGGTTTGGGTACCGTGCTGCTGTGGCTGACCTATTTCATGGGTCTGGTGATTGTCTACCTCTTGACCAGCTGGCTGCCAACCCTGATGCGTGACAGTGGTGCGAGCATGGAACAAGCCGCATTCATTGGCGCGCTGTTCCAGTTTGGCGGAGTGCTAAGTGCAGTCGGCGTGGGTTGGGCCATGGACCGTTTCAATCCGCACAAGGTGATCGGCATTTTCTATCTGCTGGCCGGGGTGTTCGCCTACGCAGTGGGGCAGAGCCTGGGCAACATCACCGTGTTAGCCACGCTGGTACTCGTCGCCGGTATGTGCGTGAACGGTGCGCAGTCGGCAATGCCATCGCTGGCGGCACGCTTCTATCCCACCCAGGGCCGGGCCACGGGTGTATCGTGGATGCTGGGTATTGGCCGCTTTGGTGCGATTCTCGGGGCCTGGAGTGGCGCCACGCTGCTGGGCCTGGGCTGGAACTTCGAACAGGTGCTGACGGCGTTGCTGGTGCCGGCGGCGCTGGCGACCGTGGGTGTGGTCGTCAAGGGGCTGGTCAGCCACGCTGACGCGACCTGAGGGCAAGGGCCGCGTTGCGGCCCATTTGCAGCACAAGGCTGCTCCGGCAGAGCGGCGTTGTGCTGCGATCAGGGCGCACAGCTGCCCTGGATAGCCGCGCAACAAATGGTTCGTTAATCGCACAGATAGTCGATTATCGGATTGTAAGGTACCTACCAGTCTCCTTAATCTGGGTTCACCGAAGCACCCTGACCAGGAGCCTCCAAATGCCACGCGCAGACCATTTCCGAACCCACCCCAATCGAGCTGTCCACCATGTGTGACCTCGACGCCCGTACCGCCGCGGCCCATGGCCAGCTGGCAGGAGAAGCCTGATGCACGACGTATTCATCTGTGATGCCATCCGTACCCCGATCGGCCGCTTCGGCGGCGCCCTGGCCAGCGTACGGGCCGACGACCTGGCAGCCGTGCCGCTGAAGGCGCTGGTAGAGCGCAACCCAGGCGTGCAGTGGGACCAGGTAGACGAAGTGTTCTTTGGTTGCGCCAACCAGGCCGGTGAAGACAACCGCAACGTCGCCCGCATGGCGTTGCTGCTGGCCGGCCTGCCGGAAAGCATCCCGGGCGTCACCCTGAACCGCCTGTGTGCATCGGGCATGGATGCCATCGGCACCGCTTTCCGCGCCATCGCCAGCGGCGAGATGGAACTGGTGATTGCGGGTGGCGTCGAGTCGATGTCGCGCGCTCCGTTCGTCATGGGCAAGGCTGAAAGCGCCTATTCGCGCAACATGAAGCTGGAAGACACCACCATTGGCTGGCGTTTCATCAACCCGCTGATGAAGAGCCAGTATGGTGTGGATTCAATGCCGGAAACCGCCGACAACGTGGCTGACGACTATCAGGTTTCGCGTGCTGACCAGGACGCGTTCGCCCTGCGCAGTCAGCAGAAGGCTGCCGCTGCGCAGGCTGCCGGCTTCTTCGCCGAAGAAATTGTGCCGGTGCGTATCGTTCACAAGAAGGGCGAAATCATCGTCGAACGTGACGAACACCTGCGCCCGGAAACCACGCTGGAGGCGCTGACCAAGCTCAAACCGGTCAACGGCCCGGACAAGACGGTCACCGCCGGCAACGCCTCGGGCGTGAACGACGGTGCTGCGGCGATGATCCTGGCCTCGGCCGCAGCGGTGAAGAAACACGGCCTGACCCCGCGTGCCCGCGTTCTGGGCATGGCCAGCGGCGGCGTTGCTCCACGTGTCATGGGCATTGGCCCGGTGCCGGCGGTGCGCAAGCTGACCGAGCGTCTGGGGGTGGCGGTAAGTGATTTCGACGTGATCGAGCTTAACGAAGCGTTTGCCAGCCAAGGCCTGGCAGTGCTACGTGAACTGGGTGTCGCTGACGATGCGCCACAGGTAAACCCTAATGGCGGCGCCATTGCCCTGGGCCACCCGCTGGGCATGAGCGGTGCGCGCCTGGTGCTGACTGCGCTGCACCAGTTGGAGAAGAGTGGTGGGCGTAAAGGCCTGGCGACCATGTGTGTGGGTGTCGGCCAAGGTCTGGCGCTGGCCATCGAGCGGGTTTGACCTGTACCGGCCTCTTCGCGTGCAAGCCAGCTCCCACAGGGATCCACGCAATCCCCTGTGGGGGCTGGCTTGCCCACGAAGAGGCCTGTCCTGTGAGACATAAGGCCAATTGCCAGCCAGATAGCGGAACGAGTGTGTTACCAGGTATGTCTAGATTTACCTGGTACCCACCAGGAGTAAAACCCTCATGACCTCAACCTATTACACCGGCGAAGAGCGCAGCTCGCGCATCTTCGCTATTGTCGGTGCCTCGTCAGGCAACCTGGTGGAATGGTTCGATTTCTACGTCTACGCCTTCTGCGCGATCTACTTCGCCCCAGCCTTCTTCCCCTCCGACGACCCCACCGTGCAACTGTTGAACACGGCGGGTGTATTTGCCGCAGGCTTCCTGATGCGCCCCATTGGTGGCTGGATCTTCGGCCGTCTCGCCGACCGTCATGGTCGCAAGAATTCCCTGATGATCTCGGTGCTGATGATGTGCTTCGGCTCCCTGATGATCGCCTGCCTGCCCACCTATGCCAGCATCGGCACCTGGGCCCCGGCGCTGCTATTGCTGGCCCGGCTGATCCAGGGCCTGTCGGTAGGAGGCGAATACGGCACCACGGCCACCTACATGAGTGAAGTGGCCCTGCGTGGGCAGCGTGGTTTCTTTGCTTCGTTCCAGTACGTCACCCTGATCGGCGGCCAGTTGCTGGCGGTACTGGTCGTGGTGATCCTGCAACAGCTGCTGACTGAAGATGAACTGCGGGCCTGGGGCTGGCGCATTCCCTTCGTGGTGGGGGCCATCGCCGCCCTGATCTCGCTGATGCTACGCCGTTCGCTGCACGAGACCAGTAGCGCCGAAGCCCGTAATGACAAGGATGCAGGTTCGATCGGTGGCCTGTTCCGCAATCACGCAGCGGCGTTCATCACGGTGCTTGGCTACACCGCTGGTGGCTCGCTGATTTTCTATACTTTCACCACCTATATGCAGAAGTACCTGGTCAACACTGCGGGCATGACAGCCAAGAACGCCAGCTACGTGATGACCGGGGCGTTGTTTCTGTTCATGGTGGTGCAGCCGTTCTTCGGCATGTTGTCCGACCGCATCGGTCGGCGCAATTCGATGCTGCTGTTCGGTGCGCTGGGTACCCTGTGCACAGTGCCGCTGCTGATGGCACTGAAAACCGTGACCAGCCCGATCATGGCCTTCGTGCTGATCAGCCTGGCCCTGTGTATCGTCAGTTTCTACACCTCGATCAGCGGTCTGGTGAAGGCTGAGATGTTCCCGCCACAGGTGCGGGCACTGGGTGTGGGCCTGGCCTATGCGGTGGCCAACGCAGCATTCGGCGGTTCGGCCGAGTATGTGGCCTTGGGCCTGAAAAGCCTCGGGATGGAAAACACTTTCTACTGGTACGTGACGGCGATGATGGCGATTGCCTTCCTGTTCAGCCTGCGCCTGCCGAAGCAGGCGGCGTATCTGCACCATGATGATTAAGGACGCTGCATGAGCAACCAACTGTTCGACGCCTATTTCACCGCGCCGGCCATGCGCGAGATTTTCTCCGACCGTGGCCGCCTGCAGGGCATGCTGGATTTCGAAGCAGCGCTTGCCCGTGCCGAAGCCTCTACCGGTTTGGTCCCGCACAGCGCGGTGGCGGCCATCGAGGCGGCCTGCCAGGCCGAGCGCTATGACGTTGGCGCGCTGGCCAATGCCATTGCCACCGCGGGTAACTCGGCAATTCCGTTGGTGAAAGCGTTGGGCAAGGTGATCGCCACTGGCGTGCCTGAAGCTGAGCGCTATGTGCACCTCGGGGCCACCAGCCAGGATGCGATGGACACCGGTCTGGTTCTGCAGTTGCGCGATGCTCTGGACTTGATCGAGGCCGACCTCGGCAAGCTGGCTGATACCCTGTCGCAGCAGGCGTTGAAGCATGCCGATACGCCACTGGTGGGGCGTACCTGGTTGCAGCATGCTACCCCGGTGACCCTGGGCATGAAGCTGGCCGGTGTACTGGGCGCTTTGACCCGCCACCGTCAGCGCCTGCAGGAATTGCGCCCGCGCCTGCTGGTCCTGCAATTCGGCGGTGCCTCGGGCAGCCTGGCGGCCTTGGGCAGCAAGGCGATGCCGGTGGCCGAAGCGCTGGCCGAACAGCTCAAGCTGTCCCTGCCCGAACAGCCCTGGCACACCCAGCGTGACCGCCTGGTGGAGTTTGCCTCGGTACTGGGCCTGGTTGCCGGCAGCCTGGGTAAGTTCGGTCGCGATATCAGCCTGCTGATGCAAACCGAGGCGGGGGAGGTGTTTGAGCCTTCTGCGCCGGGTAAAGGTGGTTCTTCGACCATGCCACACAAGCGCAATCCGGTGGGGGCCGCCGTATTGATCGGTGCCGCAACCCGCGTGCCGGGTCTGCTGTCGACGCTGTTCGCGGCCATGCCCCAGGAGCACGAACGCAGCCTGGGCCTATGGCATGCCGAGTGGGAAACCCTGCCGGATATCTGCTGCCTGGTCTCTGGCGCCCTGCGCCAGGCTCAAATGATTGCCGAGGGCATGGAGGTGGATGCCGCGCGCATGCGCCGTAACCTCGACCTGACACAAGGTCTGGTGCTGGCCGAAGCGGTGAGCATCGTCCTTGCCCAGCGGCTGGGGCGCGACCGTGCCCACCACCTGCTGGAACAATGCTGCCAGCGCGCGGTGGCCGAACAGCGGCACTTGCGTGCCGTGCTGGGTGACGAACCGCAGGTCAGCGCCGAGCTGTCTGGCGAAGAACTCGATCGCCTGCTCGACCCTGCCCATTATCTGGGCCAGGCCCGCGTCTGGGTGGCGCGCGCCGTATCCGAACATCAACGTTTTACTGCCTGAAGGAGACTGCTGTGGCGCACTTGCAACTGGCCGATGGCGTTTTGAATTACCAGATCGATGGCCCGGAAGACGCCCCGGTGCTGGTCCTGTCCAACTCGCTGGGTACCGACCTGGGCATGTGGGACACCCAGATTCCGCTCTGGAGCCAGCACTTCCGGGTGCTGCGCTACGACACCCGCGGTCACGGTGCATCGCTGGTCACTGAAGGCCCTTACAGCATCGAACAGCTGGGCCGAGACGTGCTGGCCCTGCTCGATGGTCTGGACATCCAGAAAGCTCACTTCGTCGGCCTGTCGATGGGTGGCCTGATCGGCCAGTGGCTGGGCATCAATGCAGGTGAGCGCCTGCGCAGCCTGACCCTGTGCAACACGGCCGCCAAGATCGCCAACGACGAGGTGTGGAACACCCGTATCGACACTGTGCTCAAAGGTGGCCAGCAGGCCATGGTCGACCTGCGCGATGCCTCCATCGCCCGCTGGTTCACCCCAGGTTTTGCCCAGGCACAGTCGGAGCAAGCTCAGCGTATCTGCCAGATGCTGGCGCAAACCAGCCCGCAAGGCTATGCCGGCAACTGCGCAGCGGTACGTGACGCTGATTATCGTGAGCAACTGGGCCGCATCCAGGTGCCCGCGCTGATCGTTGCCGGTACTGAAGACGTAGTGACCACCCCTGTGCATGGCCGCTTCATGCAGGCCGGTATCCAAGGTGCCGAGTACGTCGACTTCCCGGCGGCGCACCTGTCCAACGTCGAGGTTGGCGAGGCCTTCAGCCGCCGCGTGCTCGATTTCCTGCTGGCTCACTGAGGACAACGCCATGGACGAGAAACAACGTTACGACGCTGGCATGCAAGTGCGCCGCGCAGTGCTGGGCGATGCCCATGTGGACCGCAGCCTGGAGAAGCTCAACGACTTCAATGGCGAGTTTCAGGAAATGATCACCCGCCACGCCTGGGGTGACATCTGGACCCGCCCGGGGCTGCCGCGTCATACCCGCAGCCTGATCACCATCGCCATGCTGATCGGCATGAACCGCAACGACGAGCTGAAGCTGCACCTGCGTGCGGCGGCCAACAATGGCGTGACCCGCGACGAGATCAAGGAAGTGCTGATGCAGAGCGCGATCTACTGCGGCATTCCGGCGGCCAATGCCACGTTCCACCTGGCTGAGTCGGTGTGGGATGAACTTGGCGTAGAGTCGCGCCAGTAAATCGTGTTCGCGGGCAAGCTCCTTGCCACAGGTCCTGCATAACCCTGCAGACCTGTGGCAGGGAGCTTGCCCGCAATGGCCCTTACACCGACGCCTTTTTCTCCCGCATGGCAACCGGGCCGGCTTTGGTTTCCACGGCATGCTTCAGTGTCGGGCGCAGGCCCAGCATGAACGCAGCTTCCGCCACCACGAACAATGGCCCGATGATCAGGCCGCTCACATCGTCGACAAATGCCGGTTTGCGGCCTTCGTAGTAGTGGCCGATGAACTGGATGATCCAGCCCACCACGAACGCCCCCAGCCCGGCGCCGAGCCATAGTGTTGTCGACTGCACTGCCAGCGCCTCACCGACCCACAGGCACAGGCCCAGCAACAGCCCCATCACCAGCCCGAAGCGCAGGTCCAGGCGCAGGTAGAACCACACCGACGCCGCCGCTGCCAGCAGGGCGGGGGACAGCCAGATGCCAGCTATCTCCCAGCCTGGACGTGACAGCAGGATGGTGACTGCCAGCACGATCATGGGGATGCCGATGAAGTGGGTGAAGATGTTGCGCGGGTCGCGGTGATAGTTGGCGTATTGGCTCAGGTGGTCGACGAGGGTTTTCATTGTTGTGCCTCCCTGTTCAGCTTGGTTTCACCTGTAGCGGATAGTGATCAGGATAGCCTGCAGTCGCCACTATCATCATCTCAGCGAATGGCGGCAGCTCGCACTGGCAAATTCATGGCAGGGTTTTATTCAGCTGTAGCAAATCATGCCCTCAAAGAAGGTGCATGAATGTTTATAGCTTTAGGTCACTTGAGGGGCATCTGGCCTCTTCGCGTGTTCATCCGCGAAGAGGCCATTCGATTCACAGAAGGTTCAGCGGGTAACTCACAATCAAGCGATTCTCATCGAACGCGTTGGTGCTGAAGTCGCGACGCATGGTCGAGTTGCGCCATTTCACCGACAGGTCCTTGAAGCTGCCCGACTGCACCACATAGGCCAGCTCTGTTTCCCGCGCCCATTCCTTGCCATCGTCCACGCTGCCCGCGGTGACGTTTTCACCCTTGATATAACGGTTCATCAGGGTCAGGCCGGGTACGCCGACGGCGGCGAAGTTGAAGTCATGGCGAACCTGCCAGGAACGCTCCTTGGCATTGTCGAAGCTTGAATTGTAACTGTCGTTGGCCAGGCTACCGCCACTGGTGCCATTGACCCGCATCCAGGCGTCATCGCCGCTGACCTTCTGCAGGCCAACGTAAAAAGTGTGGCCTTGGTAGCGCGCTGAAAGCAGGGCGGAGGCGGTGCGGTTGTCCAGCTTGCCGGCACGTTCGGCGCCATCTTCCTTGCCGATGAAGTAGCCCAGGTTGGCGCCCAGCGTCCAGTCGCCCAGCGGCTGGCTGTGCGTCAGGTTGAGGTACTGCTGGCGGTAGATGTCCTTGAGCTGGGCATCCCACAGGCCGATCATGGTGCGCTTGTCGTTGAAGCTGTACTCACCGCCGCCAAAGTTGAAACGGTCGGAGGTGAAGGCAGCTTTGCCGTTGAGCGACATGTCTTCCATGCTGGCATCGTTGCGCGGGCTATTGCCGCGGAACTGGCCGGCGTACAGGGTCAGGCCGGCGATTTCCCTGGAGGTCAGTTGACCACCGCGGAAGGTTTGCGGCAACGAGCGACCATCGTCTGAACGCAGGATTGGCAGTACCGGCATCCATTCACCGACTTTCAGCTCGGTTTCGGACAGCTTGGCTTTCAGCGCCACACCCAGCCTGCCGAAGTCATCGGCCGGGCGCCCGTCGTCATGCACAGGTAGCAAGTGAGTGTTGGTGGTGCCTCTGCCGCCGTCGAGCTTGACCGAGTACAGCCCCAGTACGTCCACGCCGAAGCCGACCGTACCCTGGGTGAAACCGGAGCGGGCATCAAGGATGAAGCTTTGCGTCCATTCCTCGGCCTTGCCCTGTGGGTGGGCCGGGTCGACGAAGTTGCGGTTGATGTAGAAGTTGCGCAGGTTGAGGTTGGCCTTGGCGTCCTCGATGAAACCACCTTCGTTGGCGGCGAACACGGGGAGGGCGCAGGACATGGCCAGCAGGCCGGGCAGCAGCTGGCGTGCGGGTAGCGAAATGCTCATCTGTCGTGAATCTCTTGTTTTTATGGTCGAGCCAGTGCACTGCGGGATCGGGCCTGCAGGTGCGGGTGTTTTTTGATGAACTTGGGCAACGTTGCGTGGGGGGGATGGTGCGGGGTTGTGCGGGGGTGAGGCAATTCGCCGCAAACGGAACGGGGCGATAATCGAACGGAATGTTCTGGTTGGTTAATAAGTCTCCTGTGCTGGCCTCTTCGCGGGTAAACCCGCTCCTACAACGGCTTGCGCCCAACCACCGATATGTGTCCACCACCGATCAGTGTAGGAGCGGGTTCACCCGCGAATACGGTGGTGGCTGCGACGGTGAATCACCAGGGGATACTGGCCGGCACAGGCAGTAAAAAAGCAAAGCCCACCGCTAAGGGTGGGCTTGTGCTGTAACAAGGCCGATCAGCCTTTCGGTGTTTCCACCGATGCTTGCTGGTTGGCCTGCCCGGTCTGCTCGTACCAGCCACCGCCGAGCGCCTTGTACAGGTTGACCTCGCTGGTCAGCTGCGACAGGCGGTCTCCGATCAGTGCTTGCTGGGCACTGAACAGGTTGCGTTGGGCGTCGAGGAAGGTCAGGTTGCTGTCAATCCCGATGCGGTAGCGGCGTTCGGCCAGGCGGTAGTAGTCCTGGTTTGCCTGCACCAGGTCGCGCTGGGCTTGCAACTGCTCGTCGAAGGTCTTGCGCGCCGCCAGGCCATCGGAGACTTCCTGGAAGGCCGTCTGGATGGTTTTTTCGTACTTGGCGACGTTGATGTCCTTCTGGATTTTCGAGTAGTCCAGGCTGGCTTTCAGGCTGCCGGCGTTGAAGATCGGCAGGTTGATCTGCGGCTGGAACAGCCAGGTGCCCTGGCCGCCCGCGAACAGGTGGCCCATGTCGGGGCTCAGGCTGCCGGCGTTGGCGGTCAGGCTGATGCTCGGGAAGAACGCTGCGCGGGCTGCGCCAATGTTGGCGTTGGCGGCCTTGAGCAGGTGCTCGGCTTCCTGAATGTCCGGGCGACGCTGGAGGATATCCGATGGCAGGCCGGCCGGTACTTCGGCCAGTTGGTCGTCATCGAGCGCCAGCGGCTTGGCCAGGTCGGCAGGAATGCCGGTACCCAGCAGCACAGTCAGGCTGTTGACGTCCTGGGCGACCAGGCGCTGGTACTGCGAGTACTTGACCCGGGCGCCTTCCACGGCGGTGCGCGCCTGGCTGACGTCCAGGGCCGAGGCCACGCCGACTTCATTGCTGCGACGGGTGAGGTTGTAGCTTTCCTCGTAGGTCTTCAGCGTTTCTTCGGTCAGCTTGAACAGGGCCTGGTCGGCCTGCCAGGTGTAGTAGGCGTTGGCCACGCTGGCTACCAGGGCGATCTGCGTGGAACGACGCGCCTGCTCGCTGGAGAGGTAGGTTTCCAGGGCCTGCTCGGTCAGGCTGCGCACGCGGCCGAACAGGTCCAGCTCGTAGGCGCTGACGCCCAAAGTGGCCGAGTACTGGCTGGTGATGCCAGATTCACCTGTTTGCGACATGTTCGCCGGGACACGCTGGCGGCTGCCGCTGCCGGTGGCCGAAACCGCCGGGAACAGGTCGGCGCGCTGAATGCGGTATTGCGCACGGTAGGCGTCGAGGTTCAGCGCCGCAACGCGCAGGTCGCGGTTATTGACCAGCGCGGTCTGGATCAGCTGTTGCAGCGCTGGGTCGTGGAAGAACTGACGCCAGCCCTGTTCAGCAGCGGCGACATCCGCCGATTGCGTCGGCGAATAGGCAGGGCCTTGTGGCCACTGCGCAGCCACCGGCGCTTCCGGGGTCTGGTAGTCAGGGATCAGCGAGCAGCCGCCAAGAATGAAAGCGGTTACCGCCAGGGACAACAAAGACTTGGTCATTGCCCAGCCTCATAACGTGGATTTTCAGGGGTGACGTCTTTTTCCGGCTCTTTGCTGCCGAACAGCGACGACACTGCGACGAAGAACAGTGGTACCCAGAAGATAGCCAGCACGGTCGCACTGATCATGCCGCCGATCACGCCAGTACCGATGGCGTGCTGGCTGCCGGCGCCGGCGCCGCTGGCGATGGTCAACGGCACCACGCCCAGGATGAACGCCAGCGAGGTCATGATGATCGGGCGCAGACGCATGCGGCACGCTTCGATCGCTGAGTCGTACAGGCTACGGCCTTGTTCGTGCAGCTCCTTGGCGAACTCGACGATCAGAATGGCGTTTTTCGCCGCAAGACCGATGGTGGTCAACAGGCCAACCAGGAAGTACACGTCGTTGGACAGGCCGCGCAGGCTGGCGGCGATCAGTGCACCGATGATACCCAACGGTACTACCAGCACCACGGCGATCGGGATCGACCAGCTTTCGTACAGGGCTGCCAGGCACAGGAACACGAACAGTACCGAGAGAGCGAACAGCGCCGGCATCTGCGAGCCGGAGAGTTTTTCCTCGTAGGACATGCCGGTCCAGGAGAAGCCGATACCGCTTGGCAGCTCGCCAGCAATGCGCTCGACCTCGGCCATGGCTTCACCGGTACTGTAGCCAGGCGCCGGTGCACCGAGGATCTCCATCGCTTCGACACCGTTGTAACGCGACAGCTTTGGCGAGCCGTAGGTCCATTCGCCTTTGGCGAAGGAGGAGAACGGCACCATCTCGCCTGCGCCGTTGCGCACGTACCATTTTTGCAGGTCTTCCGGGCTCATCCGCGCGCTTGGTTCGCCCTGGATGTACACCTTCTTGACCCGGCCACGGTCGATGAAGTCGTTGACGTAGCTGGCGCCCAGCGCAATCGACAGGGTGTTGTTGATGTCGGCAATGGTCACGCCCAAGGCGCTGGCACGTTCGTCATCAATGGTCAGCTGGTACTGCGGTTCATCGTTCAGGCCGTTCGGTCGCACGGCGCTGAGGATCTTGCTCTGCGCGGCTTTGGCCAGGAACTGGTTGCGCGCCTCCATCAACTTCTCGTGGCCGACACCGCCGCGGTCCTGAAGGAACACGTCGAAGCCGGTGGCGTTACCCAGTTCAAGCACCGCTGGCGGGGCGAAGGCGAACACCATTGCATCGCGGAAGGTGAAGAAGTGCTGCTGGGCACGCTGTGCCAGGGCGAACACGCTGTTCTCCTTCGAGCGTTCATCCCATGGTTTGAGCATGATGAATGCCATGCCCGAGCTCTGGCCGCGGCCTGCGAAGTTGAAACCGTTGACGGTGAATACCGACGATACGGTATCGGCTTCGTCCTTGAGCAGGTATTCGCGCATCTGGTCGACCACAGCCTGTGTACGCTCGGCGCTGGAGCCGGCCGGGGTCTGCACCTGGGCGAACAGTACGCCCTGGTCTTCTTCCGGGAGGAACGCGGTAGGGATGCGGGCGAACAGCCAGATCATGCCGACCACGATCAGCGCATAGGCCAGCAGGAATGGCACCTTGTTGCGCAGGATGGTGCCTACACTGCGCTCGTAGCCATTGACGCTGCGGTCGAAGTTGCGGTTGAACCAGCCGAAGAACCCGCCTTTGGCGGTGTGGTGCTCGCCCTTCTTCAGCGGCTTGAGCATGGTAGCGCAGAGCGCCGGGGTGAAGATAAGCGCAACCAGCACCGACAGGCCCATGGCCGAGACGATGGTGATGGAGAACTGCCGGTAGATCACACCCGTGGAGCCGCCGAAGAACGCCATGGGCAGCAGTACGGCCGAGAGCACCAGGGCGATACCCACCAAGGCACCCTGGATCTGTTCCATCGAGCGCTTGGTAGCCTCCTTGGGCGGCAAGCCTTCCTCGGACATTACCCGCTCGACGTTCTCCACCACGACGATGGCGTCATCCACCAGCAAGCCGATGGCCAGGACCATGGCGAACATGGTCAGGGTGTTGATGCTGAAGCCCGCGGCGGCAAGGATGCCGAAGGTACCCAGCAATACGACCGGTACGGTCATGGTGGTGATGATGGTGGCGCGGAAGTTCTGCAGGAACAGGTACATCACCAGGAACACCAGAACCACGGCTTCGATCAGGGTGTGGATCACGCCGCTGATCGATTCGGTGACCACTGGGGTGGTGTCATACGGGAATACCGCTTTCACTCCAGGCGGGAAGAACGGTTCCAGGTCGGCGATGGTCTGGCGCAGTGCCTTGGCGGTGTCCAGGGCGTTGGCGCCGGTTGCCAGTTTTACCGCCAGGCCGGAAGCCGGCTTGCCGTTGAACTGGGCGCTGACTGCGTAGTTTTCACCCCCCAGGCCCACTTGGGCGACGTCACCCAGACGCACCTGTGAACCGTCTTTGTTGACCTTCAGCAGGATATTCTCGAACTGCTCGGCGGTTTGCAGGCGGGTCTTGCCGATGATGGTGGCGTTCAGCTGGGTGCCCGGCAGGGCTGGCAGGCCGCCGAGCTGGCCGGAGGACACCTGCACGTTCTGTGCGGCCACGGCGGTCTTGACGTCGACCGGGGTCAGCTGGAACTTGTTCAGCTTGGCCGGATCGAGCCAGATACGCATGGCGTACTGCGCACCGAACACCTGGAAGTCACCCACACCCGCAGTACGCGAGATCGGGTCCTGCATGTTCGAGACGATGTAGTTGGCCAGGTCGTCCTTGGTCATGCTGCCGTCTTCGGAGACCAGGCCGATCACCAGCAGGAAGTTCTTCACTGCTTTGGTGACGCGGATACCTTGCTGCTGCACTTCCTGCGGCAGCAGTGGGGTGGCCAGGTTCAGCTTGTTCTGTACCTGTACCTGCGCGGTGTCGGGGTTGGTGCCCTGTTCGAAGGTGGCGGTAATGGTCATGCTGCCGTCGGAGTTACTTTCCGACGACACATAACGCAGGTTGTCGATACCGTTGAGCTGCTGCTCGATCACCTGCACCACGGTGTCCTGCACGGTTTGCGCCGAGGCGCCCGGGTAGGTCACGGCGATGGCGATGGCCGGCGGCGCGATACTGGGGTACTGGTTGATCGGCAACTTCAGGATCGACAAGGCCCCGACCAGCATGATCACCAACGCGATCACCCAGGCGAAGATCGGGCGATCGATAAAGAACTTCGACATGGTTTACTCCGCTTTGGCGTCTGCTTTCGCCGCGTTGGCCTGAACAGGGCCGGCCGGCTTCTTGACGTTGGTGGCTTCGCTGACCTTCACCTCGACGCCCGGGCGCACGTACTGCAGCCCTTCGGTGATCAGGCGGTCACCCGGGTTGAGGCCTTCCTCGATCAGCCAGTCGCTACCCAAGGTGCGGCTCGCCTTGAGCTGGCGCAGTTCGACCTTGTTCTCCTGGTTGACCACCAGGGCGGTTGGTGCGCCCTTGAGGTCGCGGGTCACGCCTTGTTGCGGTGCCAGGATGGCGTTGGCGTTGACACCGGCCTTGAGCCGCGCATGCACGAACATGCCTGGCAGCAGGGTGTGATCGGGGTTGGGGAACAGGGCGCGCAGGGTCACAGAGCCTGTGGTCTCGTCGACCGCGACTTCGGAGAATTCCAGGCGGCCTTCCTGTTTGAACAGGCTGCCGTCCTCCAGCACCAACTGAACCGAGGCGGCGTTGTTGCCAGCCTTCTGCAACTGACCGCTTTCCAGGTCACGGCGCAACTTGAGCAGCTCGGCGGTGGACTGGGTAACGTCGACATAAATAGGGTCGAGCTGCTGGATGGTGGCCATGGCATCGGTCTGACCATTGCTCACCAGTGCACCTTCGGTGAACGAAGAACGGCCGATACGGCCGCTGATCGGCGCCAGAACCTTGGTGTAGCGCAGGTCGATCTGTGCGCTCTTGAGCGAAGCCTCGGCCTGCAATCGTTTGGCATTGGCGTCGTCATATTCCTGTTTGGAGACGGCCTGTTCGTCAATCAGTTGCTTGTAGCGTTCGGCCAGCGAGCGTGTAGCCAGCAGGTTGGCCTTGGCATTGGCCAGGGTGGCTTCGTACACGGCAGGGTCGATCTGATACAACTGCTGGCCTTCCTTGACCTCACTGCCTTCCTTGAACAGGCGCTTGAGGATGATGCCGTTGACCTGCGGGCGCACTTCGGCGACGCGGTAGGCACTGGTACGCCCCGGCAATTCCGAGGTGAGGGTGAAGGCTTGCGGCTGGATGGTCACGACGCCGACCTGAGGAGCCTGCGCCGCTGGCGCTGCTTCTTCTTTCTTACAGCCACTGAGCAGTGTTGCCAGGGCGACGGCGGAAACCAGAGCGGTAACGGCTGGCTTGAATTGCATGAGGATCCTCGGGTCGCTGGAGCAGGGAGACGCTCAAGAGTAATGGAAGAGATCTTGATCTGGAAAAAATGCTATCCGGTGGATAAATAGCTTGCTAAGAAATATACTTACATTCATGGTTGTTTGTAAATACTGCTGGGCTGTACTCCGGTACTGCCTCAGCGTTTGATTAGCTCATCCGAGAGGCCCCTGCAGAGGTTCCCCGGAGCGTTTCCCGCACGCGCTGCGCGTTCGGGCCAGATGAGGTTGTACTGCCATGGTCCGTAGAACCAAAGAAGAAGCCCAGGAAACCCGCGCCCAGATCATCGAGGCGGCGGAAAGGGCTTTCTACAAGCGCGGGGTTGCGCGAACCACCCTGGCCGACATCGCCGAACTGGCGGGTGTGACGCGGGGGGCGATCTACTGGCACTTCAATAACAAGGCCGAGCTGGTGCAGGCGTTGCTCGACAGCCTGCACGAGACCCATGACCATTTGGCGCGCGCTAGCGAAAGCGAGGATGAAGTCGACCCGCTTGGCTGCATGCGCAAGCTGCTGTTGCAGGTGTTCAACGAGCTGGTGCTCGATGCCCGAACCCGTCGTATCAATGAAATCCTGCATCACAAGTGCGAGTTCACCGATGATATGTGTGAAATTCGCCAGCAGCGCCAGTGTGCGGTGCTGGATTGCCACAAGGGCATCACCCTGGCGCTGGCCAATGCCGTACGCCGGGGCCAGTTGCCTGGCGAGCTGGATGTCGAGCGCGCGGCGGTGGCCCTGTTTGCCTATGTCGATGGCCTGATCGGGCGCTGGCTCTTGCTGCCTGACAGTGTCGATTTGTTGGGTGATGTCGAAAAATGGGTCGACACCGGGCTGGATATGCTGCGCTTGAGCCCGGCTCTGCGCAAATGACACTTTGTGAAGGATTGTGAGGGAGTGTTTCCCGTTTGTGTTAAGGGGGGATTAAGGGCGCGGCTGCCTTGCGGCTGTGCGCAGCACAAGGCGGCTCTTGCAGCGATTGCGCAACTTTCAGCGGCCGCGCAATTGCCGGTCGGGTAGAGCGAATGCCGCAAACAGGCCCAGCACCGCGACAAGCGCACTCCCCATCAACAGTTGTCTGAACGTCTCCAGCAACCGTCCCTGAGTCACCAGGTCCACCTCTGCGGCCTTCAAGCTCCCCAGCAACGGATTGACCGACAGTTCGAAACCACCCTGATGCAGCAGTGCCAGCAACAGGCTGGACATGCACGCCACGCCCATGGCTCCGCCCAGCGAACGGAACAGGTTGGTGGTGCTGGTGGCCACGCCGATGTCCTTGCTGGCCACCGCGCTTTGTGTGCCCACCAGCGAGGTCGGGAATTGCAGCCCGCAGGCTATGCCGGTCAGCAGCATGAACAGCGCAGCGAGCAACGCGGATTGCGGCGGAGTCAGTGCCATCGCGAAAATGGCCACTGGCATCAGCAGTGCACCGGCCAGGATCTGCGGCTTGTAGCGCCCGGTCCGGCTGGTCATGCGGCCTCCTGTGAAGGCGCCCATGGGCAGCCCCATGGCCAGCGGCAGCAGGTGCAGGGCGGCGCTGTCGGCACCGGCGCCGGTGATGCCTTGGTAACGCAAGGGCATGAGCATGGTCAGGGAAATGGACTGGAAACTGGCGAAAAAGATCACTGCCCAGCACAGCACTGCCACTCGGTTGCTGAACAGGCTGAGCGGCAGCAGCGGCTCCGGGCAGCGCCGTTCGTGGGCGATGAAAAGCGTGAGGCCAAGCAGGGCGCAGCCGAACAGCGCCAGCACGGCCGGGTCGGCCCAGGTGTGGCCCTGGCCCACCATGGTAATGCCCAGCAGCAGGCTGCCAAGGCCGAGAATCAATAGCATGGCGCCAAGGTAGTCCACCTGTGCCTCGCGACGCTGCACCGGCATGCTGCCGAGCGCACGGCGTATGGCCCACAAGGCGACCAGCCCCAGCGGCAGGTTGATCCAGAACACCCAGCGCCACGACAGGTACTCGGTCAACCAGCCGCCCAGCACTGGCCCAGCCACGCTGGCCGCGGCGTACATGCTGCTGAAGTAGCCCTGGTAGCGGCCGCGTTCGCGTGGGGGCACGAAGTCGCCAATGATTGCCTGGCTCACCGAGACCATGCCGCCTGCGCCGATACCCTGCAGTACCCGGGCCAGCACCAGTTGCGGCATGTCCTGGGCCATGGCGCAGGCAATGGAGGCCAGGGTGAACAGGCTGATGCCGGTGAGGATCATCCGGCGCCGGCCATAAAGGTCGCCCAGTTTGCCGTAGATCGGCACGGCCACGGTCATTGCCACCATGTACCCGGAAATGACCCAGGCCAGCATGCCGACATCGCTGAACTGTGCCGAGATGGCGGGCAGCGAGACGGCGACGATGGTCTGGTCCAGAGCGCCAAGGAAGATGGCGAGCATGAGGGCGGTGAGCACGTTGCGCAGGGAGGTGGGGGGCAGGGCGGCGGTCACGGGAATACCTTGTTTTGTCTATGGCAGCCTCTTCGCGGGCAAGCCTGCTCTCACAGAAGCCCCCGAATTGTACCCTGAGTTAGGTAGCTTCCTATGTACTATCTGCATCCCCTATGCAATATCGGCATTGGCGCATTCATCCAGTGCTGCATGGCTGCGTGATATCGTTGGTATGCCACAGAGGCTGAAATCCGGGGCTTGCACCAGCTTGGTGCAACATATTGCCGCAGGTTTTTCAGTCCACTGTCTCCCACACCTTTTATTCCTCTGCCTGCATGTCGAGCATGACCGCCCAGATGGCGACGGTTGGAACAGGTCAGGTAGACCCGATTACAGGGGTCGGTAGTTACCGTTCAAATTTCAACATTATTGCGGAGTGATCATGCCCAAGGCTTCCCACCAAGATCTGCGTTTTGCCTTCCGCGAGCTGCTCGCTTCAGGTTCCTGTTTCCACACTGCCTCGGTGTTCGACCCGATGTCGGCACGCATTGCCGCAGACCTGGGCTTCGAAGTCGGTATCCTCGGCGGTTCGGTCGCCTCGTTGCAGGTGTTGGCTGCTCCGGACTTCGCTCTGATCACCCTCAGCGAGTTCGTCGAGCAGGCCACCCGCATTGGTCGGGTCGCGCAACTGCCGGTACTGGCCGACGCCGACCACGGCTATGGCAACGCACTGAACGTGATGCGCACGGTGACCGAACTGGAGCGCGCCGGTGTGGCCGCGCTGACCATCGAGGACACCCTGCTGCCTGCCCAGTTCGGGCGCAAGTCTACCGACCTGATCCCGGTCGAGGAGGGGGTTGGCAAGATCCGCGCGGCGCTGGAGGCACGAGTCGATTCGTCCCTGTCGATCATTGCCCGTACCAACGCGGGCGTACTCAGCACCGAAGAAATCATCGTGCGTACCCAGAGCTACCAGAAGGCGGGCGCTGATGGTATTTGCATGGTAGGGGTCAAGGACTTCGAGCAGCTCGAGCAGATTGCCGAGCACCTGACGGTGCCGCTGATGCTGGTCACCTATGGCAACCCGAACCTGCGCGATGACGAACGCCTGGCGCGTCTGGGCGTGCGCATCGTGGTCGATGGCCATGCGGCTTACTTTGCCGCGATCAAGGCCACTTACGACTGCCTGCGGCTGCAGCGTGGCCGGCAGAACAAGTCGGAAAACCTCAGTGCCACCGAACTCTCGCACACCTACACCCAGCCTGAAGACTACATTCGCTGGGCCAAGGAATACATGAGCGTCGAAGAGTGATCGGCAGGGCGCCGTCCATTCAACGGACGGCGCTCAAGGTTGCACTCCACAGTCGGCCATTGAGTCGCCTGCTTCGCGGGCATGCCCGCTCCCACTGGTACCGCACAGATCCCAAGGCATGTGCATACCTGTGGGCGACCCCGCGAAAGGGCTGTCACAGGCTGGCCTGGCCCTCCAGCCAGTCCAGTAATTCGAGCAACCCCGGCGGCAAGCTTCTGGCCTGGCTCACCAGGTAATACCCCTTGCCCGTCAGCACCTTCAGCGCAAACGGCATGCACAACCGCCCACCGCGCAGGTCATCGCCAATCAGCGACCAGTCACCGATCGCCACCCCTGTGCCCTGCGAAGCCATGGCCATCGCCATGTCCAGTGTCTCGAAATGCTGTTTGGGTCCATGTGTGGCCAGCGTCACTCCAGCCGCCTGCAACCACAACCGCCAGTCGTGTTCATCCCGCGAGGGGTGCAGCAGCATGTGCCTGGCCAGGTCTTCCACCTGCTGCAACGGCACTGGCCCTTCACGCAGTGACGGTGCGCACACCGGGGTCAGTTGCTCATCGAACAGTTTGCGCACGTGTAGCCCGTGGTTTGGCGCATTGCCATAGACCACCGCTGCATCGAAGCCCTCGCGACGCAAATCCACCCCGTGCTGCACGGTCGTGGTCAGCTCAACCGGCACATCCGGGCGCAGTGCCTGCCATTCCATCAGGCGCGGCAGCAGCCAACGCATCACACAGGTGGGGGCCTTGAGCTGCAGGGTGGTGCTGTGCTCGCCCACTTCGCGCACCCCTTGTTCGATCAGCGCGAACACCTGCTGCACCCGCGGCAGCCAGTCCAGGCCTTCACGGGTCAGGCTTAACCCGCGTGCCTCGCGCTTGAACAGGGCATAACCCAGGTGTTCTTCGAGGGATGCAATCTGGCGGCTGACAGCGCCTTGGGTGATGTGCAACTGCTGCCCGGCGCGGGTGAAGTTGCACTGCTGGGCGGTGACCAGAAACGTGTGCAGGGCAGGCAGGGGCGGGAGGCGTTTCATTGCAGTAAGCCATGATCACAGGACATGGCTAGTATGTGTTTTTTTACATTGTGGCGATAGCCGTGGCTTGGGTCCAATAAGGGCATACCCCAACACGATTCATGGTGATCCCTGATGGCAACCTGCGGCGAAGTACTGGTCAAACTCCTTGAAGGCTATGGCGTCGATCATGTCTTCGGCATCCCCGGTGTACATACCGTGGAGCTCTATCGTGGCCTGGCGGGCTCTTCCATTCGCCACATCACCCCACGTCATGAGCAAGGTGCCGGGTTCATGGCTGACGGCTATGCGCGCACCCGCGGCAAACCCGGGGTGTGCTTCATTATCACCGGGCCGGGCATGACCAATATCACCACTGCCATGGGCCAGGCCTATGCCGACTCGATCCCGATGCTGGTGATTTCCAGCGTGCAGTCCCGTGACCAGTTGGGCGGTGGCCGTGGCAAGCTGCACGAGCTGCCCAACCAAGCGGCGCTGGTATCGGGTGTGGCAGCGTTTTCCCACACTTTGATGAGTGCAGCCGACTTGCCGCAAGTGCTGGCCCGGGCATTTGCCGTGTTCGACAGTGCCCGGCCGCGTCCGGTACATATCGAAATCCCGCTCGATGTGCTGGTTGAACCGGCCGACTTCCTGCTGCCGGGACGCCCTGTACGGGGTAGTCGGGCAGGGGCTGCACCTCAGGCCGTGGCGCAGATGGCTGAGCGACTGGCCAGTGCACGTCGGCCGCTGATTCTGGCCGGTGGCGGGGCGTTGGCTGCGGGCGCTGCGCTGGCACGCCTGGCCGAACACCTTCAGGCCCCGGTGGCGCTGACCATCAATGCCAAAGGCTTGCTGCCTGCCAGCCACCCATTGCAGATCGGCTCGACCCAGTCGTTACCGGCCACACGGGCGCTGGTGGCCGAGGCTGACGTGGTGCTGGCGATCGGCACCGAACTGGCCGAAACCGATTATGACGTGACCTTCAAGGGAGGCTTCGAGATCCCGGGCAGTCTGCTGCGCATTGACATCGACCCGGACCAGACCGTGCGCAATTATCTGCCGGAGCTGGCGCTGGTAGCCGATGCCGAGCTGGCTGCCGAAGCGCTGCTCGGTGCCCTGCAAGCCCAGCCGCAGCCAGTGTACGAAAGCACTTGGGGCGTGGCCCGCGTGGCCAATCTGCGCAAGGTCCTGGCGGCAGACTGGGACCAGCCCACCCTGAGCCAGACGCGCTTGCTGAGCGCCATACTAGAGCGCCTGCCGAATGCGATTCTGGTGGGCGACTCGACCCAACCTGTGTACACCGGCAACCTGACACTTGACATGGAGCAGCCACGCCGCTGGTTCAACGCCTCGACCGGTTACGGCACTTTGGGTTACGCGTTGCCAGCAGCCATGGGCGCCTGGTTGGGCAGTGCCGAGCAGGCCGTCGAACGCGCCCCGGCGGTGTGCCTGATTGGTGATGGTGGTTTGCAGTTCACCCTGCCGGAACTGGCCAGTGCAGTGGAGGCGCAGGTCCCGCTGATCGTACTGCTGTGGAATAACCAGGGGTACGAGGAAATCAAGAAATACATGGTCAATCGGGCGATCGAGCCGGTCGGGGTGGATATCCATACCCCGGATTTCATCGGCGTGGCGCGGGCGTTGGGCGCGGCAGCAGAGAACGTGGCCGATATCGCCCAATTGCAGGCCGCGCTCGGGCAAGCGGTGGAGCGCACGGGGCCGACCTTGATTCAGGTGGATCAGAATCAGTGGCAGGCCGCGGTGTTGGGTTGAAGCATTGCGATTGCCTGTATCGGCCTCTCGCGCCTGCAGGCAGCGCGCAATTTTCGCATCTGTGCAAAAACCTGTAGGAGCGGGTTTACCCGCGAAAGCGCCGGTGCAGGCGAATGTTGAGCTTCAGACCGCAGTAGCCCGCAACCGAGCCACATCACGAATCGGCGGCGCGCCGTAAAGCCGGCTGTATTCACGGCTGAACTGCGACGGGCTTTCATAACCCACCCGATAAGCCGCCACCGCCGCCTCCAGCCCGTCGTTCAACATCAGTCGCCGGGCTTCCTGCAGGCGCAGTTGCTTCTGGTACTGCAATGGGCTCATCGAGGTCACCGCCTTGAAGCGGTGGTGCAAGGTCGAGGTGCTGAGGTTGACCTCACGTGCCAGGTCCTCGATACGCAGCGGCTGTTGGAAGTTGTTGTTGAGCCAGGTGATGGCCTGGCAAACCCGATGGGTCTGGCTGTTGGCCAAGGCAATTTCATACAGCCGGTAACCCTGCGGCCCACGCAGCAGGCGGTAGAGAATCTCGCGGCGGAACAGCGGCGCCAGCATTGCGATATCGCGGGGGGTGTCAAGCAGGCGCAGCAACCGCAGCAGGGCATCGAGCAATGCGGCATCTGTCCTTTCCACGTACAAACCACGGCCGGAAGGTCGATTGGGTACCAGCATCGGTCCGCTCTCGGCGATCAGTTGGCTGATCTCGGCCGGGTCCAGGTCCATGCGCAGGCCCAGGCTTGGGTTCTCGGGGCTGGCATCCAGCCTCACGGCACTGAGCGGCAAGGTCACCGAAACGACCATGTAATGCAGTGGGTCGTAGGCGTACTGCTCGTCACCCAGGAACAGGCTTTTGCTGCCTTGGGCAAGGATGCACAGGGCAGGCTGCGCCAGGGTGGGCACAGAACGCACATTTTCGGTGTAGCGCACCAGGTGCAGGTCATCGATGGCCGATGCCGGGCCATGGGGCTCGCCCGCGTGGCGGTTGATCAGCTCGGCCAGCTCCAGGCGCTGCAGTTCCAGGGTCGGTTCGGTGGACGTGGCGGTGGTCATGATGGCTTTCCTCTGCTGACCGACGCAGCATAGGTTTGGGCAAAGACGGGCGCTAGTCGAAAGCTGCATGTCGATTGCCTGATCCTGCCGCGCTGCAGGATCAGGCAATCGACGTGCAGTAATGGCCTAACGCGCCGCGCGGGTGAGCGCCTAACCTTGGCAGCCTGGCTTTTCCGTCCGCCTGCTTCAAGGAGATTGTGCAATGACCCTTAACCAACCGGTCACCCACCTTGCTTTCATCCGTGCCAGCAGCGGGCGCTCGGCAGAGCTGGGCGCGCGCCTGCGTGACCTGCTTGAGCCCTCGCGGCGTACACCGGGTTGCCTGAGTTTTACCGTGCAGCGTTCGCAGGCTGATGCTGACCTGTGGTTGCTCAGCGGAAGCTGGCAGGACCAGCAGGCGATGAGTGGTTACTTTGCTTCGCCGACACTGGAGGTGTTCGGTGAGCTGGTGCAGGCCCAGGTGGTCAGCAGCCTGGACTTGCATACCTTCGATTGAGCGTGGATGAGGTAAAGTGACGCCCTTGTTCAATCACGCGGACAGCAACATGGCACGTAGGGAATTCACTCATTTCGAAGCGGTATCGGCGATGGTGCCGGTGGAAGGTGGCGGCTACAACGCAGCCATCGCGGTCAAAGCCTTGGGTATGGGCGGCGCACCGCGCTTTCACAAGGTTCTCGACGGGCAGGTGTTCAAGGGCGCCGTGGCCGCCGACGAAGCGGCCACCGCCGAGCTGCAACGCCTGCAGGGCGTCAGCGAAGAGGGTGAGCTGGTCTGGTGATCAGGCCGGTGGCCGGGCCATCTTGAACAGGTTGCCCAGCTCGAAATAATCCGCCGGGCCACCCCCCCGCAGAATAGGCTCGGCGGCAGCGGTATCGTAGATGCCGTTGTTCAGCAGGTGTTCGGCAATGTGCACCGCCACCACTTCCCCGAGGATAAGCCAGCTGGGCACCTGTTCCTGGTCGGCGCGCTTGAGCTGGACGATCTGGCTGACCTTGCACTCGAAGGCTACCGGCGTTTCACCCACGCGCGGCACCTTGACGATGCTCGACGGTGCGGCAGTGAGGCCGCTCAATTCGAATTCGTTTACTTCGGCAGCAACCGGTGCGCAGCTCAGGTTCATTTGCTCGGCCAGGGGGCGGGTGGCCAGGTTCCAGACGAACTCACCGGTCTGCTCGATGTTGTTCAGGCTGTCTTTGCGCCCGACGCTGCAGAAACCGATGATCGGCGGGATGTAGTTGAACGCATTGAAGAAGCTGTAAGGCGCCAGGTTCAGGCGGCCTTCGCGGTCCTGAGAGGAGATCCAGCCGATCGGGCGGGGACCGACGATGGCATTGAACGGGTCGTGCGGCAGGCCGTGGCCTTTGGCGGGTTCGTAGTAATACATCTGTGCTGGCCTTGTTGGCCCTACCTCCTGGTGGACAAGGTGCCTAGTGTGCCAAGCCTGAGCTCGCGTGCAAATGATCAAGCCCGGCCGAAGCCGGGCTGGGTGCTCGCAATCAGGTATCAGCTGATGCGGTGCGCGTTGGTGCGGTTGAAGCCATCTTCGGCAAAACGTTGGCCGCCGGTGCGATCAAAGCCGTCTTCGGCGAAGCGTTGGCCGCCGGTGCGATCGAAGCCGTCTTCGGCGAAGCGTTGGCCGCCGGTGCGATCGAAGCCGTCTTCAGCGTAGCTGGCGGGCTGGGTTTGAGCCGCGGCAAAGGTGTGAGCGTCGGTCCGGTCGAAGCCATCTTCGGCGAAGGCGCCAGCTGCGAAAACCGAGAGGGCCAGGGTAAGGATCAGTTTGTTTTTCATGGTCGTTGCTCCAGGGGTTTGTGAGTTGTTTGTTTCTATGGTTTTAATCCTACGCCGAATAATTTGATTAAAAAGAGCAAAAAACAGCGCTTAATAATCTATTTATTCGATGTGTTTGGGCGCGTATGTCGTGCTTCAGGCCGCAAGCCTGGCTAGGGAGCGTCCTTGCGGGCGCCAACGTTCTGCCAGCCATTGCAGCTTGATGAGGTGGAATTAATAGGGCGTTAAGAAGGAAAAGTCTGAATAGAAAAGGGGCGCTCCATGCAATGGAGCGCCCCTTTTAGTACTGCCAGGCCAGCGTTACTCAGTGGTAATCCGCGAGTGCTGCTTGGTGTCCTTCATGGTCGCGTAGACCAGCAGCGAGCAGGCGATACAGGCGGTGACGTACCAGTAGAAGCCGCTCTCCATCCCAGCGCTCTTGAACCACAGGGCCACATATTCGGCGGTGCCACCGAAGATCGACACGGTCAGGGCATACGGCAGGCCCACGCCCAGGGCGCGAATCTCGGTAGGGAACAGCTCGGCTTTGACCACGGCGTTGATCGAGGTATAGCCGCTTACGATGATCAGCGCTGCCATGATCAGGAAGAACGCACCCCACCAGCTCTGGATGGTGTGCAGGGTGCTGAGGATAGGGACGGTGAACAGGGTGCCGAGCACACCGAAGGCGATCAGGATTGGACGGCGGCCGATCTTGTCGGAGAGACCACCGATCACCGGCTGCAGGCACATGAACAGGAACAGCGTGGCGGCCGAGATGGTGGTCGAGTCACTGATGCTCATGCCTACGGTGTTGACCAGGTACTTCTGCATGTAGGTGGTGTAGGTGTAGAAGGCCAGGGTACCGCCCATGGTCAGACCGACGACGGTCATCAGTTCCTTGGGGTGACGCAGCAGGGTGCGCATCAGGCTTTCCTTGGCCTTTTCCTTCTTGGTGAACGAGGCGGTTTCTTCCATGCCGCGACGCAGGTACAGGGCCACCACCGCGCACAGCGCACCGATCACGAACGGCACGCGCCAGCCCCAGGCGTACAACTGCTCGGTGGTCAGGGTCTGTTGCAGGACGATCAGTACCGCCAGGGCGATGAGCTGGCCGGAGATCAGGGTCACGTACTGGAAGCTGGAGAAGAAACCACGGCGCTCCTTGCTGGCCATTTCGCTGAGGTAGGTGGCCGAGGTGCCGTATTCACCACCCACCGACAGGCCCTGCAGCAGGCGCGCGATGACCAGCAGGACAGGTGCGGCGACGCCGATGGTTTCGTAACCCGGGGTCAGGGCGATGACCAGCGAGCCGGCGCACATGAGCAGGACCGACGCCATCAGCGCGGCCTTGCGGCCCTTGCGGTCGGCGTACAGGCCCATCAGCCAGCCACCGATCGGGCGCATGAGGAAGCCCACGGCGAAGATCGCGGCGGTATTGAGCAGTTGTGCGGTGGAGTCGCCGGCCGGGAAGAAGGCCTTGGCGAAGTACAGCGAGAATGCGGCGTAGACGTACCAGTCGTACCATTCGACCATGTTGCCGATGGACCCGCTGAAAATCGACTTCAAGCGGCTGGCGGTGGTTTTTTCTGCGGCAGGCGCGGTGGCCGCCCCGGCGGGCAGGGAGGTGGCGTTATCCATCAGGGATACCTTCTCGTTGTTTTTGTGGAGCGCGCCGTGGCGCAGCTTGCCAAGGCAATTGCAGAAGGTGTGCCAAATGGGTGCGGGCTGATTCATTTGAGGGCATCAAATACCCCAAGCCGGCACAGTAGTGGGCCTTGCGCCGCCCTATGCAGGCGCGGGCCTGACCGCGAAGGGCTGCAAAGCAGTCCGAAATCTCGATGTGATGAGCAGTTTTTCGCCTACCAGGTCCTGGTCATAAGCGGATTTCCGCTCATGCCTGCCCAATAAAATCCTCGCGCACCAGCCCATGCCGTTGCATCTTCTCGTTAAGCGTGCGCCGCGGCAGTTGCAACGCCTCCATCACCGACTTGATCTCGCCCCCATGCTGACGCAAGGCCGCACGCAGGCATTGCGCCTCGAATGCTTCCATTTGCTCGCCCAGCGACTGCCCGGCAGGTGCAACCTCGATGTTTGGCGAACCCAGCCCCAACGCATGCCGCTCCGCCGCATTGGCCAGCTCACGCACGTTGCCAGGCCAGTCATGTGACAGCAGCTGCGCCAGCTGTGCACCCGATAGCGGCGGGGCAGCGCGACCAAGCTTTTCACCGGCAGCACGGGCAAAGTGTTCGAACAGCAGCGGAATATCCTCCCGCCGCTCGCGCAGCGGTGCCAGGCGCAATTCGGCCACATTCAGGCGGTAGGCCAGGTCTTCGCGGAAGCGCCCGGCACGAGCCTCCCCGAGCAGGTCGGGCTTGGTCGCCGCAATGATGCGCAGGTCCACGCTGATGCTCTGGTTGGCCCCCAGGCGCTCCAACTTCTGCTCCTGAATCACCCGCAACAGCTTGGCTTGTTGGGCCAGTGGCATGCTCTCGATTTCGTCGAGGAACACGGTGCCACCGTTGGCGTACTCCAGCTTGCCGATCCGTTTACCCTGGGCGCCCGTGAAGGCACCGCTCTCATGGCCGAACAGTTCGGCCTCGAACAGCGATTCGGGGATGGCCGCGCAGTTAAGGGCTACAAAGGGCTTGGCGGCGCGAGGACCAAAGTCGTGCAGGCAGCGGGCCACCCGCTCCTTGCCACTGCCGGTTTCACCGCGGATCAGTACGTTTACCGGCAGGCTGGCCAGGTCCAGGACTTGCCGGCGCAGCTGTTGCAGGCCCTGGGACATGCCCAGCAGCGTGACTTCCAGGCGTGACTTGAGGTCGGCCTGCTCGTGGAGCCGGCGGTTCTCCAGCACCAGCTGGCGCTTTTCCAGGGCGCGATGCAGGCTGCCCAGCAAGTCTTGCGGCGTGAAGGGTTTTTCCAGGAAGTCATAGGCCCCGCTGCGCATGGCTTCTACCGCCATCGGTACATCACCGTGACCGGTCAGCAGAATCACGGGCAGGTCGGGGTCGTTCGCTTGCAGGCGTTCGAGCAATTGCAGGCCATCCATACCCGGCATGCGTACATCGCTGATGATCACCCCAGGGAAGTGCTGCGGCAGGTGCGCCAGGCACTCTTCGGCGCGAGCGAACAACTGCACGCTGAAGCCTGACAGGCTCAGCCATTGCTCGACAGCAGTGCGGATACTGGCTTCATCATCGACGACGATCACCGAATTCAACATACAGGCTCCAGGTCACGGGGCAGGGTAAGGCTCAGGCGCGCGCCGCCAGGCAGGTTTTCGGCCCGCAGCTGGCCGCCGGCCTCATGGACGATGCCGTAAGAAATGGCCAGGCCCAGCCCTAGCCCTTCCCCCACCGGTTTGGTGGTGAAGAACGGGTCGAAGACCTTGGGCAGGTCGGCTTCGGCAATGCCGCCACCCGAGTCGAGCACGCTCAGGCGCCATAGCTCTCCGTCGGGTTCGATGCGGATCTCCAGGCGTTTGTAGCGCTTGTCGATCATCGCGTCGAGTGCATTGTGCAGGAGGTTTATCAGCACCTGCTCCAGGCGTATGGCATCGCCGCGTACCCAGGCCGGGCGTGCCAGGTACAGAGCCACCTCCACTTCCTCGCTGCGAATGCGCGCTTCCAGCAGGTGCAAGGCCTGATCGACCACGGTTGCCAGGTCGAGGCGTTCGCGCAGGCCCATCGGGCTGTTGCGGGCAAAGGTTTTCAGGTGGCTGGTCAGTGCTGCCATGCGCGTGAGCATCTGTTCCAGCGGCTCCAGCGCTTGCCGTGCTTCGTCGTGGCGACCATGGTCAAGCAGCAGGCGCAGGGTCTCCAGCTGCATACGTTGGGTGGTCAGCGGTTGGTTGATTTCGTGGGCCATGGCCGCCGACATCTGCCCGAGTGCGGCCAGCTTGGCTGATTGCACCAGGCCTTCCTGGGCAGTGCGCAGCTCGCGGGTGCGCTCCTCGACCTGGCGTTCGAGTTCTTGCCGGCTGCGCTGGCGCAGGCGTGCCAGGCGCAGGCGTTGGCTGACGAAAAGGACGGCGAACACCAGGCTCAGCCAGACGGCGGCGGCGCCAAGCGCGGCATTACGGCCGTCGGCAGCGACCTGCGGTTTGCGCAGCAGGTGCAAGGTCCAGTTTTCGCCTTCCAGCGGCAGGCTTTCCCACAAGTACTCGGTGCTACCCTCGGGGCCTTGCACGCGGCTAAGGGTGCTGTAGGGGGCAAACCGCGTCAGCACCTGATGCTGGAGCGGCACCAGCGGTTGCTTGTCGTACTGACGGGTTTCGGCCAGCTCGGCACGGTCGGCACCACTGAGCGGCTGAAGCTCGCGGTAGCGCCAGCCATCCTGGTTTGCAATGAAAGTAATACCGCGGGCGTCGCTGACCAACAGGATATCGTTGCCCTGTCGCCACTCGCGTTCCAGCTCGGGGAATTCCAGCTTCACCACCATGGCGCCAAGGAAGCGGCCGTGCTCGTCGTTCACCGCGCTGGCGAGAAAGTAGCCCGGCACGCCACTGGTCACGCCCACGGCATAGAAGCGGCCACTGCCCTGGCTGCGGGTTTGCTTGAAGTAGGGACGGAAACCGTAGTTGGAGCCGACGTAGCTGCTGGGCAGCCGCCAATTGCTGGCGGCAATGGCCAGGCCGGTGCGGTCGAGCAGTTCGAGGGTGGAGGAATTGGCGGCGCCATTGATGCGTTCGAGCTTGTGGTTCAGGGCGTTCTGAACGCCTTCATCGATCGGGCCGCGCAAGGCTGCGATCAGCTCCGGGTCCAGCGCCAGCACGGCGGGGAGGGCGCGGTAGCGCTCGATCAGGGTGTGCAGTGCGTTGGCGTACAGGCCCAGTTGCTGGCTGGCACGCTTGGCGTCGTCTTCCATGGCCTGGCGCTTGGCCTGGTGCATGGCCCAGCCGGCGCTGAGTGCGGTACCCAGCACGATCAGCAGGGTGATCAGCCCCAGACGCAGGGCGCGAAAGGAAAAGGGCATTGGGGGCGGATCCGGTGGTGGGATATCGGGGCCGGCCTCTTCGCGGGTAAACCCGCTCCTACAGGTACTCTGCAGCACCTGCAGGAGCGGGTTTAGCCGCGAAAAGGCCGGAACAGGCGGCCATTTTCAGTCAAAGCAATTCGAAGCTCTGCTGCTGCACCGCCTGGGAATCCAGCCCTACCTGGACATTGAACTCCCCAGGTTCGGCAACCCGCTGCAACTGGCCATTGTAGAACTTCAGGTCGTCCTCGCTGATGCGGAAGGTCAACGTGCGGGTTTCACCTGGTTCAAGCATCAGCTTCTGGAAGTTTTTCAGCTCTTTCACCGGGCGGCTCATCGACGCCGACACATCCTGCAGGTACAACTGCACCACCGTCTCGCCTGCAACCTTGCCGGTGTTCTTGACCGTTACCTTGGCTTCCAGCGTATCGCCGCGCTTGAGATCCTTGCCCGACAGCTTCAGGCCCGACAGCTCGAAGCTGCTGTAGCTCAAGCCATAGCCGAACGGGTAGAGCGGCCCGTTGGGTTCTTCGAAGTATTGCGAGGTGTAGTTGCCCGGCTTGCCCGGCGTGAACGGCCGGCCGATGCGGGTGTGGTTGTAGTACATCGGGATCTGCCCCACCGACCGTGGGAAGGTAATGGCCAGCTTGCCGGAGGGGTTGTAGTCGCCAAACAGCACGTCGGCGATGGCATTGCCGCCTTCGGTGCCGGCGAACCAGGTTTCCAGGATGGCGTCGGCCTGCTCGCGCTCCCAGCTGATCGACAGCGGACGGCCGTTCATCAGCACCAGCACCAGCGGTTTGCCGGTGGCCTTGAGCGCCTTGATCAGCTCGCGCTGGCTGGCCGGGATCTCCAGGGTGGTACGGCTCGACGACTCATGGGACATGCCGCGGGACTCGCCAACTACAGCGACCACGACGTCGGATTGCTTCGCCGCCTTGACTGCTTCATCGATCAGCACGGCAGGCGGGCGTGGGTCGTCGACGATTTCCGGGGCATCGAAGTTGAGGAAGTTCAGGTAATCGAGGATCGCCTTGTCGCCCGTGACGTTGGAACCTTTGGCGTAGACCAGCTTGGCCTTGCCGTCCACGGCGCGGCGCAAGCCCTCGCGCACGGTCACCGAGTGAACGGGCTTACCGTCGGCGGCCCAGCTGCCCATCATGTCGATCGGGGCATCGGCCAGCGGGCCGACCAAGGCAATGGTGCCGGCCTTTTTCAGCGGCAGGGTCTGGTTGCGGTTTTCCAGCAGCACCAGGCTGCGGCGTGCCACGTCACGCGCAGCTTCGCGGTGCAGGCGGTCGTTGCCGTAGTAGTCTTTCAGGTCGGTTTCGGCCTTGCCGATGCGCACGTAGGGGTCTTTGAACAGGCCCATGTCGTACTTGGCACCAAGCACCTCACGCACCGCCTGGTTCAGTTCGCGCTGGCTCACTTCGCCGGACTTCAGCAGGCCCGGCAGCTCCTCGCCGTACAGGGTATCGTTCATGCTCATGTCGATGCCGGCCTTGATCGCCAGCTTGGCGGCTTCACGGCCATCACGGGCGACGCCGTGGCGAATCAGCTCCTGGATGGCGCCGTGGTCGCTGATGGTCACGCCCTTGAAGCCCCACTCCTTGCGCAGCAAGTCGTTCATCAGCCAGGTGTTGGAGGTGGCTGGTACGCCGTTGATCGAGTTCAGCGCGACCATCACGCCACCGGCGCCCGCATCGAGCGCGGCGCGATAGGGTGGCAGGTAGTCGTTGTACATTTTCGGCAGGCTCATATCGACCGTGTTGTAGTCGCGCCCGCCTTCCACTGCGCCGTACAAGGCGAAATGCTTGACGATGGCCATGATGCTGTCGGGGTTGGCCGGGCTGCTGCCCTGGAACGAGCGCACCATTACCTGGCCGATTTTCGAAGTCAGGTAGGTGTCTTCGCCGAAACCTTCACTGGTGCGGCCCCAGCGCGGGTCACGGGCGATATCCACCATTGGCGCGAACGTCATGTCCAGGGCGTCGGCCGAGGCTTCGATCGCCGCGGTGCGGCCGACCTTGGCGACGGCCTCCATGTCCCAGGTGGCGGCCATGCCCAGGCCGATCGGGAAGATGGTGCGCTCGCCGTGGACGGTGTCGTAGGCGAAGAACATCGGGATTTTCAGGCGGCTGCGCATGGCCGCGTCCTGCATCGGTCGGTTTTCGGGGGCTGTGCGAGAGTTGAAGGTGCCACCGATGCGGCCGGCGGCGATTTCCTCGCGGATCTTCTCGCGGGGCATTTCCGGGCCGATGCTGATCAGGCGCAACTGGCCGATTTTCTCGGCTTCGGTCATCTGGCTGATCAGATGCTCGATGAATGCCTGCTTGTCCTGCAGGGGCGGCGCGGAGGGGGCGGCGAGGGCCGCCTGACTGGCAAGGCCCATGGCCAGGCCCAGCAAAGACAGTTTCATCATCAATTCCGTTATGGGGCCGCTGCCGTATCCACCGTGATACGTGCGCGACCGAAGTTTTCAGGCGGCTATTGTTGTACGATTTGCGGGCAATTCTTCCAGCGGCGGATTATGCCTGAATATATCGCCTGCGGATGAAGCCCCGAATGCCGGGATAACAACTATAAGAACGCTCAAGAGACCGACGGCATGACGCCCTTCGACGAATACCATCAGCGGCAGATTGCCGAAGCCATAGCCCGTGCCGAACGGCGTACCGATGCCGAACTGGTGACGGTGCTGGCCCGCCGTGCCGACGACTACGCCTATTGGCCGTTGCTCTGCGCCGCTGTGCTGGCGCTGTCCGTACCGGGTCTGTTGCACTGGCTGCTGGCTTGGCCCAGCGTGCGTGGTGTGCTGCTGGGCAACGTGCTGTTGTTCGTCGGTCTGTGCCTGCTGCTGCGCAACGCGCGCCTGGCCGACTGGCTGATCCCCCGTGCCTTGCGCCGCTGGCGAGCCTCACGCCTGGCCCGCCAGCAGTTTCGCGAGCAGAACCTGCAGCGCACAGCAGGCGCCACGGGCGTGCTGATTTTCGTCAGCGAGGCGGAGCGGCATGTGGAAATCTTGGTCGATCGGGGTATCGAACACTGCCTGGATGCCGAGGCCCGCGCGGCCATCGGTGCCCGCTTTGCCGAGCAGGTGCGCCAGGGCCGGACCTTGCAGGGCTTTGTCGAGTGCATCGAGGCGTGTGGCGAGCTGCTTAGCCGGCACGTGCCGCCAACCCATGCCCGCAACGAGTTGCCCAACCGCTTGGTGATTCTCGACTGAAGGAGCACCAGCGTTTCTGGAGAGCGCTCCCACAGGGTGCTTGGGGCACGTTAGAATAGGCGTTCCGCTACCCAAGGCCCCCTTTTTCATGCCCGCCAGTACTTCTGCCTCTTCCGCGCCGGATGCGCGCGCTCAGTTTCTCGACCTGCTGAACGCCGCCCTGCACGGCGAAACCCTGGTCAAACTGGTGCTGGCGCGCCATGTCGGTGCCGACCAGACCTTGCAACGGATCATTGCCAAGCCGCTGCAGGTCAAGGGCCAGCCGTGCCTGTCGCTGGTCTACCGCCACCAGACCCGTGACATCACCCGCAACCTGCCGCTGGACCAGGCTCAGGTGCTGGTTTCCGAACTGCTGCCGGACAGCTTCCGCAATGCTCACCTGTTCGATGTTGACGGCGAAGTGCAGCTGACCTTCAGCAAGAAGGGCAAACCGATGCTCCAGCGCCACGGTGCCCAGGCGCCGCGCGTGGCCGACGCGGGCAGTGGGCATGACCGCGAGAAGAAGCGTTATCTGGAGCTGTCGCGGCCGTTTCTGCGCGACCTCGGTGTGACCGATGCACAAGGCGCACTGATCCCGTCCATGTCGCGCAAGTGGAAGCAGATCAACAAATTCATCGAGGTGTTCGACCACGCCCTGGCCAGCGCCCCGGTGCCGGCCGAGCAGGCACTGCGGGTGGCCGACTTCGGCTCGGGCAAGGGCTACCTGACCTTTGCCATGCACGATTACCTGCGCAACAGCCTGGGCCGCGACGCACAGGTGACTGGCGTGGAACTGCGCCAGGACATGGTCGACCTGTGCAACACCGCAGCCGCACGCCTGGACCACCCGGGCCTGGAGTTCCAGTGTGGTGACGTACGCAGCGTGGTGCCTGAGGCCATCGAGGTGATGATCGCCTTGCATGCCTGTGACATCGCCACCGACTACGCCATCCACACCGGCATCCGCTGCAACGCCGCAATCATCATGTGCTCGCCGTGCTGCCACAAACAGATCCGCCCGCAACTGCACAGCCCGGGGTTGCTGCAACCCATGCTGCAGTACGGCCTGCATCTGGGCCAGCAGGCCGAAATGCTCACCGACAGCCTGCGCGCGCTGTATCTGGAAGCCTGTGGCTATGAAACCAAGGTGTTCGAGTTCATCTCGCTGGAGCACACCAACAAGAACAAGATGATTCTTGCGGTGAAGCGGCGCCAAGCGGGGGATAACGGGGCGTTGCTGGAGAAGATTGCCCAGCTCAAGGCGTTCTATGGGGTGCAGGAGCATTGCCTGGAAACATTGTTGCGGGCGGATGGGTTGCTCTGACGCCACCCACCGGCATGCCTGCAGGGGACGCTGTCAGCGCCGAGCTGAGGGCACTTCGACAGCCAATGCTGCCTGCCCCAGCGGATGGGTGCTGGCATCGAAGAAATGCAGCGTCGTCCCCGGCAAATCCCCGAAACGATCTGCAAAATGCTGCTTCTGATTGATCACCGAAGCCTCGCCTAGCGGCCGAATGGCAATGGAGAGCTGTTGCGGACGGGCTTGGCGCACTGCGTCGAGCAGGTGCCGGTCACTGCTGTCCAGGTGCTGCCCGAACAGGCATAGCCCCTGGCTTTCCCTTGCCAGCTGCCCCAGGCACCAGCTCAGATAGTCCGAGTTGCGGATCGCGCGCAGTTTCTCGTCGCTGCGGTCTTCGTTGACGAACAGCGGTACTTCACCCGGGATGTTCACGGCAAACCCATCGAGCAGTTCGGCACTTTCAGCGCTGCGCTGGCGGGTGGTGCCGTCGGGCAGCTTGAGCAGGTGCAGGCCGCCGTGCAGGTGCAGCACCCGGGTGCCTTCGCTGCCGGTGCGTCGAACGTCGAAATAGCCTTGTTCGTCGAACAGTTCGGCGAAGCCATTCGGGGCGTGCTGCACGGCCCATGGCAGCAGCAGGTCGTAGTTGCTGGTGTAGACGCTTCGATAGCCGCGCAGCGCCTGATTGAGGGTTGTCAGTGTCGCCTTCGGCATCAGCGGCCAGGGCAGATGCACCGTGCGCACGGCGTGGATCAACGCTTCCTTGATCGAGTAGTAGCGGTTCAGCGGCGCGGTGGAGTTGATGGCCAGGGCGGCATTGGTACGCACGGTGGTGTTGAGGGCGCTGAGCACCGGCTCGAACAGTTCCGTGGCCAGGGACTTGAACAATGCCTGGTCACTGACCGCCAGGCCTTTCTTGCGGCCCGCGCGTTGCGCTTGCTCGAACAGCGAGAAGTAGCCGAACGGCTTCCATACTGCGCGGCTGGCGCCGTTGCCCAGCAGCAGGGCGTCGCAGGGGTGGCGGGCGGCGAGTTCTGGCCAGGGGGTAAGGGTGGCATCGAGTGCGGGCATGCTGGGTCCGTTGGGTGGTGCGGGGAACGGGGCGACTTTAGCATGTCATGCGAGGTGTGCGAGGGTTGGTGTCAAGGCGATGGTTTTGGGTTGTCTGTGCTGGCCCTTTCGCGGGTAAACCCGCTCCTACAAGTCCATGTAGGAGCGGGTTTACCCGCGAAAGGGCCAGCACAGTCGCAGCACGTTGAACAGGATGAAAGCCGCTCAACCCTGTTCTGTCACTTGCACACTGCGGTTTCGGTTGCGCCACACGCGGTACGCGCGAATTCCCGCGCGGACCGAGCCGAATAGCAGTTTGTCTTCCATGTCCCGCGCCATCCCCGAGCGCACCAGCATGCGCAGGAAGGTGCCTCGGGCGCGGGCGATGGCGAAGAAGATGCCTTGGGCCGCCAGGGTGTCGCGGACTTCGCGCAGGGCGGCCATGCCGCTGACATCGATGCTGGTTACCGCTTCGGCATCGAACAGCACGGCTTTAGGCTGGTCCTGGCTTTGCACGGCTTCCAGCAGGCGCATCTTGAAGTAGTCGGCATTGAAGAACAGGATGGCGTCGTCGAAGCGGTACACCACCAGGCCAGGCACGGTGCGGGCGTCCTTGAACTTGCGGATGTCCACCTGGCCTTCGGTGCCCGGCAGCCAGCCCAGTACGGCATCGGTGGGCTGGTAGATGCTGTAAAGCAGGCGCAGGATCGCCAGGGTCACGGCAAACACGATGCCGGGCAGCACGCCCAGGCCCAGTACGCCCGCCGTGGTCAGCAGGCACAGCCAGAACTCGAAGCGGCTAAGGCGCCGGATGTGCCCCAGCGACTTGATGTCGATCAGCCCCCAGCCAGCCATCAGCAACACGGCGCCCAGCGCAGCCTGCGGGATCCACGCCATGGGCGCGGTGAAGAACAGCAGAATCAGGGCGATGACCAGTGCAGCGATGATGCCCACCAGCTGGCTTTTGCCACCAACCATGTCGTTGACTGCCGTGCGCGAGTCGGCGCCGCTGATGGCAAAACCCTGGGAAACCCCGGCCGCCAGGTTGCTCACGCCCAGGGCGACGAATTCGTGGTTGGCGTTGATCGCATAGCCATGCCGGGCGGCAAAGCTGCGTGCGGTAAGCATGGCGCTACAGAAGCTGACGGTGGCGATACCCAGGGCGTCGCGCAGCAGGCTCTTCATTTCTGCCAGGTTGCTGTGTGGCCAGGCCAGTTGCGGGATGCCTGCAGGTACCGGCCCAAGGACGGCGACGCCGAAGCGGTCGAGGCCGAACAGGCCAACCAGCAGCATGAACAGCGCCACTACCGTGAGGGCGGCGGGCAGGCGCGGGTAGCGCCGTGGCAGCCAGATGAGCAGGCCCAGGGCGGCCAGGCCGATGATCAATGTGACCCAGTGAATTTCCCCCAGGCGCTGGAAGAAGTTGATCAGGCTGAGGATGAAACCGTCGCCCTCGATCTTGAAGCCCACCACCTTGGACAGCTGCCCGGCGATCAGGCTCAGGCCGATACCGTTGAGGTAGCCGATCAGGATCGGCCGCGAGAAAAAGCTGGCGATGAACCCGGCCCGCGCCAGGCCGGCGGCAATCAGCATCACGCCGACCAGCACGGTGACGATCACCGACAGTTCAGCGATGCGCTGCGGGTCGCCCATGGCCAGCGGTGCCACGGCACCGGCGATCATCGCGCAGGTGGCGGCGTCGGGGCCGACCATCAACTGGCGCGAGCTACCGATCAGCGCGTAGACGATCATCGGTAGCACACAGGCGTACAGGCCATATTGCGGCGGCAGCCCGACGATCTGCGCATAGGCAATGGCAATGGGAATCTGGATCGCGGCTACCGACAGGCCAGCTTGCAGGTCGGCGTGGAACCATTCACGGCGGTAGTGCAGCAGGTTGGCAAGGCCCGGTAGCCAGCGGGAGAGAAACATGCGTTGTCCTTTCGAATGGTTTCACGAATCCATTGAGCATATCCGCCACAAGCCGTTTCGCTTGCACGTGCTGAGGCCCGATGCGCATTGAAGCGGATCGGCGGGTAAATGGCCATGGGCCAGATCACGGGAGGGGGGAAAACGAAAAAAGGAGCCAAGGCTCCTTTTGACTGCGATGACGTTGCTGGAACGCCATGCGGGAATGCGATGTGGAGCGGGTAGAGGGAATCGAACCCTCAACTAAAGCTTGGGAAGCTTTCGTTTTGCCACTAAACTATACCCGCATCTGAGCTCGACTTTTTACCAGAACCTTCAGCGAATTAGAAGCCCAAGTTATAAAAAAGCTTGTCGGCGCCCCATGGCTTGCGGGTATTTGCTACAAGGCGCCGAGCCGCTCAGATGGCAAATGCATGCTGCCCCTGTTGCACAGGTTGGTAACGGTGACGGGGTTCACGCACGGTTGGCTTGAGGAACCCCAGCATGACACTGCGGGTGTTCTCGCAGGCGGTCTTGTTCTCCATGTCCAGGAAGTGGCCCGCGTCGCGGATCACGCTGAACTGGCTTCTGCCCACATGCTTGCTGAACTGCCGCGCATCCTCGACTGTGGTGTACTCGTCGCGTTCGCCGTTGATGAACAGTACCGGGATGTTGATATTGCGCGCGCCTTGCAGCGCTCGTTCCAGGTCGTGCTCCAGCACCTGGTTGATGTGGAAGTGCATCTGTGCGTACTCGTGGCTGTCCAGGCTGCTCACATGGCGGTAGTTGAAGCGCTTGAACAGCGACGGCAAGTGCTTGCCGATGGTGTCATTGACCAGGTTGCCGACCTGATAACGGTCGCAGGCGGCCAGGTACTGGCAGCCACGGTCCAGATAGTCGCGCATCGGCTCGTTGATCACTGGCGAGAACGAACTCACCACTGCCTTCTTCACGTACCGCGGCTGGTGCGCCAGCGCCAGCAGCGTGCTTGCGCCACCCCACGAAAAAGACATCACGTGGTCTGCCTGGAAGTGCTCGATCAGCTCAAGGAGGATATGCGCCTCGGTCTCCTTGCTGATCAGCCGTTCCTGACGGTTGTGCGGTTTGGACTTGCCGGCATACGGCTGGTCGAACAGTACCACGTTGAACTGTGGGTGCAGGTTACGTACCGTCTGGGCGAAAGAGGCCGTGGTGGCCAGCGAGCCGTTGATCAGGATGATCGTGTTTTCGGCCGCATCCGCGCGATAGAACTCCGTGTAAACCCGATACTGACCTTGGATATCAAGTACAGCGATTTCTGGCCTCATGTCATCGACTCCTGGCGCAAAAAGGGTATTCGCGTCACCTAGGGTGCACGTGCTTTATGACAGGTAGGCATTTGCCTGAAGATAAAACCGGGGGCCCTGTGTCGATCCTTGGCACTTGCGTCGACGGTATTTTTTTTGGCGGGCAATTTGCCGTGCCCCAAGGCATCTAGGCCTTGGGTGGCCGACAAAAAGTGTCATCGACCGCGGGTGTGACCTGGTAGTCACATGCAGACTGACGATTTGGATTCAAGCAGTGGGTTGGGGATCGCGCAAGTGCCGTTCGGTAAGTAATGTGACTTTTGTCGCTGAGCGGTCGTATGACGAGCCGGGCTGTCTGTTGCGGCCTAGACAGTGGCTATCTCATTGGCCGTCAGTTCACGGTACTCTCCCGGCGCCAACCCCGGATCCAGCCGGATCGCCCCCATGCTTTCCCGGTGCAGCCCCACCACTTTGTTGTTGAAATGCCCGAACATGCGCTTGACCTGGTGATAGCGCCCTTCGACGATCGCCAGCCGGGCCTGGTGGGGGCCGAGGATATCCAGCTGGGCAGGCTGGGTGGTGAGGTCTTCGAAGGCGAAATAGAAACCCTCGCGAAACTTGGCCACATAGTGCTCGCCAATCTCGTCCTCGGTGTCCACCAGATAATGCTTGGGCAGTTTGGTGGCAGGCTGGGTCAGGCGCCGTGACCACTGGCCATCGTTGGTCAGGATCATCAGCCCGGTGGTGTTGAAGTCCAGGCGCCCGGCGATGTGCAGGTCATCTCGCAACGCCGTTGGCAGCAGGTCGAGAACAGTACGGTGTTGCGGGTCGTGGGTGGCGCTTACGCAGCCAGTGGGCTTGTACAGCATCAGGTAGCGGGCCGGGCGGCCGGCCTGCAGCAGTTGCTCGTCCAGCTCTACGCGGCTGAACTCACGTACTTCGGTCAGCGGGTCGCTGACGATCTGGCCGTCCACCCGCACGCGGCGTTGCGCCAGCATCAGGCGAACTTGCTGGCGGTTGTAGCTGGGCAGGTTGGCGAGGAAACGATCAAGGCGCATGGAAACGATCAGTGGGCAGCGGATGGACGGAGCTGTTCTTCAATGGCGGCGCAGCGCGGGCACAGACAGGCCTTGTTGCGCAGCTCGGCGGGCAGCGCCTGGAGCACGGCCGGGTCGATGGTCACGCTGTAGCACCAACAAGCCTGGGTGGCACGGCGTGGGTCGGCCAGGCTGCACTGGTTGAGGGCACCGCAAGCGGGGCAATGTTGCTTGTCATTCATGGCGGGTTTCACTGCAGACGCGGTTGCGGCCAGCCTGCTTGGCACGATAAAGCGCGCGGTCGGCGCGGGTCAGCAGGGCGTGCAGGGTATCCCCCGGTTGCAGGCTGCTCAGGCCGATGCTGGTGGTCAGCCGCAGCGGCTTGTTGTCGTAACTGAAGGTCAGCTGCTCGGTGCGTCGGCGGATCTTTTCCGCCACCTCGATGGCCTGGCGGCCTTCAGCTTCGCGCAGTAGCACGATGAATTCCTCACCGCCCCAGCGGCACAGTATATCTGACTGACGCAGGCTGCCTTGCAACACATTGGCGAATTGGCGTAGCACTTCGTCACCTGCCAGGTGGCCGTGGGTGTCGTTCAGCGCCTTGAAGTGGTCCAGATCGATCAGCAAGGCCACCAGTGGGCTGCTGTCGCGCCGGGCTTCGCGCAACGCCTGGGCGGCGAGCAGGTCGAAGCTGCGCCGGTTGTGCAAGCCGGTGAGGCTGTCGAGCGTGGCCAAGGCTTCGGTGCTGGCCTGGTGGCGGCGGACCATGGCATGCACCAGTGCCAGCACCACCAGGGTGATCATCGTACAGATCGCCAGGTTCAGGTACAGGGCCTGGCGAATGCGGTCGAGGACGCCGGTTTCGCGTTTGTCCACCAGCAGGTACCAGTTCAGTTCGGGGAGGTGACGCACGTTGAGAAAGTGGCTGTGGTTTTCGCTGTCATGGTACTCGTGGCTGCCTTCGCCTGGCACCCACTGCTCGGCCAGCAGGGCCTTCAGCTCAGGGTTTTCCTTAAGTGGCTGGCCGACTTGCAAGCCATGCGGGCCGCCCCCGGAGCCGGTCAACAGCACCTTGCCTTTGGCATCCGTGAATAGCACCGCGCGCTGGTAGCGGCGTTGGTACTGATCGATCAGCTCGACCACCGACGATACGCTCAGGCCTACGCCTGCCGCACCGATGAAGCGCTGCTGGTAGTCGTGCACCTGGTAGTTGATGAACACAGTCAGGCTGTCCTGGTTGGCCATGTCCAGGTCGACGTTGATCTCATAAGGGGCCTTGAGTTCACGCAGACGGAAATACCAGGCATCACGCCAGGTGCCCGGTTCGACATGCTTGAGCACACCTTTGGCCTGGTAGTAGGTCAGCGTGCGATCGGACACGAAAAAGGACGTGAATATGTCCTGCTTGCCCATGACCTCGCCCAGGTAGCGCGTCATGCGTTCGGTATCCTGCTCGCCGGACAGCACCCAGTCGCGCAGGAAGGTGTCCTGGGCCATCATCGAAGCGATCAGCACCGGGCGGATCAGGTCTTTCTGGATTTCCGAGTAGACAGTGTCGGAGGTCAGCGGCAATTCGGTATTGATGATGCTGTCGCGGATGGCGCTGCGCGAGGAGAAGTAACTGAGCAGCGAAGTGGCCAGGAAGCCGCAGGCCAGTAACACGAGCAGGGTAACGATCAGCGAGCGCTGCGAGAACAGAGCGGAACGTAAGGGCATGATCTTCCCATGATGTGTGCCGAGCCGCTTATTCTATTGAGATGGCGGGCAAATGACTGCAAGTTTTCAGGGTTATTTCACCTGTATCAAGTTATTGCAGGAATGGCACTGCACCTGCGCGCCACTGTCTTATTCAGTGTCGATCTACACATCTTGCATCGATGCTCGCCAGCGCCGCTGTTCGGGCACTCCAGCGGTCCAGGAGGCCGCCATGTCCTATCGAATCCTGTTGATCACCCTGCTGGGGCTGATGACTTCGGCCTGTGCCCCGTACCATGACCGCGGAGGCTATTACCGTTCGGACTACTATTCTACCGACCGCTATGTGGCGCCGGGGTATTACCGCCATGACCGGTACTATGTGGCGCCTGCGCCGCGCTACTACTATCAGCCTGCTCCCCGCTACTACAATCGGTCGGCCCCTGTGCCCCATTACCGGCCCTATTCGCGGCCGGGGATGAACCAGTGGCATGGCAACCCGCGCCATGACTATGGCAATCGCCAGCGGCAAGACTACCGGCAGGACCGGGATCGCCATGACTATCGCAATGGCAGCCAGCGTTACCGGCAGGGCGATCGGCACTCCAATCGGCAGGTGGACGACCGCGGTCGCTGGGACGGGCGGCGCGGGCAGGGGCGAGGAGGAAACTGGCAGCGCTAGCTGAGCGGAGGCGGGGGCTGAAAAGAAGCCCCCGGATCAGCAAGCTAACCCACATCCGCCAATGGGTGCCGCCCTTCCCACGCCTTGGCAAAATGCGCCTCGACTACCGCCGCCGGCACTTGCGCCACATCAGGCCAGTGCCAGCGCGGCTGGTTGTCTTTGTCCAGCAGGCGAGCGCGCACGCCTTCACTGAATTCAGGGTGGCGGCAACAGTTCAAGCTCATGCTGTATTCCATCTGGAACACTTGCGCCAACGACAGGTACCGCGCCCGGCGGATCTGCTCCCAGACCAGATGCGCCGTCAGCGGGCAACCCTCGTGCAGGCGTTGGCCGGCATCTGCCAGCAATGGGTCGTCATGCTGCTTGAGCCTTTCCAGTGCGCGCCAGGCTGAGGCAGCATCAGCCACGTCGAGTAACTGATCGATCTCATGCCGTCGCGGCAGCCACTGGGCATCCGGCAGCTCGGCCCAGGCACGATGCTGTTCGGCCTTGAGCAGGCTGTTCAGTTGTATGGCGGTCTGCTCCTGCCAGTTGAGTTGCAGTAACTCCTCGATCAAGGCCTCTTGCTGGTGCTCGCCCAGGAAACGGTCAGCCAGGCCCAGGTCAAGGGCATCGCGGGCGTTGATTGGCGCACCTGTCAGGCCGAAGAACAAACCCAGCTTGCCCGGCAGCCGGGTCAGGAACCAACTGGCGCCTACGTCAGGGTACAGGCCGATGCTGATTTCCGGCATGGCCAGCCGGCTGCTGGGGGTCACGATGCGTACATTGGCGCCTTGCAGCAGCCCCATGCCGCCACCCAGCACATGCCCATGCCCCCAGCACAGTAACGGCTTGGGGTAGGTGTGCAGGGCAAAGTCCAGGCGGTATTCGGCGGCGAAGAAGGAGGCCGCCAGCGGCGGAACGCTACCGGGGTGGTCGCGGCAGGCTTGCGCCAGCGCACGTACATCGCCGCCTGCGCAAAAGGCTTTTGCCCCGTTGCCGCGCAGCAGCACGCAGACGATACCCGGGTCGCGGGCCCAGGCATGCAGCTGTTCGCCCAGCACCTCGATCATCGGCAGGTTCAGGGCATTGAGCGCCTTGGGCGCATCCAGTGTGGCGATGCCGATGCGGGCGCCATCGACGCCGGTGAGTACCTCGCAGTGAATGGTCATGGACTACCTCTCGCAAGTCATCGCTCAAGTATGGCTTGCCTGGCCGATCATGCCTGTCGTCGGTCGGATCGTTTGACAAGCGCGAAGGGCTTACCTAGTGTCGCGCCATTGTTTATGGAAGGCCCCATGACTGACGACGATCGCATCAAACTCGAACCCAGCTGGAAGGCCGCATTGCGCGGTGAATTCGACCAGCCTTACATGCATCAACTGCGCGAGTTCCTGCGTGGCGAGTACGCTGCCGGCAAGGAGATCTACCCGCCAGGGCCGCTGATCTTCAATGCGCTCAACTCGACGCCGCTGGACCAGGTGAAGGTGGTCATCCTCGGTCAGGACCCGTATCACGGGCCGGGGCAGGCACATGGCTTGTGCTTCTCGGTGCAACCGGGCGTGGCCACACCGCCGTCGCTGGTCAATATCTACAAGGAATTGCAGCGCGACCTGAACATCCCGATCCCCAGCCACGGCTACCTCCAGAGCTGGGCGGAACAAGGCGTTCTATTGCTCAACACGACCATGACCGTCGAGCGCGCCAATGCCGCGTCGCATGCCAAGAAAGGCTGGGAATTGTTTACCGACCGGGTCATCCAGGTGGTCAGTGAGCAATGCCCGAACGTGGTATTCCTGCTATGGGGGGCTCATGCGCAGAGCAAGCAGAAGCTGATCGACGGTACCAAGCACCTGGTATTGAAGTCGGTCCATCCTTCACCGCTGTCGGCGTATCGCGGGTTCATCGGTTGCGGGCATTTCAGTCGTGCCAACAGCTTCCTCGAGCAGCGGGGGCTCGGGCCCATCAACTGGGCACTGCCCCCACTGTGAGAAACCGCGGGTGGGGTACGCAATCGCTCAGGGCGTCATGCTGATGCGCGGCTCGCTGCGCTGGCCAATTGCAATACCCCGCTCATGGTTCTGGCGCACATACTCCACCAAGGCTTCCAGGTCGGAAATGCCGGTGTCCTGACGTCGCCTTCCTTCTTTGAACGTGGCCAAGCCACCGCCACCATCGGCCAGGAACAGGTTGCTGACTACGCGATAATGGGTCAACGGCTCAAGGGGTTTGCCGTGCAGACGTACACTCCCGTCGACCACACGGCTGCCGACAGGCCGTGAACCGTCCCATTCATAATGGAAACCCTTCGATACCTGCAGCGGGTTGAAACTGCCCCTGTTCCATTGAAGGTTGAGCAGTTCGGTAATCTGCCTGCCTGTCAATTCCTGAACTACCAGAGGGTTATTGAACGGTTGTACGGCGAATAATTGTTCGTAGGTCAGGTCGCTATCGGCAGGCTGGATAAGATCACTGCGCAGCCCACCCAGGTTGAGAAAGGCAATCTGTGGCTGAAACGCTTGGGTCATGGCCAATTGGGCATCCGTGACCAGGTTTCCCAAGGTTGTTTCACCGGCGGCATTTTCTTCGCGGTCAAGTTCTGTCGTCGAGATGCGTCCTATGGGTTCGAGCAGTTTTTCCCCGGACCGCTGACGCACTTCCTCCAGCAGACTGGCCAACTTGGCGTTCGGCAGGTAGTTCTGCGGGTCAGCAGGAATATTGCGGGCAGTGATGTTTGTGACGTGATGGGTGCCTGGCGTTACCTGCAACTTCAACTGAGTCAGGAAGTGGCCGTACTTGCCAGCCTGAGTGATGCTCAGGTCACCCACCTTGCATTGATAGCTGGCATGCGAGTGACCGCTGATGACGGCATCTACCGCAGGATCCAGCCGCTTCGCCACGTCGACGATCGCACCACCCAGCTGGCTGCAATCCTGTGTGTCGAACGGCTCGGCGGTATCCCCTCCTTGGTGCATGATCGCAATGATTGCATTGACACCTTTGGCTTTGAGCTCCGGAATCACGTCATTGATGGCTTGCGCTTCATCTGTGGCTTTGAGCCCTGCGAATGCTCTGGCCGAAACCACTTTTTCCATGTTGCGCGGTACTGCACCGACGAACGCTATCTTGACCCCTTTTACCTGCTCAATGTGATAGGCCGGTAGCAAGCGCTTGCCCGTAGTGGTATCGATCAGGTTGGACGCTATGTAAGGGAAGCCACTTCCAGGATAATTGCCGCGAAACTTGCAAGCCTTTTCAGGGCGTGTTGACTCGCACCCTCCGTGGATCTGACGAAGGAACTCGGCCTTGCCTGCATCCAGTTCGTGGTTTCCGGATGCGCTGACAATCATGCCCATCGCGCTCAGGGCCTCAAGCACAGGCTCGTCAGCCCAGAGTGCAGAAATGGCGGGGCTGCCCCCTATCAAGTCGCCAGCCCCGATGAACAGCAGATCGGGGTCCTGGGTTCGCAGTTCATCGAGCATGGCGCCGAGTGTGGCGATGCCGCCGTAGGTCAGGCGGGTAGCGCCTTGCGCGCCGGCGTAGTCTTGGGGGGTGGGTTCCAGGTAGCCGTGAAGATCATTGATGGCCACGACGTTGATCTGGACGGGGGCAGGTGACTCTGCGGCAAGACTGCCTGCGCTGATGGCAAGGCATGCCCAGGCAATAGCCGAGCGACAGTTGCAAGAAAGACGGACTTTCATCATTACCTCTTGAATGCCGGGAAGTTTGGGTTTGCTGGCGATCAGGGCAGCAAACCGACTCTATTCACCCGGGCATTGGGCAAGTGGTAACTATCTATCTTCAGGGAGATTGCAGCTTGAATGCCTGTTGTCCCACCACCGGAAAAGCGGTTCTGCAAGAAACAACACCAAAATCAGGCGCATCACCTGCAGCGCCGTCACCAGCGGCACCGACAATTGCAACGTTTCGGCCGTGAGGCTCATTTCGGCGATCCCGCCAGGCATCATCCCCAGTGTCAGTGAGCGCAAGTCCAGTGCAGTCATCATGCTCAGTAGCCACGCGGCACTGGCGGCAATCGCCATGCACAATGCCGTGGCCATCAAGGTGCGCCCCAGGAACGACGGTGCGCGGCGGAAGAACGCGCGGTTGAAGTGGCAGGCCAGGCCGCTGCCGATGAGCCACTGGCCGATCTGGCTGGCGCCATTGGGCAGGGCGATCTGCAGGTTGCCGGCCAGGCTGACCGTAGCCGCTACCAGCAATGGCCCGAACAGCCATGGGTTGGGCTGGCGCAAGCGCTGCCAAAGCAAGGCAACGGCAACGCCCAAGGGCGCAATCAGTGCCAGCCAGCCCCAGCTCACGCTACCGGTGTGGTTCAGTGGTACCCCGTCACCCAGCAAGAACTTGAACAGCGCCGGCACGCACAGCACCACTGCCAGCACACGCAAGCTCTGCGCTGCTGCCACCTGGCTGAGTACCGCGCCATTGCGCGCCCCAAGGTTGACCATTTCTCCCGAACCGCCTGGCATGCTGGCAAAGAACGCGGTGGCACGGTCTTCGCCGGCTCGCCGCAGCAGCCATACGCTGATCACGCTGGACAGGGTGGTGAACAACGCGCCGAAGAGGATCAGCGCGAAATGGCTGGCCACTTGCTCGATCACCGCTGGCGTGAAGTGCAGGCCAATACCGATGCCGATGATCCACTGCCCGCACTTGCGGCCGTTGGGGATTTCCGAAAGTTGCCAGGGCGTCAGGCAGCGCACCAGGATGATCGCCAGCAATGAACCGACCATCCATGGCAAAGGCCAGCCGACCTTGCTGGCGGCAAAACCGCCAGCAAGGCCGACCAACCCGGTCGCGACGAACCATGGCAACGACCGATCAGGCATCGGCCAAGGCCCGGCGCTGCAGGCTGCGTTTGCGCCAGATGCGCAGCAGCGGCAGGGCGAGCATTGCCACAACCAGCGCCCAGATGCCCATGCTGATTGGGCTCGACCAGAGGATGCCCAGTTCACCGTTGGAGATCGACAGCGCCCGGCGCAGGTTCTGCTCCATCAGCCCGCCGAGGATGAAGCCCAGCAGAATCGGCGACAGAGGGAAGTCCAGCTTGCGCATGATGTAGCCCATGATGCCGATGCCGACCATGAGGAACAGGTCGAAGGTAGTGGCATGCACGGCGTACACGCCGATCGCGGTGATGATGGCGATCACAGGCACCAGCGCCCAGTTAGGCACGGCGAGGATGCGGGTGAAGATGCGGATCATCGGGATGTTGAGGACCACCAGCATGATGTTGGCGACGAACAGCGAGGCAATCAGGCCCCAGACGATATCTGGCTGCTGCTCGAACAGCAGTGGGCCAGGGGTGATGTTGTACAGGGTCAGGGCGCCGATCATCACCGCCGTGGTGCCGGAGCCGGGTACGCCCAAGGTCAGCATCGGTACCAGGGCGCCACAGCAGGACGCACCAATGGCAGTTTCCGGCGCTGCCAGGCCACGGGCATCGCCCTTGCCGAACTTGCCGCTTTCACCCGCCAGCCGCTTCTCGGTCATGTAGGCCACGGCGCTGGCCAGCGTTGCACCGGCGCCGGGTAGAACACCCATGATGAAGCCGAGCAGGCCGCAACGGATGTTGACCAGGAACACCGAGGCCGCTTCCTTGAAGTTGAACAGCATGCGGCCGGTGGCCTTGACCGCCTGGTGGCCATGGTGGGTCTTTTCCAGCAGCAGGAGGATTTCGCTGATGGAGAACAGGCCCAGCACGAGCACCACGAACTGAATGCCGTCGGCCAGGTGCACGCTGTCACCGGTGAAACGGTACACGCCGCTGTTGGCGTCGATGCCGACCGCCGACAGGAACAGGCCGATGAGTGCGGCAATGAAGGTTTTCAGTGGCTTGTCACCGGCCATGCCACCCAGCGCGACGATGGCGAACACCATCAGCACAAAGTACTCCGCGGGGCCGAAGGCGATGGCCCATTTCGCCAGCAGCGGGGCGAACAGCACCATGCCGCAGGTGGCGATGAAGGCGCCGATGAACGAACTCCAGGCCGACAGCGACAGGGCAACACCGGCCAGACCCTGGCGGGCCATCGGGTAACCATCGAGGGTGGTCATGACGGTCGAGGCTTCGCCCGGGATGTTCAGCAGGATCGAGCTGATACGCCCGCCATATTCACAGCCCAGGTACACCGCGGCCAGCAGGATCAGCGCCGATTCCGGCGGCAGCCCGAGGGCAAAGGCGATGGGGATCAGCAGGGCCACGCCGTTGATCGGGCCCAGGCCCGGCAGCAAGCCGACCACGGTGCCGATCAAGGTGCCGGAGAGGGCGGTGACCAGGTTGTAGGGGGACAGGGCGATGCCGAAGCCCTGGCCCAGGTAGCTCAAGGTATCCATGTGTCAGTTCTCCAGTACGCTCAGCAGGCCAAGGGGCAGGGGCACGTCCATCACGCGGTCGAACAGCCAGTAGAGGAAAATGCTCATGCCGACCACCACGATGGCGCTGCGCAGTCCGCGGCCACCGTACAGCCGGGCCATGGGCAGGCCGACCAGGACAGCGCTGAGGATGAAACCGAGGGCTTCGAAGGTGGCGGCGAAGACGAGCAGCAGGCCGACACAGGCGGTGATCTTGATCAGGGTCTCGCGATCCAGTTCTGGTTCGTCATCCTTGCGCACGATGGGCGTTGGGCGGAACACCAGGTACAGCAGGCCCAGCCCCATCAGGCCGAGCACCAGCAGCGGGTAGGCGCGCGGGCCCACCGGTTCATAGGAAAATGCAGCCTGGTAGGGCCAGGCCATGACGGCCAGGGCGGCACACACCGCAAGCAGGGCCAGGGCGAAAATGCGTTGAAGGATCATTGGGGAATCCTCGATTGTGGGCGCGGGTAAACCCGCACCCACAAGGGCTATGAAAGGTCGTGGAAGGCTTACTGGATCAGGCCGAATTCCTTGGCCAGTGCCTTGTAGTCAGCCACTTGCTTCTTCACATAGCCGTCCAGCTCTTCGCCGGTCATGGCGAACGGGAACAGCTCGCGCTGGTCTCGCAGCTTGGCGAAGTCCTCTGAGGCCAGCATCTTGTCGAACGAGGCCTTCCACCAGGCGTAATCCTCGTCGCTCACCTTTGGCCCCAGGTAGAAACCACGCACCACCGGCCAGACGATGTCGTAGCCCTGCTCCTTGGCCGTCGGGATGTCTTTCATTTCCGGCTCGTCCAGGCGGTTTTCCGAGAACACTGCGAGGAGGCGCATGTTGCCGCTCTGGATGTGCGGCATGGAGTCGGAAATGTCGGTAGAGCCGACCTGAATGTGACCACCCAGCAGTGCCGTGGCGATTTCGCCACCGCCTTCCAGGGCCACGTAGCGCAGGTCGCGCGGGTTGATGCCTGCGGCCTTGGCGATCAACGCGGTCTGCATCCAGTCCTGGCTGCCTACGGTACCGCCGGAACCGATCACGACCTTGCTCGGATCTTTCTTCAGCGCTGCGACCAGGTCATCAAGGGTCTTGTAGGGCGAGTCGCTCTTCACCGCGATGGCACCGTAGCTGGTGCCGACGGCAGCCAGCCATTTCACCGCATTCTCGTCGAAACGGCCGAACTTGCCCTGGGCCAGGTTAAGCAGCGAGCCGCTGGACCAGGCCACCAGCGTGCCGGCGTCTGCCGGGCGCTGGGCGACCACGGCGTTGTAGGCTACCGCGCCGACACCGCCGGGCATGTAGGTGACGCGCATTGGCTTGCTGAGGATCTTTTCTTGCACCAGTGCGCTTTGCACCAGCTTGCAGGTCAGGTCAAAGCCACCACCGGGTGAGGCGGGTGCGATGCATTCGGGGCGTTTCGGTTCTGCAGCGAGGGCGTTGCCGGCCAACAGCAGGCAGCCGGTAGCGAGGACGAGGCGGCGCAGTGAAAAGGTCATCGTCGATCTCCGTGAGCGTTGTTGTTATCGGATTACCGCTATGGGGTTACCACAGCGCCACGCTGTAGCTGACCAACAGCCTCACTTCATCCGCGTCACGGGCGAAGTTGGAGCGGAAGGTGGCGTTGCGCAGGCGCACGGCGACGTTCTTCAACGGGCCGCTTTGTACCACGTACTTCAGTTCGGTGTTGCGTTCCCACTCTTTGCCTTCGCCACCGGCAGCCCGGCTGACGTTGTCACCGCTGACGTAACGGGTCATGAAGGTCAGGCCCGGTACGCCGAGCGCGGCGAAGTTGTAGTCGTAGCGCGCCTGCCAGGAGCGTTCGTCGGCACCGGCGAAGTCGTTGATCTGGACGAAGTTGACCAGGTACGGGTTGGCGCCATCCACATACGGGAAGGCGCTTTCGCCAGACAGCTGCTGCCAGGCAGCGCTGACCTTGTGCCCGCCCAGGGCATAGCTGAGCATGCCGTTGAAGGTGGTGTTGTCGATGTTGCCGGCCTTGGCGGCGCCAGCGTCGTCACTTATCGCAAGGCGCAGGTCGGCACCCAAGGTGCCCGGGCCCCAGGGTTGGGTGGCGACCATGCCGATGAAGTGCTGGCGGTAAATATCGTCGAGCTGGGCGAAGTGGTAGCTGCCGGTGATGCGGTCGGTGAACTGGTAGTCGAGCCCGCCCAGAGCCAGGTTGTCAGCGCTGAAAGTGCCACCGAAGCGGCCGTTCTTGTTGTTCAGCGTCAGGTCTTCCCAGTTGGTGTCGTTGCGGTCCTTGGCTTTGTCTATGCGGCCACCGGTGAAGGTCAGGCCCTTGATCTCCTTGGAGGTGAGCAGGCCACCCTCGAAGGTTTGCGGCAGGATACGCCCATCGTTGGGCTGCAGCGTCGGCAGGTCGGGGATCAGGGAGCCGATCTTGAGTTCAGTCTGGGAGATCTTCACCTTGCCGGTCAGGCCCAGCTTGGAGTACTCGTCGGCAGCCTTGCCGTCATCGTGGGTCGGCAGCAGGCCGCTGTTGGCACGGTCCGGGCTGGAGTCGAGCTTGATGCCGAGCATGCCCAATGCGTCCAGGCCAAAGCCCACGGTGCCATCGGTGTAGCCAGACTCGAAATTGAGCATGAAGCCCTGGGCCCATTCATCGCGCTTGGATTGCTGCGCGCTGGTGCCGTCGCGGAAGTCGCGATTGAAGTACATGTTGCGGGTTTCGAAGGTGGCCGTGCTGTCTTCAAAGAAGGCGGCCTGGCTCATCGGGGCGACACCGGCAAGCGCGAGGGCGCTGGCGATGGCCGAAGGGCGTGCGATAAAGGAACGGGTAGGCGCGAACGCCTGCGGCTGCGATGACAGCATCGTCGATGACTCCGTTTATTGTTCTTATTCGTCGCACCTTGCTGGTGCTTTTTTCGGCGCGAAGGGCGACCGTGGTGCGATGCTAGGCAACGAACCTTTCGCTAACCTTTCAGCGTGAAAGGTTTGTCACGAGGGGCTTCACAGGCGTGGTGACAGCGGTACACTCCGCGCCACCGTCCCACCCGAGCAGGGAGAATCCGATGCGTGTACTGCTGGTCGAAGACCACCTGCAACTGGCCGAAAGCGTGGCCCAGGCCTTGAAAAGCCATGGTCTGACCGTAGATGTGCTGCATGACGGCGTGGCGGCCGACCTGGCGTTGGCCAGTGAGGAATACGCTGTGGCAGTGCTGGATGTCGGCCTGCCGCGCATGGACGGCTTTGAGGTGCTGGCGCGTCTGCGAGGACGTGGCAAGACTTTGCCGGTGCTGATGCTGACTGCGCGCAGCGACGTCAAGGACCGGGTCCATGGCCTGAACCTGGGCGCCGACGATTATCTGGCCAAGCCGTTTGAGCTGACCGAGCTGGAAGCGCGGGTCAAGGCCTTGCTGCGTCGTAGTGTGCTCGGTGGCGAGCGCCAGCAACGCTGTGGGCCGTTGGTGTATGACCTGGACACCCGGCGCTTCACCCTCGGTGACGACAACCTGGCGCTGACTTCGCGCGAGCAGAGTGTGCTGGAAGCGCTGATCGCTCGTCCGGGCCGGGTGATGAGCAAGGAGCAGCTGGCTGCCCAGGTGTTTGGCCTGGACGAAGAAGCCAGCCCTGACGCCATCGAAATCTACATTCACCGGCTGCGCAAGAAGCTCGACGGGCACCCTGTGGCCATCGTCACTTTCCGCGGTCTGGGCTATTTGCTCGAGCACCGCGATGCGTGACAACGGCAGCCTGCGCGGGCGCTTGCTGGGTAATTTGGCACTGTTGCTGGTGGTGCTGATGCTGGCCAGCGGCCTTAGCGCCTACTGGAATGGCCGCGAGGCCGCCGACACCGCCTACGACCGCACCCTGCTGGCTTCGGCGAGGACCATCGCCGCGGGCCTGTCGCAGCGTGATGGTTCGTTGAGCGCGGATGTGCCTTACGTGGCGTTGGACACATTCGCCTATGACAGTGCGGGGCGCATTTACTATCAGGTGCTGGATATCAAGCAAAGGCTGATTTCTGGCTACGAGAACCTGCCGCCACCGCCGCCTGGCACGCCGCGCACCGATGACTATCCGGCATTGGCGCGTTTCTACAACGCCACTTACCTTGGCCAGGACGTTCGTGTGGTCAGCCTGCTTAAGCCGGTAAGCGAGCCGAACATGAACGGCATGGCAGAAATCCGCGTAGCCGAAACCGAGGAAGCGCGGGTGCGTATGGCCCGAGGGTTGATGGCCGATACCCTGCTGCGTCTGGGCATGCTGGCACTGGCGGCGTTGGTGATGGTGTGGTTTGCCGTGAGCGCCGCGTTGCGGCCTTTGGAGCGCCTGCGCACAGCGGTGGAAGAACGCCAGCCGGACGACTTGCGAGCGTTGCCGGTGGTACAGGTACAGCGTGAACTGAGCCCGTTGGTGCGCGCCTTGAACCACTTTACCGAGCGCTTGCGCGGCCAGTTCGAGCGCCAGGCGCAGTTCATTGCCGACGCGGCCCACGAACTGCGTACGCCGCTGGCGGCATTGAAGGCGCGGGTCGAGCTGGGCTTGCGCTCGGCCGAGCCGCAGGAGTGGCGGCAGACCTTGGAGTCTGCAGCCCAGGGTACCGACAGGCTGACCCATCTGGCCAACCAGTTGTTATCGTTGGCGCGGGTCGAGAATGGCGCACGGGCAATCGCTGAAGGCGGTGCGCAGCGTCTGGACTTGAGCCAGTTGGCCCGCGAGCTGGGCATGGCCATGGCGCCTTTGGCGCACAAGCGCGGGGTGGCGCTGGCGCTGGAGGCCGAGGCGCCGGTATGGCTGAAAGGGGAGCCGACGTTGCTCAACGAGTTGTTGAGCAACCTGGTGGACAATGCCTTGGCGCATACGCCAGCGGGTGGCAATGTGATTTTGCGGGTAATGGCGCCGGCAGTGCTGGAAGTGGAAGACGACGGGCCAGGTATTCCCGAGGCCGAGCGCGAACGGGTGTTCGAGCGCTTCTACCGGCGAAGTGCGCAGGGCAGTGGATTAGGGCTGGCGATCGTTGGCGAGATCTGTCGGGCGCACCTGGCTCAGGTGAGCCTGCATGATGGCGAGAAGGGCGGGTTGCGGGTACGGGTGAGTTTTATAGCGGATTGATGGCTTGCCTGTGTCGGCCCTTTCGCGGGCTCACCTGCGAAAGGGCCCTGGCAGGCTGTTACAGCTCAGCGCAACATGCTCCGCGCCTCTAGCAGTTCATCGACCTCCAGCTCGGTGCCAAACGGCAGCCCCAGATGGCGGTAAGCCGGTAGCGCAGCCAATGGCCGGTGGCGCCCGCGCTGGCTGATGCAGCGGGCGATCTGCACGATGTCGATGTAATCGATCTTGTCCGTCTGGCGGTCCAGGTCATGAACCTGGCTTGGCAGGTGGACCAACTGCTCCGGAAACTCCCAGGCCTTGAGGATCTTGTCCCCCAGCACCGGCTGGAGTTGCTCGATCACGTAATGCAGGCAAACCGGGTCGGACAACAGTTCGTTGTGCTCTTCGGCATAGATGAGTACCGGCAGCGCGCCAATCTGGTTGACCAGCCCACCCAAGGTGGCCTGGTCAGGCTTGAGGGGTGTAAAGCGGCGGCAGATTTCGTAGCTGATGCCCGCCACTTCCAGGCTACTGGCCCAGATATCGCGCAGTTTCTGCTCGACTGCGGACGAGCGGGCATGGAAAATCTGCTCGATCACCAGGCCGATGGCCAGGTTGCAGCTGTAGTTGATGCCTAGCCGCGTGATGGCGGTATGCAGGTCGGTAACCTCGACCGCAGCACGCAGCAGTGGGCTGTTGACGACCTTGATCAGGCGCGCTGAAAGGGCCGCGTCGCGACCGATCACCTTGCTCAGGGCCGCTACGCTGATCTCGCTGTCTTCCGCTGCTTCGCGGATGCTCAAGGCAACCTCGGGCAGGGTTGGCAGGACCAGGTCATCCTTTTCGATGGCGTCGAGCAATTGTGCTTGAACCAACTCGGCCAGCTTGTTCATGGGCATGTCTACCGCAGTGGTGGTGCGGCCCCGCCACAAGGGTGGGGCAGGCTGGTCAGCGCTGGATTTCCCGGTCGCGGTCCAGTTCGTAAGGCAGGGTCAGTACCTGCAGGCGCGGGCCTTCGAGGCTGCCCAGGTGCAGGTTGCCGTCTTCCACCGCCTCGGCGCTGAGCACCGCGAGCAGTTCGCAGCCCGCGCCGTTGCCGGCAGCAATGACCACTTCACCGACCGACGAACCATGGGTGGGCGAGAAAATCTCGGCGCCCGGGGCCGGAATGGCCTGCTGGTCCAGTGCCAGGCGGTACTGGCGGCGTTTGAGTTTGCCCAGGTACTGCATGCGGGCGACGATTTCCTGGCCGGTGTAGCAGCCTTTCTTGAAGCTGACGCCGTCGACAGCCTGCAGGTTGATCATCTGCGGAATGAACAGCTCACGGGTCGGGCCCATGACCTGGCCGATACCTGCGCGAATCTGCCCCAGCAGCCAGTCGTTGATACTGCCTTCGGGCAGCGCTGCGGCAAGGGCCTGGCGTACAGGCTCGGCTTCAGTTGCCGGCACCCACAGTTCAACCCGGCCAGCGGATGCGGTGATGGCGATCAGCCTATCATGGCGCACGGTGCTACCGGCGGCTGCGGGCACGACAAGCCCCAGCGCCTGCAGTGCAGAGTCGCCACCTTGCAGGCCGAAGCGTACCCAGGCTGTGCTTTCGTCGGTCAGCGTGGCCTTGGAGAACACGGCGTACTTTTTCAGGTCGGCCAGTTGTGCGTCGAGCAGTTCGCTGGCCATGGCCAGCAGGTAGCCGTTGCCTTCGGGCACTATACGGAAGCTCGACTGCATGCGTCCCTTGACCATGCAGCGGGCGCCGAGGCTGGCGTATTCCTGGCTGAGGTAGTTGATGTTGCAGGTCAGCTGGCCTTGCAGGAACTTGCCTGCATCGGAGCCGCGGACGGCGAGGATGCCCTCGTGGGACAGGGGGCAGAAGAAAGCGGAATCGGCCATGGGTCATCGCGGTGGCTAAAGACTGGCGGCCATCATAGAACGCCGGTAACAAAATAGGTAGGTGACTAGACCAACGCCCGGTGTCGCTTCGCGCGCCTGGCTGTATACTGGCGGCCCATTCGAGGAGGGCCCCATGGTCGAACAAACTGAACTCAACCGGCTTTTCTGGCACAGCCGCCGCGGCATGCTGGAACTGGACGTACTGCTGGTGCCTTTCACCCAGGAAGTCTACCCCACCCTCAATGAGACCGACCGTGAACTGTACGTGCGTCTCTTGAGCTGCGAGGATCAGGACATGTTCGGCTGGTTCATGGAGCGCACCGAGTCCGAAGACCCGGAACTGCAGCGCATGGTCCGCATCATTCTGGACCGTGTCCAGCCCAAGTGAGTGCTTCGAGTGCCGCTGGCAAGGCTCGCGCCTGCTGCTGGCGGTCTACCTGGCTTGTCAGGTTCTGGCGTGGCTTGCCGTGTGGGCGAGCCCGCTGCCCGGGTGGTTGGCCTTATCGGTTGTCGCCGCCTGCTCGGCCCACGCTTGCTGGGCCATTCCCCGACGTATTCTGCTGACCCATGACCATGCTGTTGTCGGCCTGCGCCGTGATGTGCGGGGCTGGCAGGTGCTCAGCCGTGCCCGTGGCTGGCAGCGGGTTCGGTTGTGCCGGGACAGCGTGGCGTTGCCACGGCTGGTGGTTTTGCGCTTTGAGCGGGTGGGGCGTTGGCTGGGACAAAGCCAGTGCATACCTCAGGATGCGCTAGGGGCTGACGAGCATCGGCGCTTGCGGGTGCGGTTGAAGTTCAGCCGGCGGCGCTGGGCCGAGGTGAGCCGGGCATAGATCAAGACCGGGTCAGCTTCTTCGCGGGCTCGCCCGCTCCCACAGGTACCGCGCAATGCTGCAAGGCAGTCAAATTCCTGTGGCAGCGGGCGAGCCCACGAAGGCCGCGACGCCGTTTTCAGAGCGGGCTGAGGATGGTGTCCTTGGCCTCGTCCAGCATCCCCGGATAATCCAGTGTGTAATGCAACCCACGGCTTTCCTTGCGCTGCATGGCTGACAGGATCATCAGCTCGGCCACCTGCGCCAGGTTGCGCAGCTCGATCAGGTCACGGCTGACCTTGTAGTTGCTGTAGAACTCGTCGATTTCATCCAGCAGCAGGCGAATGCGGTGCTGGGCCCGCTGCAGGCGCTTGCTGGTGCGTACGATGCCGACGTAGTCCCACATGAAGCGCCGCAGTTCGTCCCAGTTGTGCGCAATGATCACATCCTCGTCCGAGTCGGTCACCTGGCTGGCGTCCCAGCCGGGCAAGGCCTTGGGCAGGGCCACTTGCTCCAGGTGCGCCTGGATGTCGGCAGCGGCGGCGCGACCATAGACAAAACATTCCAGCAGCGAGTTGCTGGCCATGCGGTTGGCGCCGTGCAGGCCGGTGAAACTGGTTTCGCCGATGGCATACAGGCCAGGCACGTCGGTGTGGCCGCAGTCGTCGACCATCACCCCGCCGCAGGTGTAATGCGCCGCAGGCACCACCGGTATCGGCTGACGGGTGATATCGATGCCAAAGGCCAGGCAGCGCTCGTACACCGTGGGGAAGTGGCTCTTGACGAAATCAGCAGGCTTGTGAGTGATGTCCAGGTATACGCAGTCCACGCCCAGGCGCTTCATCTCGTGGTCGATGGCGCGGGCCACGATGTCCCGGGGGGCCAGCTCTTCGCGCGGGTCGAAGCGCGGCATGAAACGTTCGCCGTTGGGCAGGCGCAGCAGGGCGCCTTCGCCGCGCAGGGCTTCGGTGATCAGGAAGCTCTTGGCCTGCGGGTGATACAGGCAGGTGGGGTGGAACTGGTTGAATTCCAGGTTCGCCACCCGGCAGCCGGCCCGCCAGGCCATGGCGATACCGTCGCCGCAGGCACCATCCGGGTTGCTGGTATAGAGGTAGACCTTGGCCGCACCGCCAGTGGCCAGCACGGTGAAGCGCGCGCCGAACGTGTCTACCTCACCGGTGTTGCGGTCGAGCACGTAGGCGCCCAGGCAGCGTTCGCCGGGTAGGCCCAGACGGCGTTCGGTGATCAGGTCGACCGCCACCCGCTGCTCCAGCAGCTGGATGTTCGGGCGCTGGCGAGCCTGTTCCAGCAGCGTGGTGAAAATTGCCGCGCCGGTAGCGTCGGCGGCGTGGATGATGCGCCGGTGGCTATGGCCCCCTTCACGGGTGAGGTGGAACTCGAAGCCACCATCGTCGACGCTGTAGTGCTCATCGCGGGTGAAGGGCACGCCTTGCTCGATCAGCCACTGGATCGCTTCGCGGCTGTGCTCGACGGTAAAGCGCACCGCGTCTTCATGGCACAGCCCGCCGCCAGCATTGAGGGTGTCCTCGACATGCGACTGCACAGTATCGGTATTGTCCAGCACGGCAGCGACGCCGCCCTGGGCCCAGAAGGTCGAGCCATTGGCCAGGTCGCCCTTGCTCAACACGGCAACGCGAAGGTGGTTGGGGAGGTTAAGTGCCAGGCTGAGACCGGCGGCACCGCTGCCGATCACCAGGACATCATGTTGGAATTGTTGGCTCATGTCGGGACACTAGTAATCTTTGGGAGGGGCACGGCACAATGGTCACGCGCGGATGGCATTGTGAAACTATCGTTAAACGTGGTCGGATGCCTTTATAGCAGCCCCAGGTGGCCAATTTCCATGCTGCCTGCCAGGTTGCGATAACCTTTGTGGGAACTTTCCGACATGGCCGGAAATCCTATGAAGGCTGCCCGCACGCCACAATTTGCCGCGGCGACGCAGGGCGGCAGGCCTTTCCGGGCTTTACCCCTGCGTATTTGAAACCTGATTATCGACGTAGCCGGCCGTGACCGCGCCGCGTCTTCCGTGCAAGCCGACCAAGGGCTGCAGGAAACTTGCTTGGAGGGGAGAACTTTTGCGCAAAGCCCGAGTCTATGGTTGCAAGCCTGAACGATGGCTGATGCAACGCTCCTTCGAGTTCACTGAGGAGTGTTCATGCTAACCCAGGAAGAGGATCAGCAACTTGTCGAGCGCGTTCAGCGCGGCGACAGGCGAGCTTTCGATCTGTTGGTGCTGAAGTATCAGCACAAGATTCTCGGGTTGATCGTGCGGTTTGTCCACGATACCCACGAGGCCCAGGATGTAGCACAGGAAGCCTTCATCAAGGCCTATCGTGCGCTTGGCAACTTCCGCGGCGACAGTGCGTTCTATACGTGGCTGTACCGCATCGCCATCAACACGGCGAAGAACTACCTGGTGTCCCGTGGAAGACGGCCGCCAGACAGTGATGTGAGCTCCGAGGATGCGGAGTTTTACGACGGCGATCATGGCCTCAAGGATCTCGAGTCACCAGAGCGCTCGTTGTTGCGGGATGAAATCGAAGGCACCGTCCATCGCACCATCCAGCAACTGCCCGAAGACCTGCGTACGGCATTGACGCTACGCGAGTTCGACGGGCTGAGTTATGAAGACATTGCCAGTGTCATGCAATGTCCGGTGGGTACCGTGCGCTCTCGAATCTTCCGCGCTCGGGAGGCCATAGATAAAGCCCTGCAGCCGTTGTTGCAGGAAACCTGAGACAGCGGCGACAGCGCCAAGAGAGGAACCGCCATGAGTCGTGAAGCTTTGCAGGAATCGCTGTCCGCGGTGATGGATAACGAAGCGGATGAACTGGAATTGCGTCGGGTGTTGAACGCCGTCGACGAAGCCGAAACCCGTGCCACCTGGTCGCGTTACCAGGTTGCCCGTGCAGCCATGCACAAGGAGCTGCTGCTGCCTAATCTGGATATCGCCTCGGCGGTGTCTGCTGCACTGGCCGACGAAGCCGTGCCAACCAAGGTCAAGAAAGGCCCCTGGCGCAGCATTGGCCGTCTGGCGGTAGCGGCCTCGGTTACCGTGGCGGTGCTGGCTGGTGTACGTATGTACAACCAGGACGAGATCACTGGGGCTGAGCTTGCTGCCCAGCAGCCAGTCCAGCAAGGCCTGAGTGTGCCACAAGCGCAAGGCCCGGCCGTTTTGGCAGGCTATAGTGAGAGCAGTGAGCAACCGACCGGGCCAATGGCCAATGGCGTGCTGCAGAACCAGGCCGGCTGGGATCAGCGTCTGCCAGGCTACCTGCGCCAGCATGCCCAGGAATCTGCGCTCAAGGGCACTGAAACCGCATTGCCGTATGCCCGCGCCGCCAGCCTGGAAAACCGTTAAGTAAGGAGGATCATGCGCGCGCTACCTCTCCTGTCGCTGCTGATTGGCAGCTGCATGACGGTGCCAGCATTGGCGGCCAATTCTTCGCCTGAGGCGAGTGAGTGGCTGAACAAGCTGGCACAGGCCGAGCAAAAACAGAGCTATCAAGGTTCGTTCGTCTACGAACGCAATGGCAGTTTCTCCTCTCACGACATCTGGCACAGGGTCGAGGACGGCAAAGTCAGCGAGCGGCTGTTGCAGCTTGATGGCACCGCCCAGGAAATCGTGCGCGTGGATGGCAAGGTGGAGTGCGTCAGTGGGGCCTTGGCCAGCGGTGTCATGGCGCCGCCGGACACCGCACCGCGTGTGCTTGATCCGCTGAAACTGATGGGCTGGTACGATTTGAGTGTGGCAGGCAAGTCGCGGGTCGCCGGGCGCGATGCCGTGATTATCACGCTCACTCCACGCGATCAGCACCGCTATGCTTTCGAATTGCATCTGGACCGTCACTCGGGCTTGCCGCTGCGTTCGTTGATGCTCAACGACAAGGGGCAGTTGCTGGAACGCTTCCAGATGACCCGTCTCGATATCGATGACATCCCCAGCGACGCAGACCTGCGTCCAGGTGCTGCTTGCAAGCCAGTGCAGCACCTGGCGGCCGGGAGCAATGATAGCGCCGCGGGTTGGCGTTCGGACTGGCTGCCACCCGGTTTCGAGCTGGTCAACAGCTCGGTACGCCGCGATCCCAAGCGCAACAGTTCGGTCAGCAGCCTGATGTACGACGACGGCCTGGCGCGTTTTTCGGTATTCATCGAGCAAGTGAGCGATGATGGCGGCACCGACATGCGCACCCAGTTAGGCCCGACTTCGGCGGTTTCGCGTCGCCTGAATACACCAAAGGGCAAAGTGATGGTGACCGTGGTTGGCGAAATCCCGCTGGGTACGGCAGAGCGCGTCGCCCTGTCGATGCGCCCCCAGGATGCCCAGGCGCGCCAGTAATGGCACGTTTTTGCGGGTTGAGCCAAGGTGGGCGGTCATGCGGCTGAAATGAAATTAAAGCATTGTCATTTGCAATCTATCGGCAAATTTTCTATAGGTCAGGCTTTGAAGAGCCTGGCCTTTTCTGCTTTGTGCAGGGGTCTTTCTAAACTACCGCTCGTTGTGACGGGAGTCGTATGTCAATACCACGCTTGAAATCCTACCTAATAATGTTCGCTGCTGTGCTGATGCTCGGCCAGGTACTCACCGCCCAGGCCGAGGAAGCTCTGCCGGACTTCACCACCCTGGTGGAGCAGGCTTCGCCGGCGGTGGTCAACATCAGTACCAAGCAGAAGCTGCCTGACCGCCGGATCGCGGCAGGTCAGATGCCGGACCTGGAAGGCCTGCCGCCGATGTTCCGTGAATTCTTCGAGCGCAACATGCCACAGCAGCCGCGCTCGCCGCGCGGCGACCGCCAGCGCGAGGCGCAGTCGCTGGGCTCGGGCTTCATCATTTCCAGTGATGGCTATGTGCTCACCAATAACCATGTGGTGGCCGATGCCGATGAGATCATCGTCCGCCTGTCGGACCGCAGCGAGCTGAAGGCCAAGCTGGTTGGCACCGATCCGCGTACCGACGTGGCGCTGCTGAAGGTCGACGGCAAGAACCTGCCGATCGTGAAGCTGGGGGATTCCGAAAAGCTCAAGGTGGGCGAGTGGGTACTGGCCATCGGTTCCCCGTTCGGCTTCGACCATTCGGTGACCAAAGGTATTGTCAGCGCCAAGGGCCGGACCCTGCCCAATGACACCTACGTACCGTTCATCCAGACCGACGTTGCCATCAACCCGGGTAACTCCGGCGGCCCGCTGTTCAACATGAAAGGCGAAGTGGTGGGTATCAACTCGCAAATCTTCACCCGTTCTGGCGGTTTCATGGGCCTGTCGTTCGCCATCCCGATCGATGTGGCGATCGATGTCTCCAACCAGTTGAAGAAAGACGGCAAGGTCAGCCGCGGCTGGCTGGGCGTGGTGATTCAGGAGGTCAACAAGGACCTGGCTGAATCGTTCGGCCTGGACAAGCCGGCGGGTGCCCTGGTGGCCCAGGTGTTGGAAGACGGCCCGGCGGCCAAAGGCGGCCTGCAGGTGGGCGACGTGATCCTCAGCATGAATGGCCAGCCAATCGTCATGTCGGCCGATCTGCCGCACCTGGTTGGCAGCCTCAAGGATGGCGAGAAGGCCAAGCTGGAAATCATCCGCAATGGCAAACGCCAGACCCTGAACATAAGCGTTGGCGCACTGCCGGACGACGATGTCGACATCGGCACCGGTGCCGACGGCAGCGCTGAGCGTAGCAGCAACCGCCTGGGTGTATCGGTCGCCGACCTGACCGCCGAGCAGAAAAAGTCGCTGGAGCTCAAAGGTGGCGTGGTCATCAAGGAAGTGCAGGATGGCCCGGCAGCCATGATCGGCTTGCGCCCGGGTGATGTCATCAGCCATCTGAACAACCAGGCCATCGGTTCGGCCAAGGAATTCACCGAAATCGCCAAGGAACTGCCGAAGAACCGTTCTGTGTCGATGCGCGTGCTGCGTCAGGGCCGCGCCAGCTTCATCACCTTCAAGCTCGCTGAATAAGCGGTTTCGCAAGGCGAAAGGGCAGCTTCGGCTGCCCTTTTTCATGAATATTCACAATTGCGGGAATGATTGCTGTGTACAGTCGGACAGAGGAATCTCCCATAACCCAGCAGCTTAAGGTACAATTCCCGGCTATTTTTCGGCGGGCGTCCGGCTCGCAGCCTTTTCGAGTGTTGACCCGTGAGTGATTTGAGTCATATCCGCAATTTCTCCATCATCGCCCACATCGACCATGGCAAGTCGACGCTGGCTGACCGTTTCATCCAGATGTGCGGCGGCCTGACGGCGCGCGAGATGGAAGCCCAGGTGCTCGATTCCATGGACCTGGAGCGTGAGCGCGGTATCACCATCAAGGCCCACAGCGTCACGCTTCACTACAAGGCGCAGGACGGCAAGATCTACCAGCTGAACTTCATCGATACCCCCGGCCACGTCGACTTCACCTACGAAGTCTCGCGCTCGCTGGCGGCCTGTGAGGGGGCGCTGCTGGTGGTCGACGCCGGCCAGGGCGTGGAAGCCCAGTCCGTAGCCAACTGCTACACCGCTATTGAGCAGGGCCTGGAGGTCATGCCGGTCCTGAACAAGATGGACCTGCCCCAGGCCGACCCTGACCGTGTCAAGGACGAGATCGAGAAGATCATCGGTATCGACGCCACCGACGCCGTAGCCTGCAGCGCCAAGAGCGGCATGGGCGTGGACGAGGTGCTCGAGCGCCTGGTGCACACCATCCCCGCGCCGAAAGGCGAGATCGATGCACCGCTGCAAGCCCTGATCATCGACTCCTGGTTCGACAACTACCTGGGTGTGGTCTCGCTGGTGCGCGTGCGCCAGGGCCGCGTCAAGAAAGGCGACAAGATCCTGGTCAAGTCCACCGGCAAGGTGCACCTGGTCGACAGCGTCGGTGTCTTCACCCCGAAACATACCCAGACTGCCGATCTGAAAGCCGGTGAAGTAGGCTTCATCATCGCCAGCATCAAGGACATTCACGGCGCCCCGGTTGGCGACACCCTGACCCTGTCCTCGACCCCTGAGGTCGAAGTGTTGCCAGGCTTCAAGAAAATCCAGCCGCAGGTCTACGCCGGCCTGTTCCCGGTCAGCTCCGACGACTTCGAGGATTTCCGCGACGCTTTGCAGAAGCTGACCCTGAACGACTCCTCGCTGCAGTACATGCCGGAAAGCTCCGACGCGCTGGGCTTTGGCTTCCGTTGCGGTTTCCTGGGCATGTTGCACATGGAGATCATCCAGGAGCGCCTGGAGCGCGAGTACGACCTGGACCTGATCACCACCGCACCAAGCGTGATCTACGAGCTGGAGTTGAAAACCGGCGAAACCATCGTCGTCGACAACCCGTCCAAGCTGCCGGACGTCTCGGCTGTAGCCGACTTCCGCGAGCCGATCGTCACCGCGACCATCCTGGTCCCGCAAGAGCACCTGGGCAACGTCATCACCCTGTGCATCGAGAAGCGTGGCGTACAGCGCGACATGCAGTTCCTCGGCAGCCAGGTGCAGGTGCGTTACGACATGCCGATGAACGAAGTGGTGCTCGACTTCTTCGACCGTCTCAAATCCACCAGCCGCGGCTATGCTTCGCTGGACTACCATTTCGACCGCTACCAGTCGGCCAACCTGGTCAAGCTGGATGTACTGATCAACGGCGACAAGGTCGATGCCCTGGCATTGATCGTGCACCGCGACAACGCGGCCTACAAAGGCCGTGCGTTGACCGAGAAGATGAAGGAACTGATCCCTCGGCAGATGTTCGACGTAGCGATCCAGGCAGCCATTGGCGGCCAGATCATTGCGCGGACAACCGTCAAGGCGCTCAGAAAGAACGTACTGGCCAAGTGCTACGGCGGTGACGTCAGCCGTAAGAAAAAGCTGCTGGAGAAGCAGAAGGCCGGTAAGAAACGCATGAAACAGGTGGGCAATGTGGAAATTCCACAAGAAGCCTTCCTCGCCGTGCTCAGGTTGGATAGCTAGGTCCTATGTCGCTAAATTTCCCGCTGTTGTTAGTCATCGCCGTCTTCATCTGCGGTCTGCTGGGCTTGATCGACCTGCTGTTCCTGGCTCCGCGCCGGCGTGCGGCAATCGCCAACTATCAAGGCAGCGTCAGCCAGCCTGAGATGGCGGTGGTCGAACGGCTGAACAAGGAGCCGTTGCTGGTCGAGTACGGCAAGTCGTTCTTCCCGGTGCTGTTCATCGTGCTGGTGCTGCGTTCGTTCCTGGTCGAGCCGTTCCAGATCCCTTCGGGATCGATGAAGCCGACCCTGGAAGTGGGCGACTTCATCCTGGTGAACAAGTTCTCGTACGGCATTCGCCTGCCGGTGATCGACAAGAAGGTCATTGCGGTCGGTGACCCGCAACGCGGGGATGTGATGGTGTTCCGCTACCCGAGCGACCCGAATGTCAACTACATCAAGCGTGTGGTCGGCCTGCCGGGTGACGTGGTCCGCTACACCAACGACAAGCGGCTGTTCGTCAACGGTCAGTCCGTTGCCGAACAACTGGTGGGCAGCGAGCCGGGTACCCTGGGCAGCGCTCAGCTGTACAAGGAAAAGCTCGGCGAGACCGAGCACCTGATCCGCAAGGAAATGAGCCGTTATCGCATGCCGCCGGACCAGCAGTGGACCGTGCCAGCGGGCCATTACTTCATGATGGGCGACAACCGCGACAACTCCAACGATAGCCGTTTCTGGGATGACCCAAACATTCCCAAGGAACTGCACGGCATGGTTCCGGACCGGAACATTGTCGGCAAGGCCTTCGCGGTGTGGATGAGCTGGCCAGAGCCCAAGCTCAGCCACTTGCCCAACCTGTCGCGGGTTGGCCTGATCCATTGATACCCATCGGCGCTGTCCAGCAGGCAGCGCCGAATGCATTTCTGACATAGGCTGTGTTCTCAGGGATCGGGAGATTCGCCGCAGATCGATCGGCGGACCACAGCCAAACAGTCTTTCAGGATGTTGATTTGAACAACGCGTTGAACAACGATCGGGTGGCCGCATGAGTGCTTCCCTTGCCGGTCTGGAGCGAAAGCTCGGTTACACCTTCAAGAACCAGGACCAGATGCTCCTGGCGCTGACCCATCGCAGTTACGCCGGGCGCAACAATGAGCGCCTGGAGTTCCTCGGTGACGCCATTCTCAACTTCGTTGCCGGTGAAGCGCTGTTCGAGCGTTTTCCGCAGGCCCGTGAAGGCCAGTTGTCGCGGCTGCGTGCGCGGCTGGTCAAGGGTGAGACCCTGGCCCGTCTGGCCCGTGGATTTGACCTGGGCGATTACCTGCGCCTGGGTTCCGGAGAACTCAAGAGCGGCGGCTTTCGCCGCGAGTCGATCCTGGCCGACGCCCTGGAGGCACTGATTGGTGCCATCTATCTGGACGCTGACATGGACACCGCCCGGGAGCGCATCTTGGCCTGGCTGGCCGATGAGTTTGAAGGCCTGACACTGGTCGACACCAATAAAGATCCGAAAACCCGCCTGCAAGAGTTCCTGCAGTCGCGCAGCTGTGAGCTGCCGCGTTACGAAGTAGTGGATATCCAGGGTGAACCACACTGCCGGACCTTCTTCGTCGAATGCGAAGTGGTACTGCTGAACAACAAGAGCCGTGGTCAGGGCGTTAGCCGGCGTATTGCCGAGCAAGTCGCCGCCGCGTCTGCACTGATCGCCCTGGGCGTGGAGAATGGCAATGACTGATAGCAACCCGACCCGCTGCGGCTACGTAGCCATTGTCGGCCGCCCCAACGTCGGCAAGTCGACCCTGCTCAACCACATCCTCGGTCAGAAGCTGGCGATTACCTCGCGCAAGCCCCAGACCACCCGCCACAACATGCTCGGCATCAAGACCGAAGGTGATGTGCAGGCGATCTATGTCGATACCCCGGGGATGCACAAGGCCAACGACAAGGCGCTGAACCGCTACATGAACCGCAACGCCTCGGCAGCCCTCAAGGACGTCGACGTGGTTATCTTCGTGGTCGACCGTACCAAGTGGACCGACGAGGACCAGCTGGTTCTGGAGCGCGTGCAGTATGTGACCGGCCCGCTGATCATCGCAGTCAACAAGACCGACCGCATGGAAGAGAAAGCCGAGCTGATCCCGCACCTGCAGTGGCTCCAAGAGCAACTGCCGAACGCCGAGGTGATGCCGATTTCCGCGCAGCAGGGGCACAACCTTGAAGCGCTGGAAGCACAGATCGCCAAGCACCTGCCCGAGAACGATCATTTCTTCCCCGAAGACCAGATCACCGACCGTAGCAGCCGCTTCCTCGCCGCTGAACTGGTACGCGAGAAAATCATGCGCCAGTTGGGTGCGGAGCTGCCGTACCAGATCACCGTCGAAATCGAGGAATTCAAGCAGCAGGGTCATGTGCTGCACATTCACGCGCTGATCCTGGTTGAGCGCGACGGCCAGAAGAAAATCATCATTGGTGACAAGGGCGAGCGCATCAAGCGCATCGGGTCCGAGGCGCGCAAGGACATGGAAGTGCTGTTCGATTCCAAGGTCATGCTCAACCTGTGGGTCAAGGTGAAGGGCGGCTGGTCCGACGACGAGCGTGCACTGCGTTCGCTGGGCTACGGCGACCTGTAATTACCTGACCGGTCGGTTATTGCTGTGGGAGCGGGCGTGCCCGCGAATGCGATAGTGAGTTCACTGACGCTTTCGCGGGCACGCCCGCTCCCACACGTACATCAGGCCCCAGAGATAGTGCATGGACCAACCCACCCCCCAGCCAGCCTACGTACTGCATAGCCGTGCCTACAAGGAAACCAGCGCGCTGGTGGACTTTTTCACCCCGCAGGGCCGCATGCGTGCCGTGTTGCGTCGCGCACGGGGTAAGGGCGGCAGCCTGGTGCGACCGTTCGTGTCGCTGGAGGTGGAGCTGCGTGGGCGCGGCGAGTTGAAGAATGTCGGCCGTATGGACAGCACCGGCATCGCCGCCTGGCTACACGGCGATGCCCTGTTCAGCGGGTTGTACCTCAATGAGCTGCTGATGCGCCTGCTGCCTGCCGAAGCGCCGTTCCCGGCCCTGTTCGAGCACTACGCCTTGACCTTGCAGGCACTGAGCGCCGGGCGCCCGCTGGAACCCCTGCTGCGCTCGTTCGAATGGCGGCTGCTGGACGAACTCGGTTATGCGTTTTCCTTGCACCATGACGTCGACGAGCAGCCCATTGCCGCCGATGGCCTGTACCGCTTGCGCGTCGATGCCGGCCTGGAGCGGGTAGAGCTGGCGCAGCCCGGTTTGTTCCGTGGCACCGAACTGCTGGCCCTGGCCCAAACCGACTGGGACGCCCCTGGCGCCTTGCTTGCCGCGAAGCGGCTGATGCGCCAGGCACTGGCGGTTCACCTGGGGGCAAAACCGTTGGTCAGCCGGGAACTGTTTCGCAAGCGCTGATCAGGACGTATGCTGTTGGGCTCAATCTTCAGGAGAGCCTTTCGTGACTCACAGCAACCGCATGCTTCTTGGCGTAAACATCGACCACGTGGCGACCCTGCGCCAGGCCCGTGGCACGCGCTACCCTGACCCGGTCAAGGCAGCCCTGGACGCCGAGGAAGCAGGCGCCGATGGCATCACCGTGCACCTGCGTGAAGACCGCCGGCACATCCAGGAGCGTGATGTCTTGCTGCTCAAGGATGTGCTGCAAACCCGCATGAACTTCGAGATGGGCGTCACCGAAGAGATGATGGCCTTTGCCGAGAAGATTCGCCCGGCGCACATCTGCCTGGTTCCCGAAACCCGTCAGGAGCTGACCACCGAAGGCGGCCTGGATGTGGCGGGGCAGGAAGCGCGGATCAAGGCTGCAGTGGAACGGCTGGCGCGTACCGGTGCCGAGGTGTCGCTGTTCATCGACGCCGACGAGCGGCAGATCGAGGCCTCGCGTCGGGTTGGCGCACCGGCCATCGAGCTTCACACCGGCCGTTATGCCGATGCAGAAACCCCTACCGAAGTGGCTGAAGAGCTCAAGCGGATCGTCGATGGTGTGGCGTTTGGCGTGGGGCAGGGGCTGATCGTCAATGCGGGTCACGGGCTGCACTACCACAACGTCGAGGCGGTGGCGGCGATCAAGGGTATCAATGAGCTTAACATTGGCCATGCACTGGTGGCGCATGCCCTGTTTGTCGGCTTCAAGGCTGCTGTGGCTGAAATGAAGGCGCTGATCGTGGCGGCTTCGCGCTGATTGTTGGTCACCTGTACCGGCCTCTTCGCGGGCTTGCCCGCTCCCACAGGGGCTGCACAGCCTCAAGGCCTGCGGGGTATCTGTGGGAGCGGGCAAGCCCGCGAAGAGGCCGGTACAGGCGGCCGATCACTCGGCAGGAAACACCAAGGTAAACCGGGTAGGCCCCAGGGGGCAGCTGCTGACCTCGACCCGCCCGCCATGCAACTGCATGATCGACTTCACGATCGCCAACCCCAGCCCGGTCCCGCCCTCCAGCCGCGAACGCCCCGAACCTACCCGGTAAAACCGCTCGAACAAGCGCGACTGTTGCTCTGCCGCCACCCCCGGCCCCTGGTTCTCCACGGATAGCCGTACTTCGCTGCCCGAGCGTTCGATGCGCAGAGCTATGGGTTTACCCTCCGGACTGTGCCGTATGGCGTTGCTCAACAGGTTCGACAGTGCCCGCTGAAACATCAGCCGGTCTCCCTGCGCTGTTCCCCAGCCTTGAACGCTTAGCTCAATTTCTTTCAGCTCGGCACTGTAGGCAAACAGCTCGACAACCCGCGCTGCCTCGTCGGCCAGCGCCAAGGGCTTCAATGCGACCTGCGTATGCGGCTGGCTGACTTGGGCAAGAAACAGCATGTCGTTGATGATGCGGTTGAGCCGGGTCAGCTCTTCGATACTGTCTTCCAGCACTTCCCGATAGTTGGCGTTGTCCCGCTCACGGGCCAGTGTCACCTGCGCCTTGCCCATCAGGTTGCCCAAGGGTGTGCGCAGTTCATGGGCCAGGTCGTCAGAGAACTGCGACAACTGCCTGACACCTTGGTCGAGGCGGTCGAGCATCACGTTGATACTGCCGGCCAGTTCCGCCAGTTCCTGTGGCAAGCAGGTAGCGGGCAGGCGATGCTGCAGGTCCTGGGCCGACACCTGCCCGGCAATGCGCCGGAAGTGCCGCAACGGTTTCAGGCCGCGCTGCATCAGCCACCATGCCCCCGCACCAATCAAAACCAGTAGCAGTGGCAATGCGAGCAACGTGGAGTGCAGGTAGGCTTGCAGCAGGGCGTTGTCGTCGGCGCGGTTGAGCGACATCATCACCTTGACGGGGGTGTTGTCGCGCAGGTGCATCAGCCGGGTAACGGTGAGGATCTGGTTACCGCCGCTGTCACGCCAGGCGTGAAAGGCCAGGCGCGCATCGGTGTGCAGTTCACCGACCCGCGATTCCAGGGCCGGGCCAAGGCTGAGCAGGTGGGGGTGGCGGCCGTCGAGGGCCAGTACACTGAGGCTCAGGTTGTCATGCCCCATCACCAGGTCCAGCAGTGGATGAGCGCGGCTGCCCAGATCCTCGCTGCGCAGGTCGACACGCAGGTTGTGCTCGACCTGAAGCATCTTGCGCGCCAAATCCTTGCGCGCGCGGCTGTCCAGTTCGTGATCCAGGGCAAACACGGCCAGGCAGGCCAGCAGCAGCACCAATGCGGCGCCCATCACTGTCACGCTCAGGCCCAGGCGTAACGACAGGCTGGCGTTTTTCAAAGGCGAGCCTCAAGTACGTAGCCCACACCACGCAGGGTATGGATCAGCTTGTTGTCGAACGGGTCGTCGATCTTCGCCCGCAGGCGCCGGATCGAGACCTCGACCACGTTGGTGTCGCAATCGAAGTTCATGTCCCACACCAGTGAGATGATCTGCGTGCGCGACAACACTTCGCCAGTCTGGCGCATTAGCAGGTGCAGCAGGGCGAACTCCTTGGCGGTCAGGTCGATGCGTTGCCCGGCGCGGTAGGCGCGGTGGCGGCCGGGGTCCAGTTCCAGGTCAGCGACGCGCAGGGTGCTGGGTTGCAGTTGCTGGTCGTTGCGGCGCAGCAGGCTGCGGATGCGCGCCAGTAGCTCAGGAAACTCAAAAGGCTTGAGCAGGTAGTCATCCGCGCCCAGGTCCAGGCCTCTTACCCGATCGGCCAAGCGACCGTGGGCGGTAAGCATCATGATGCGGGTGGCCGATTCGGCACGTAGCCGCTGCAGCACGGTCCAGCCATCGATTTCGGGCAAGTTGACGTCGAGGATGATCAGGTCATAGGCCTGTTGGCGGGCCAGGTGCAGGCCGTCGGTGCCTGTGCGGGCGCAGTCGACCACGTAACCGTTTTCGCGCAGGCCTTGTTGCAGGTAGTCGGCGGTACGCAGCTCGTCCTCGATGATCAGTAGGCGCATTGGGGGCTCGGTGTGTTGAAAGGGGGCGATTCTTGACCCTGTAGTGACATCAGGGTCAAGGGCCCCCATGTTACGGCATGAAAAAAGGCCTGCGATGCAGATAACGGATTTGTAATTCTGCTGTTATCTGGCGGTCTGTTCGGGCCTCTTCGCGGGTAAACCCGTTCCTGTAGGAGCGGGTTTACCCGCGAAGAGGCCCGAAAAGTCCACACAAGGCCACATTGCAGGACTGTAATCCCCGCCTCACCTTGCCGTTAGCCAGCCCTCGCTAGGATGGCCGTGTCCGATCGGTTATTACGAGGCAAACACGATGAACCTGACCAAATACCTGCTGTTGGCCACCCTTGCCCTGGGCAGCGCCAGTGTTTATGCCGAGGGCGGTGCGGAGCGCTCCAGGCAGTTCTGGCAAGCCTTCCGCGAAGACCAGCAGCGACTGCACGGCGACAAGCAACAGGCTGTTGCAGAGCGCGAGCGCAATGCGCAAGAGAAGGCGCGTGAGGTGGCCAAGGATTGAGGTAACAACACCTGCGCCGCGACGGCTCCTCGCCGCAGGTGTATTCAGGCGCCCGTGCGGGCGCCTTTTTTATTTGCGCGCCAGCAGGGTGGCGCGGCGTGGGGCTGGCAGGCCTTCGACGGTCTTGCTGTGGTCGTTCGGGTCGAGGAAGTCGCTCAGCGACTGGTAGCGCATCCATTCGGTGCTGCGCTGTTCCTCGACGCTGGTCACGCTTACGTCGACGCAGCGCACATCGCTGAAGCCGGCACGGCGCAACCAGCGTGCCAGCGCCGGTACCGACGGCAGGTACCAGACATTGCGCATCTGTGCGTAGCGGTCCTCAGGCACCAGCACCTGGTTTTCGTCGCCCTCGATAACCAGCGTTTCCAGTACTAGCTCGCCACCTTTGACCAGGCAGTCCTTGAGCGCCAGCAGGTGCTCGATGGGCGAGCGGCGGTGATAGAACACGCCCATGGAAAACACGGTGTCGAAACCTTCCAGGTTGGCGGGCAGGTCTTCCAGGGCGAATGGCAGGTGCCAGGCCGGCAACTCCGGCAGGTACTGCTGCACGGCCTGGAACTGGCAGAAGAACAGCCAGTTGGGGTCGACCCCGATCACCATGTCCGCGCCGGCACCGAGCATGCGCCACTGGTAGTAGCCATTGCCACAGCCCACGTCGAGTACGCGCTTGCCCTTGAGGTCCAGGTGCGGGCCAACCCGCGACCACTTCCAGTCCGAACGCCATTCGGTGTCAACGTGCACGCCAAACAGGTCGAACGGCCCTTTGCGCCAAGGCGACAGGCCCATCAATGCCTGGCGCATCTGCGCGCGGGTGGCGTCGTCGCACTCGCAATCCAGACGTAACCCGTTGACCAGGTCGATCTCACTGGGTTGCAGGGCGGGCAGGGCTTCCAGCGCCCCGCGCCAGCGGTCGAGGTCACCGTGGCCCTTTTCCAGCTTGGCGTCCAGTTGCGCTTGCAGGCCTTGCGACCAGGAAGCCAGAGGCGTGCCCGCCAGGCGGCGGACGAGGGGAGACAGATCGATCATGGCAGGGCTATCAACGAGGCGAAGTTAAGGCATTGGAACCAAGGCACCACTTTCGAGAAGCCGGCTGCGCGCAGGCGTTCCTGGTGGGCTTCGAGTGTATCGGGCTTCATCACGTTCTCGATGGCGCTGCGCTTCTGGGCGATCTCCAGTTCGCTGTAGCCATTGGCCCGTTTGAAATCCAGGTGCAGCTCATTGAGCAGGTCCTGCTCTTGCTCATCGGCGAAGCGCAGCTTCTCCGAGAGAATCAGCGCGCCGCCGGGCAGCAGCGCCTGGCGGATTCGCCCGAGCAGTTCAAGGCGCTGGTCAGGGGCGATGAACTGCAGGGTGAAGTTCATCGCCACTACCGAGGCGGGCTCGAAGGGCAGGGCAAGGATATCGGCCTCCAGCACGTGCACTGGCAGCAACTCCTGGAACATCGAATCTTGTGCAGTGAGGTACTGGCGGCAGCGCTCGACCATGGCGGCGGAGTTATCCACCGCGATTACCCTGCAGCCGTCGCTGCGTACATGACGACGCAGCGACTGGGTAACGGCACCCAGCGATGCGCCCAGGTCGTACAGCGCGGTGCCTGGCTGGGCGAACCGAGCGGCCAGTACGCCGAGGTTCTCGACGATGGTTGGGTAACCGGGCACCGAGCGCTTGATCATGTCCGGGAACACACGCACGACGTCTTCGTTGAAGACGAAGTCGGGCACCTGCTCCAGGGGTTGGGAGAAAAGGCGGTCGGGTTGTTTGCTCACGGCGAATCCAGGCGGCTGGTGATAGGCAGGGGGCGCATTCTAGCCAAACCGCAGCCTGGATGCATGGTTGGCTGACCAGCGCTTTGCGTTCAATTGACCCGAATGGCGCAATCGAAGGTCTGCACCGGGCGCACTTCCGGGGCCCAGGGTTGCTGGTAGACCAATACCAGGTTCCCTTCGCCAGTCGCGCGGGCCTGGAAGCGCCAGGTCGACATGCCCGAGCTGCCGACGATACCGGTGTCTTCAGGCGCGCTGTAAACCTCGGGACCAAGGCTTTGCAACACGTTGGGCGCCGGGTTCTGTACCAGCCAGCGGTAGCCGGTGGTGGGGTTGCTGGGCAGGGTAAGCGTGAGGATCTGGCCGACCTGCAGGCGCTTGGGGCATTCGCTTTCGGCGTCCAGGTCAACGGGCTGTGACGGTTGTTGCGCGCAAGCAGAAAGCAGGGCAAAGCTCAGGGGAACGAGCAGACGAGGAGAGGTCATGGTGGCTCCGAAGGCTGGCGATGGCCTGAGGATAACCGATGATCGAGGAAATTTGTGTTGCCTGTGCCGGCCCTTTCGCGGGCAAGCCCGCCCCTGCAAGGGTTCGCTATCCCTGTAGGAGCGGGCTTGCCCGCGAAGAGGCCGGTGCAGGCTAGAACAGCACTTTGGCCACGTCGGCAAAGCGTTTGGCGAAGTGAACTGTCAGGCCTTCGCGCAGGTACTCCGGCAGTTCTTCGAAGTCGCCGCGGTTAGGCTCAGGCAGGATCAGTTCGAAAATCTTCTGTCGCCGCGCCGCAATCACCTTCTCGCGCACGCCGCCAATCGGCAGTACCTGGCCGGTGAGGGTGAGCTCGCCAGTCATGGCGACACCTTTTTTGGCAGGCTGGTCGCGGGCCAGTGAAAGCAAAGCGCTGGCCATTGTGATGCCGGCACTCGGGCCGTCCTTGGGCGTGGCGCCTTCGGGTACGTGCAAGTGGATGAATGCTTCGTTGAAGAAACCTGTATCACCGCCAAATTGCTTGAGGTTGGAGCTGATGTAGCTGTAGGCAATTTCGGCAGACTCCTTCATCACGTCACCCAGCTTGCCGGTCAGCTTGAAGCCGCGGTTGTGGGTGTGGATGCGGGTCGCCTCGATCGGCAGTGTGGCACCGCCCATGCTGGTCCAGGCCAGGCCGGTGATCACGCCTTTGCCAGCCAGAACCTGTTCGCTGCGGAACACCGGCATGCCGAGTGCTGTTTCCAGGTCTTTGGTACCGATCTTCAGCTTGGCTTCGGGGTTCTCCAGCAGCTTGACCACAGCCTTGCGCACCAGTTTGCCCAGTTGCTTCTCCAACTGGCGCACGCCGGCTTCGCGGGCATAGCCGTCGATCACCATGCGCAGCGCGCTGTCGCTGATGCTGAGGCTGGTCTTGGAAACGCCGGCCTTTTCCAGCTGCTTGGGCCACAGGTGGCGCTTGGCGATGGTCAGTTTTTCTTCGGTGATATAGCCGGACAGGCGGATCACTTCCATGCGGTCGAGCAACGGCCCGGGTATTGAATCAAGGGTGTTGGCAGTGCACACGAACAGCACCTTGGACAGGTCCAGGCGCAGGTCGAGGTAGTGGTCGAGGAAGTCAACGTTCTGCTCGGGGTCGAGGGTTTCCAGCAACGCTGATGCCGGGTCACCCTGGTAGCTCTGGCCCATCTTGTCAATTTCGTCGAGCATGATCACCGGGTTCATCACTTCGACGTCTTTCAAGGCCTGCACCAGCTTGCCGGGCTGGGCGCCGATGTAGGTGCGGCGGTGGCCCTTGATCTCGGCTTCGTCACGCATGCCGCCGACGCTGAAGCGGTAGAACGGCCGGCCGAGCGATTCGGCGATGGACTTGCCGATGCTGGTCTTGCCCACCCCGGGCGGGCCCACCAACAGCACGATCGAGCCGCTGATTTCGCCTTTCCAGGCGCCCACGGCGAGGAACTCGAGGATGCGCTCCTTGATGTCGTCGAGGCCGGAGTGATACTGGTCGAGGACTTTGCGCGCATGCTTGAGGTCGAGCTTGTCTTTGCCGTACACGCCCCACGGCAGGGCGGTGGCCCATTCCAGATAGTTGCGGGTGACGGCGTATTCGGGCGAGCCGGTTTCCAGGATGGCCAGTTTGCCCATCTCTTCATCGATGCGCTTGCGTGCCTGCGGTGGCAGGGTCTTGCCTTCCAGACGCTGTTCGAACTGTTCGAGGTCGGCGCTGCGGTCGTCCTTGGTCAGCCCCAGCTCCTGCTGGATGACCTTGAGTTGTTCCTTGAGGAAGAACTCGCGCTGGTGCTCGCCGATCTGCCGGTTGACCTCGGCCGAAATCTCGTTCTGCAAGCGTGCGACTTCCACCTCTTTGCGCAGCATTGGCAGTACTTTTTCCATGCGTTTGAGCATGGGGACGCAGTCGAGCACTTCCTGCAACTGGTTGCCGGTGGCCGAGGTGAGCGCGGCGGCGAAGTCGGTGAGCGGCGAAGGGTCGTTGGGGCTGAAGCGGTTGAGGTAGTTCTTCAGCTCTTCGCTATACAGCGGGTTGAGCGGCAGCAGCTCTTTGATCGCGTTGATCAGTGCCATGCCGTAGGCTTTGACCTCGTCGGTCGGCTCGGCGGGCTGGCGCGGGTATTCGACTTCGACCAGGTAGGGCGGGCGGTGGTGCTTGAGCCAGTTGCGGATACGCACCCGGGACAGGCCCTGGGCGACGAACTGCAATTTGCCGTTTTCGCGGCTGGCATGGTGCACCTTGACCAGCGTGCCGTACCGCGGCAATGCCGAGGTGTCGAAGTGGCGGTGGTCTTCTGGCGGGGTGTCCATGAAGAACAGCGCCAGGCAGTGGTCCGGTGACTTGGCCACCAGGTCGAGCGTTTCGGCCCAGGGCTCTTCATTGACGATGACCGGCAGTACCTGGGCCGGGAAGAACGGGCGGTTGTGGATCGGGATGACGTAGACCTTGTCCGGCAGCTGCTGACCGGGCAGGGCGAGGGCGTGGCCGGCTTCGGCCTGGAGGGTGTGTTCGACTTCGCTGTGTTCGTCAGGGTGTTCGGGGAAATCCTGCTGGTCGCTCATGGGGCACCTGCGTGAATGACTATGGTGCTTAGATGGGGCGGGGAGGGATGGGTTTCAATGGTTCGGGCGCAGCCTTGTGTCGCGATTGGGCTGCGCAGCAGCCCCAGAATCCATCCAGCATTCTAGATCGTTGGGGCAGCTGCGCGACCCAATCGCGACACAAGGCCGCTCCCACAGGGTTGAGCCTGCGGGAGCGGTGTAGCTTACTCAGCTAATTTGTAAGCGATGATGTAATCGCCCATCTTGGTGCCCAGCGAGCCATGGCCGCCGGCAGTCACCAGCACGTACTGCTTGCCGTCCTTGCCGGTGTAGCTCATCGGCGTGGCCTGGCCACCCGCTGGCAGGCGCGCTTTCCACAACTCCTTGCCGTTGTTCACGTCATAGGCGCGCAGGTACTGGTCGAGCGTGCCGCTGAGGAAGCCGACGCCACCGGCGGTGACGATCGAGCCACCCATGCTCGGCACGCCAACCGGCAGGCCGATCGGCAGCGGGGTGCTGTCGCGGGTGGTGCCGTTCTTGTGTTTCCACACCACCTTGTTGGTGAACAGGTCGATGGCGGCGACGTAGCCCCAGGCGGGTGCCTGGCACGGTACGCCGAGCGGCGACATGAACGGGTGCATGATCACTGCATACGGTGCGCCGGTGTTCGGCTGCACGCCGCTGGTCTCGCTTTCGCGCTTGCTGCCTTCGGCAACCTGCTCACGCGGGACCATCTTCGACACGAAGGCCATGTAGTTGGGCGAGGTGAACAGCAGCTGGCGCACCGGGTCTACCGACACGCTGCCCCAGTTGAATACACCGACGTTGCCGGGGTAGACCAACGAGCCTTGCTCGGATGGCGGGGTGTACTGGCCTTCGTAGCGCAGCTCGCGGAACTGGATGCGGCACAGCATCTGGTCGAAAGGCGTGGCGCCCCACATGGCCTGTTCGGTCAGCTCTGGGCCGAGCAGGTTGAGGTCGGAGCGGGCCTGGGTTGGCGAGGTGTGATCGCCTTCCACTGCACCTTGTGGGGTGGGGATCTCGCGGATCGGCACGATTGGCGTGCCGTCGCGGCGGTCGAGCACGTACAGGCTGCCTTGCTTGGTCGGTACGATGATCGCCGGTTTCACACCATCGTCGGTTTTCAGGTGTACCAGGGTCGGCTGGCTGCCGACGTCCATGTCCCACAGGTCGTGATGGGTGAACTGGTAGTTCCAGCGTGCCTTGCCGGTGGCCAGGTCAAGTGCGACCACGCCGGCGCTGTACTTCTCGGCGCCCGGGGTGCGGTCGGCGCCCCACTGGTCCGGGGTCTGGTTGCCCAGCGGCAGGTAGATCATGCCAAGGTCTTCGTCGACGCTGGCGATCGACCACATGTTGGCCGAGTTGCGGCTATACATTTTGCCGGCAGCCAATGGCTTGGTGTCGTCCGGGTTGTTGCTGTCCCAGTTCCACACCAGGTGGCCGTCGTGCACATCGTAGGCGCGGATCACCCCGGACGGCTCATTGGTCGACTCGTTGTCGGTGACGTGGCCACCGATGATCACCAGGTCACGGGTAATCGCAGCAGGCGAGGTGGAGTAATAGCCGCCGGCAGTGAACGGGCCAATGCCGGTGGTGAGGTCGATCACGCCCTGGTTGGCGAAGCCTTCGCAGACCTTGCCGTTGTCGGCGTTGATGGCGATCAGGCGGGCATCTGCGGTAGGCAGGTAGAGGCGACGTGGGCAGGCTTGGGCCACGGCCTGGCCTGCGTCGGTAATTTTCGGCGCCGGGCTGCCGTCGCGGCTGACGTAGCGGTTTTCGTCATAGTACGAGACGCCACGGCACGTCATGTGGGCAAAGCCCTTGAAGGTGCCGGTCGGGCTCTTGACCTGCGGGTCGTAGCGCCAGATTTCCGCGCCAGTGTCCGGGTCCAGCGCCAGCAGGCGGCTGTGCGCGGTGCAGGCGTACAGCATGCCGTTGACCTTCAGCGGGGTGTTCTGGTTGGTCAGCTCCACCGGGTCGTTTTCGGTTGGCAGATCACCGGTGCGAATGCGCCAGGCTTCTTCCAGGCGGTAGGCGTTCTGCGGGGTGATCTGGCGCAGCGGCGAGTAGCGGTCGCCATGCTCGGTACGGCCGTAGGCCTGCCATTCGCCGTCGGGCATGGCCGGGGCGGCGCTGGCCATTTCGCTGCTGTCGCGGCCCAGTTCGCCGAACACTTCACCGGGATGGGTGAACTGGCTGGCCAGCGCGCAAGCGCCCGAAGCGACCACCGCCACGCTGAGCAGTGCAGTGTTGGCTTTGCTGGCTGGGCCGATCAGCGGGCGACGTGCCCACGGTAGCAGCAGCACTACGCCGATGGCGAACCAGATGGCCAGCCGTGGCACCAGTTGCCACCAGTCCAGGCCTACTTCGAGCAGGGCCCAAACGGTGCTGCCGAGCAGCACCAGGCCATACAGGCCCAGGGCGATCCGGCGTTGGGCCAGCAGCAGGATGCCCGACAGGGCAAAGCCGATACCGGCGATCAGGTAGTACAGCGATCCGCCTAGCTGGCTCAGCTTGATACCGCCGGCCAGCAGGGCCAGGCCCATCAGCAACAGCAGCGCGCCAACCAGGCGCGGTAGCCAGCGGCTTCCTTGGTTCGCACCTTCAGTGCTCATCGTAGGTTCTCCGTCAGGTCAAAAAAGGGGTTAGAAACTGCTCTGGATCTTCAGGCCGCCGATCAGGGCGCCATCGACCTGCGACACCCCGCCCGGGTGGCGGATGTATTGCAGGTTGGGGCGTACCGTGAGCCAGTCGGCCAAATGGATGCCGTAGTACAGCTCGGCGCTGTACTCGGTGTCCTGCACTGGCAGGAAGCCCGGGTTGTCGTAGTCGTAGAGGCCGGCGGCCTGGTTGGCCAGGCGGGCGTTCTTGCGATAGGCAGGGTTGACGTGCACGCGGGCCAGGGCGAAACCGATGTCGTCCTTGGCGCGGGCATCGAAGGGCCCTTTGAATACCAGTCCTGCCTGCACATAGTTGTCGATGGCATTGGTCTTCTTGTCATGCACCGTGGCGTTGGCGAACACGCTCAAGCCGCGCGACTGGTCGGACGCCAGCGAGGTGACCTGCTGCTGGGCGCCGATCCACAAGCCGTGCTTGCTCGAGCTGCTGCGGTAGGCGGCGCCGCTGATGGCGGCCGGCTGACCGTTGCTGTCCTTGAGAACATCTTGTGCCTTGGCATTACTGTAGTAGTAGCCGGCACGATATTCCCCTTTCAAACCTTGGATACGTGGGGTCCATACCAGTTCGAACGGCATTACCGCACCTTGGGTGCCGCTGCCGCTGAGCTTGAAACCATTGCCAGATTCGAGGTTGGAAGGGTTCTGCTCGAAGACGCCGACCTGTGCGTACAGCTCAGGGGAAAGGTTGTAGCGCACGCGCAGGGCCCACTGGCTGACTGGCCAGTTGTACCAGATGCCACCCACCCAGTTGCCCACCTGCGAGCCGCAGAAGGCCAGGTTCTGGAAGTCGCAAGGGAAGCTGTTGAAGTCTTCGCCTTCACCGAAGCGGCCGAATTTCACATCCAGCGCACCATCGAAGTACTTCTGCTTGATCCACATCTGCGTCAGCCGCCAGGTTTCGCCTCGGCCCCAGACTTCCTGGGCGGAGGTGAAGCCGCCGACACGCGGGTCGTTGATGCGGTCGTTGCTGATGTTGTCGCCGTGGCGCTCGGTGATGGTCAGCTGGAGTTCGGTGTCGTGCCAGCCGAGGATCTTGTCCAGGTCCAGGTGGCTGCCAAAGGTGAACTGGTCGCTGTAGCGCGCGGTGCGGTCGTGGTCGTAGCCGCCGTGCAGGTTGCTGCCCATCTCGCCGGTATAGCCAAGGGTGAAGTCGTAGCCTTTTTCCAGCAGTTCGCTGCGGGTTCCACCCCAGTCGCCGAGCATCCACGGAGAGTCGCTGGCGAACATTTCGCTGGCGCTGGCGGGGGTTGCCAAGGCACTGAGGGCGAGGCCGATGTAACAGGTTTTAGGCAGTTGGAGCATGAGATAGCGCTATCTTTTGATTATTGAAAAAACGGCAAGCGCATCGAAGGGCGGGCCCCTCAATGGATATGGCGACAAGATTGTTCGATGAAGCGTTTCAGCTTGCGGCGGGGAGGATATAGGGGAAACTATAAGAAAAAAAGACAAATTGTCGCAGATGACTGTTGCTGAACGGGCAACAGTCGTCATTAATCGAGGCAGGTGTAGGAGCGGGTTCACCCGCGAATGCGCCGGTTGCCCTGCCATCGTATTCGCGGGTGAACCCGTTCCTACACCGATCTTCGTCGCTTGTGGTTCAGAAGGTGGTACGCAACCCGACTTCCACACTGCGCCCCGGCGCTGGTGCGATATCGCGCAGGATCGAACTGGCGTAGCGCACGGTCTGGTCGGTCAGGTTTTCGCCGCGCACAAACGCCAACCACTGGCTTTGACCAATGTCGAAGCGGTAGCCAACGCTCGCGCCCAAGGTGGTGTAGCCATCGGTGCTGGTTTCGTTGGCGGGTTTGCGGTGCTGCGACGCAGCGTGCTGCACGTCTACTCGCGCCTGCCAGCGGTCCAGCTCCCAGACCAGGCCGCTGTTCAGGCGTAGCGGGGCGATACGGGGCAGGGGCTCGCCACTGTCGAGGTTCTTGGCCCGGGTATAGTCACCGGACAGCTCCAGCGCGAAGCTGCCGTAACGATTCTCGGCCAGCTGCCAGCGGTCCTGGGCCTCGATGCCGTAGAAGCGCGCCCGCACGCCTTGGTACTGGTATTCCGGGAAGCCTTCATGGTCATGATCGTGATCGTGGTCATCCTCGTCATGGTCATGCCCGCCCTCGCGGGTGTTGCCGGTACCAATCAGGCCGATGTAGTTGCGGAAGTGGTTGTAGAACACCCCGACACTGCCTTTATGGGTGCCATTGTCGAAGCGTAGCGCCAGGTCGGCGGAAATGGCCTTTTCCTTGTTCAAACTGGCGTCGCCGACTTCAAAGGCGCCAGTGGCTACGTGCGCGCCATTGGCGTACAGCTCGTAAAAGGTCGGGGCACGCTCGGTGTAGCCGAAGTTAGCGGCCAGCGACCAGATGGGGTCGAGCTGGTACACAGCCCCCGACGACAGGCTGAAGGCGTTGAAGCTGCTGGCGCTGTCGGCGTCGACGAAGTTCTCGTTGCCTTTGGCGTCAGGATCTACGCGGGTGTGCTCCAGGCGCGCACCCAGGCTCAGGTTCAGGCGCTCGTTGGCTTGCCACTGCTCGAGCATGAACAGTGCCACGCTGTCGGTATCGGTATGCGGGACGAAGGCTTCCTCGCCGAGGGCCGAAAACTCGTTACGGCTGACCTGGGCCCCAATGACCCCTTCCACTGGTCCGAGCGGTTGGTGGCGGGCTTCGATACGCGCTTCGTAGCCTTTGTTCTTGAAGGTGGTATGGACCTCGCCTTCTTCGATTTCTTTGTGCTCGTAGTCGGTGTAGCCGGCATCTACCTTGACCGAGCTGAATGGGCCGTCCAGATCGCGCAGTTCGGAGGCGAAGGCGTAGTGATCCTGTTTCATGTCCAGGCGTACGCCGGACTCGGCCACCGAGCCATAGTTGCTGTCGTAGCCGCTGTACGACAGGCCGGCGTAACCGTGGTCCCAGTGGTAGGCACCACCGATTGCGCCGCCGTCCTGGCGACCGTCGCTGTTTTCCAGGCGGTGTTTGCTGCCGGGCTCGTCGGCATCGCGCACCTTGGCGCTGCGGGCGTAGCCAGGGATGCGCAGATCGTTGAACTGGCGACTGTTGGCGTCCAGGTGCAGGGCGAAGGCACCGTTACCGGCCTCTAGCTTGCCGGCACTGCTGCGGGTGGTGTCGGCACCGCCGTAACGCAGTTCACCGGCACCGTGAATGCCCTCGATCGGCGAGTCCGGGATGCGGTTGTCGAAGGTGTTGACCACCCCGCCAATGGCGTTGCCTCCGTAAAGCAGGGCGGCCGGGCCACGGACGATTTCGACGCGCTCGACGGTTACCGGGTCCAGCGGCACGGCATGATCGTAGGACAGTGACGAGGCATCCAGGGCGCCGACGCCATTGCGCAGGATGCGGATGCGGTCGCCATCCAGGCCGCGGATCACCGGGCGGCTGGCGCCAGGGCCAAACCAGGTAGAAGCGACACCGGGCTGCTTGTTCAGGGTTTCACCCAGGCTGCCGTGCTGCTGTTGCAGCAGGTTCTCGTCTTCGAGCACGGTGCTGGGGACGGCCAGTTGGCGGTTACCCAACGGGTTGGCGGTGATGACCTGTGGTTCGAGTTCTACGGCCTGGCTGGGGGATGCAGCCAGCCAGAGTGCGACGGCAAGGGGGGAGAGGCGAAGCGGTGTGTACAGCATGGGGATGAGGCGTTCCTTGGCAGATGCTCTTTAGTGTTACAACATAACATAACTATTCCATCACAGAGGTTTTGCCTCTGACCAGCGATTTTTCTGTCGACTCGACTGATCCCGCCCACCACTACACTCGTGTAAGGTGCGCATCTTTCCTACGGAGCACAGCATGAGCACGGCCCAACACAACGCGCTGCACGGCAAGACCCTTGAACAGATCCTCACCGAGCTGGTGGCGCATTACCAATGGCCTGGCCTGGCCGAGCGTATCGATGTGCGCTGCTTCAAGAGCAACCCGACCATCAAGTCGAGCCTGACGTTCCTGCGCAAAACACCGTGGGCGCGGGAAAAGGTCGAGCAGCTGTACGTGAAGCTGCAGCGCCAGGCCTGACATGTCGCGTCGCCCCTGGCTGACCGGCATGGCTGTGCTGGGCTGGTTCGGCCTGGCCGTGCAGGTGAACCTGGTGCTGCTGGCGCGTTGGCAAGAGCAGGCCAGCCTGATTGGCGGCCTGATCAATGTGTTCGGCTACTTCACCGTGCTTACCAATACCCTGGTGGCGACGGTGCTCAGCTATGCCGCGTTCGGTCGGGAAGGTCGTGGCAAACGCTTTTTCCTGTCGCCCTCGGTAAGCTCTGCAGTGGCCGTCAGTATCGTGCTGGTGGCGCTGGCCTACAGCGTGCTGCTGCGCCATTTGTGGCAACCACAGGGTTGGCAATGGCTGGCGGACGAGTTGCTGCACGACGTGATGCCGGTGCTGTATGCCTTGTACTGGTGGTGCGAAGTGCCCAAGGGCAGTTTGCGGCTATGGCATTTGCTGGTATGGGCGGTGTACCCGGCGGTCTACTTTGGTTATGCGCTGTGGCGGGGGAGCGAGATTGGCGTGTATGCCTACCCGTTTATCGATGTGGCGAGCCTGGGGTATGGGCAGGTGATGCTCAATGCGCTCGGGGTGCTGGCGGGTTTCTGGGGGATAGGGCTGGTGTTGCTTGGGCTGGATCGGTGGCGGGGGCTGCACAGACTGGCTTGACCTGTGCCGGCCTCTTCGCGGGCAAGCCCGCTCCCGCAGAGAAATCACAAGCCCAGGGGCTGTGGTATTCGCTGTGGAAGCGGGAGACACGCGGCCGGGGTGTCAGCAGCAGGGCACAAGATTTCTGACATCCCCAAATGGCCTGGGCCGCGATGGCGTCTTAGTGCTTCTTGCCCTGCATGCTCGAAACCCATTGCTCGCTGCGACTATGCCCACTGGTCCTCAACACGCCCAGGTCCAGCGCATTTTCGCCATCCGCCGCCATTTTGCTTTTGGCTATCTCGGCGATTGCCGTGCCCAGATCCACCGGTGAGTTGGACGCATCCAGCGACAGGTCTCGGCGATAGTCATTACCGCTTAGCGTTTCCTGGGTGACCGAGTTGGCGTCGAGCCTCACGTCACCCTTGGCCGACTGCAAGCGTGCCCCCACCAGATGAGCGTTGCCACCGACCTGCAGGTCTATGCCGTCGCTGCTTTTAAGCGTGGTCTGACGCGCCACGTTGTCGCGCTGTGCATGCGACACGTCGAGGCTGACGGTCGGCGAGAACCCTGGGTCTGCCTTGCTCAGGGCCGAACCGGCCGTTTTCTCGACCTTGCCTCCCAGCGGGCCAGCCACCGATTTGGCCGCGTTGACATAGCCCTGCGGGTTTTTCTCCTGGCTTAGCCTGACATCGCCCTTCACGCTCAGGGTGTCGACGCTGTCCTTGAGGCTGGCGATGCGCAGGTCACCGTCGATTGTGCCGCCAATATGCCCTGCATCCAGGGTGGCACTCTCGATGCGGGTATCGCCACGGCTTTGCAGGTCGATGCGCTCGGCGCGCAGGTCACTGGTATTCCAGGTGAGGTTGTCGCGCTTGTCGAGCTCAACCTTGAGCCGGCCATGCAGACCGCGGGTGTCCAACGCGCCCTTGGCCATGTTGAAACCGGCGCCGGCCGAGATGTCGAGGTTGTCGCGTCGCTCCTGGCTGGAAGAGGCTTCAACCAGCATGCCGCCATTCGAGGCGTCGAGGGTTATCTGTTCGGCCGAGGCCTGCAGACCTTGCAGGTGCAGGGCGATGTCCTCGCGGGCGCTGCTGCTCAGGGTCAGTGTGCCGTTGCTGGCAAACTGGGCATCGACCGCCTGCCGTGCTTGTTCGTCTTGCTTGCCGTGGCTGAAGTGGCCGCCGATGGCTCCCCCCTTGGTCTGGCCAGCCTTGGCCGCCAGCTCCATGCCGCCACCCAGGTTGCTGCCTGCGGCTTGCTGGGTATTGCTGGCCGCCTTGACCTGCAACTGGCCGCCACTTTGCACCTGTATGTCGCCGGCCTTGGCCTCGCGGCTACCAATGCGCGTGCCTTCGAGCAACAGGTCGCCTGTGCTGGTCAGCTTTACCTCGCCCTTGGCGTCGATTTGTGCCACTTGAGCCTTGCCCTGCGTGCTCAGCTTCTGGCCATGCTCCAGATAACCCCGGCCATCGACACCGGTGCTGCCCGGGCGGTTGCCGACTTTGGCCCAGGCATTGCCATCGAGCTGGCGTGACTGCTGTTCGGCCTGGTCGGTCGCCTGGGGAAAGGCCAGCGACCCGGCACTGTGCATGACCACGCTGCCTTCACCGCCATCGATGTGGGCCCCTTCGTAGCGGCCATCGCTGCCCAGCTGTACCTGAATACCCTGTTGCCCGTAAAGGCTACCGGGCACAGCGCTGCTGGCAATATCCTTTTTATCCAGCGAACCCCCTTTGCCGGCGGCGCGAACATTCAGGTCCTCGCCGGTGCTGGTGTCCAGGCGCGCGTCGCCACCATAGGCCAGACGTTGAACGGTGGTTTCCTGGGTATTTTCGGCGGCGTTCATCTGGTGTTGCTGCGCCTCAATCTTCAGCGAGCCGGCATTGGCCCGCCAGGCTGTGCCCTGGTCGGCCAGTGTCTCAGCCTTGACCTCGACCTTTGCTGCGGACAACTCGCTGACCTGAGCAATGCCACGGCGCTGGTTTTCCAGGCGCTTGAGGTGTTCGACCGTCATGTCGGCACCCACGCTGGGCGGCGCCATGGCGTCTTCGGGTGAGGCTTGCTGGAAGCGCGGGGCTTCCTCACCCAGCACCAGGCGCTCGATAGGGCGGGTCAGGTCGCGGTATTCGATGCTGGCGCCCAGGCTACCCGACCAGTCGTCACGGGTTTGTTCATGTTCATGGGTATCCTGCACCGCACGGTTGTCGATGCGTTCGGCGGTCACCTGCAGGGTGTTGCCGGCCTCGACGTGCGCGGCCTCGGTGAGCAGTGAATCACTGCGCAATTTCAGATCGCCGCTGGCCTGCAACTCGCTGCGCTGCACCTTGCTTTCGCGTTCGGCTTGCACCTCGCGATTGTGATGGCCTTCGAACAAACTGCCCAGACGGTCGATGCCACCGGTTACCGTCAACCCGCCACCGCTTTCGGTGGTGCTGGTGGCTGTGTCACGGTCGTTGCGGGTCGCCCCCAGTGTCACTTCCCGCGCCTGCACATCGAGGTCGCCGGCAGTGGCCTGGACCTTGCTGCCGTTGACCTGCAGGTGCGCGCCGCTGCTCATGCCCACCGAGGCGCCTTTGAGCTCACTGGCAACCTGGGTGGTCGCGCGCTGCTTGCCGGTGGTGGTAACGACCTCATAGGCCACGCCAGCCGCATACTGGCGGGACTCGGGCTTGCCATCCTCGGCTTCCTGGGTCTGTCTGGCGCTGGCCGTGAAACCCCGTTGTTGGTCGCGGGTTTCGCGTTCATCGACCGATTGCGCACTGCCAATCAGCAGGTCGCCTTTGGCCTCGACTTGCAGGTGCTTGCCAGCTTCGACCTTGGCGCCCTGGATGCGCATCTCTTCGGCGCTGGCCAGGCGCAGGTTGCTGGTCGAGCTGACGTCGCTGACCAGTACCTGCTGTTTGCGGTCCGTGCTTTCGTGCTTGCTGCCGATCAGGCCGAACAGCTTACTGTCGCTGGTGCGCTGGGTGGAGGTCGTGCTGCCATGGTCTGCCTCGATGGCCAGCGAGCCGTTCTCGCTGTAGAGCACCGCGTCCTGTTTGCCGAACACGGTGCTGCCTTTGATGGCAACCTGGTCGGCTCTCACGGTGAGCTCGCCATCGCTGGTTACCGTGCTGCCCGCGACGACCTGGCCCTCGGTGTCGTTACCTTTGCGGTCACCAAAGAATGTGCCGGACACCAGGTCGCCTCGGTAGTCGCGTTGGGTGCCGTGTTCCTGCAGGGTGGTGGTGCCGATGTCTGCCTGTTTTGCCTGGATAGCCAGATCGCCGCGGCTGTGCAGGCTGCTGCCCTGCACGTTGAGGTTGTCGCTTGCCTTTATCGACATGTGCCCGGCGCTCAGGGTACTGCCCTTTGCGGTTTCCTTGAGCTGGTTGCTATCGCTGTCACCGCGCCATAAGTCCTTGCGATGACGCACCTGCTGTTCGATGCGCTTGCTGTCGATGCCGGCGATGATGTCCAGGCCGGCACCGCTGTCGACCGTCAGCTCGTTACCGGCGTCCAGCTTCGCTGCGGTCATGCGCATGTCGTCGCCGGACTGCAGCAGCACGCTGTCAGTGCCCAGCAATTGACTGCCCTGTTGCTGTTGGTGGGTGGTGGTGGTTTTGCTGTTGTAGGTTTCGCGGGTGACGAACCAGAACTTCTTGTTCCAGCTATCACTGTCGTGCTTGATGTGCTCGATTGTCTTGGCATCCAGTGTGAGCTTCTTGCCGGCCCTTGCTTCGATTCGCTGGGCCTGGCCGTCAACCGTTTCAAGCATCAGGTCATCGGCAGCGGTGAGTTTCAGTAGGCCACGCTCGCTGCGCAGCTCGGTCGGGCGGTCGCCAGTGCCGCTGACATGCAGGCCCCCGGCCGAGCTGATGTCGACCCCCTCGGTGCCCAGAATCTGCGAGGCCCCCACACGCACACCCGCGCCTTCGGCAGTACTTACCACACGGATACGCCCGGCGCGCATGGCGCCGAACAGGCTGGCGTCAATGCTCGAAGAGGGGCTGGGCAGGTGTTCGACCACCTCGCCGCTGCGGCTGTCGATACGGTTGCGACCGACGGTGATGTCGAGCGTTTCGCTGGCCATGAGCAGGCCTTTGCTGTCTACGCGCGGTGCGATCAGTTCGAGCGCGCCACCGGCATTGTCCTGACCACGCTCCAGTACCTGCAGGGTGCCACTGGCAGTGAGCGTATCGAGGTACCTGAGTTGCTGTTCCTCGAATTGCGGTGTGCCCACCACGAAGCCCGCGCGGGTGGTATTGATGAAACTGCCGCCATTGAGGGTGATGCCATTGGGGTTGGCCAGTATGTAGTCGGCCGGGCGCCCGAAGATTTCCTGTGGCCCCTCGATCAGCGAGGCGTTGCGGCTGACCACTTCGTTAAGAATGGTCGAGGCGGCCTGGCCCTGAAACTGCGGGTTGGCCGCCAGGGCACCGGCCAGTTGCGATTGCCCGGCTGCGGTGGCGTTGTTCAGCACCAGGCCTGGGGTGCCAACGTTGTAGTCGATGAACTGGTTATGTGACAGCCCCCTGGCGTTGGGCGGCACGATGTCGATGACCGGCACCCCGTGGCCGTTGTGGATGACCGGGGTACCCCCGGGGCCGCTGGCTGCTTCGAGCCCAGTCTGAGCCAGTGCGGCGCTGGGCCCGAACACAGCGAAGAAGATTGCCCAGCGCAAGGTATCCGGGCGAACAGGCGGTAACTGCGAGAGTGTTTGCATTTTCTCGTTCTCTTTGTTGTGGGTGAATCAGATGTTCAGGGTCCAGTCCAGCACCCAGAAGCCGGGCTCCAGCCGCGGGCGGGGCAGGTCGCTGGTGTACAAGGCGCGTTGGTAGTCCAGGCGCAAGCGGCTGCCGGGCAGGCTCAGTTCCAACCCTGCGGCGGCCCCGGCCAGGCGCTGTGACGGTTTGCCTTCGGCGGTACGAACCCAGCCCTGGTCCAGGCCGATGTAGGGGCGTATCTCGAAGGGGTGGGCCCAGGTCAGTGGCAGCGCTTGGCTGAACGTATTGCGCCAGACGGCGCTGCTGGCACCGGAGTAAGTGTGCAGACGAAAGCCACGGACAGCCGAATCGTCGCTGACCAGCAGTTGTTCGACGGCAGGTAACGGGTCGCTGCTGTACTGCATGGCCAGCTCGCTCTGCCAGCGCCAAGGGCTGGGTGCCGGACCTTGACGCAGGTGCAGCAGGTTGGCGCGGTACTTGCGAAAGTCCGGGCGCAGGCGTTGAGCACCTAGTGGCGAACGGTCGGCACCCAATGCGTCAATGCCTTGGGCAACGCCGAAGTAGCCGTTCCACAAGCCACTCTCGAGCCACAGCAGGTTGATGCCGGCCTCTACCGTGGTCAGCGTCGGGCTCTGCTGGACGATAACCGCGCCTGCGCTGCGGTTGACCAGTTGCTTGCGGTCCAGCCGGGCGCTGGCGCTGAGCATGCCTTGCTGGTTGCGCCACAATACCCGCTCGATACTCAGGCCCTGATAGCTGCTGCTGCCGTCGGCAGCCTTGTCGCTGTAGGGGAGGGGGGCTTGATAACTTAGCTGGCTGGCGCTGAGGGCAAAGGTCCAGGCGCCATAGGGGATGCTGTAGTACAGCGATATGCCTTGGCTTTGGCCGGGCGTATCGAGCACCGTACGGGTCAACGACAGGCGCAGCTCATCATTGAGGCCAAGCGGGCTGTCCAGGCCAATACCGAGGTTGAGGCGGTGGCGGCCGGTCAGCTCGCTGCCCCGGTTGTCGAAGCGGCTGTCCAGGTGCCAGCGTGAACCAACCTTGCCTGGCTGCACGACCGCGCGGGTGCCGCCCTGCAGTTCGCCGGGCAGCAGGGTGGCGCCCAGCTCATAGGCGCGTAGGCGGTTGAGCTGGTCCAGGCCTTGCTCAAGGTCGGGCAGGTACAGTGGCTGCCCGAGCAGGCCAGGGAAGGCGCTGGAGAGGGACAACGGCAAGTCGGGGCCTGCCAGTTCGATGGTTTCGACAAAACCTTCGACAATGACGATGTCCAGCGGCATGCCCTCTTCTGGGGGCTGCCGCAGGTAGGGTCGGCTGGTTGGGTAGCCGGCTTGAACATAGCGTTGGGTGATGGCTTTGAGCAGCCGGTTGATGTCGGCGATGCCCATGCAGGCAGGTGTGAAAGCACGGAGCGTCGGCGCCAGTGCCGAGCTCGAAAGCCGGTGCATGCCAGCCACGCGCACGCCATCGACTGCCCAGCAGTGATCGTCGTGCGGGCGGCGGGAAGTGGTGGTGTTGGTCGGTTCAACCGGGGCGGGTATACGCTGCCAGCGTTCCAGCCGCTGCTGTTGCTCCAGCTGCCGCAGCCCCTGCTGTTGATCGCGCAGCTGCTGGCTGGCAGGGTCGTCGGCCAGCACCTGGGGGATGGACAGCAAGCCAGAAAGGCAACCGGCCGACAGCCAATGGGCGATGCGGTGAATCAGGCACGGCATTGAAGCACCCCGCAAATGATGTACGGTTTTCGTACTCGTCTGCGTGGATGCTAAAAATTAAGTCATTCGCCTGGATGCAGTACCCTGCCTAAGCACCTGTAAGGCAGGTTCTCGCAAAACGGTGGGAAGGTTCCTACAACCTTTACCGGAAGGCTCTATATCAAGGCCGGATCTCGATCAGCGTTCCATCCCGTACCAGATCCCACACTTCCTGCATGTCGCGGTTGCGCATGGCGATGCAACCATCCGTCCAGTCCAGGGTATGGAAGTACCATTCCGGGTATTCATCGTTGATCGGCGTGCCGTGAATCATGATCATGCTGCCGGCATTCACCCCTGCCCGGGTCGCGCGGGCGGCATCGCTGATGTTCGGATAGTTGATGTGCATGGCCAGGTTGAAGCGGTCGCTCTGCTTGCGCCAGTCCAGCCAGTACAAGCCCTCTGGGGTTTTCTTGTCGCCTTCGCGTTCCTTGGCACCCTTGGGCTGCTTGCCCAGCGAGATGCGGTAGGTTTTCAGCGGCTCGCCACGGCTGATCAGCTGCAGCCGGCGCTCGGACTTGATCACCAGCACCTTGTCGATCAACGGTTGCATGGCTTGCTGCGAAGGCGATGGGGATTGCGCTGCCGGCACGGGCTTGCGGATGATGGTTTCGGTGAAGGCCGCCTGGGACACCGAGGTAACGCAAAGGCAGAAGAAGGCAAGCAACCAGCGCATGGAACAGTATCCCTGAAGGCTTTTAGGTGTGTGGCGACACGTTCATCGGCGGCAGGTATTCATGGCCTATGGGGTAGTGCTGGCCGATGCGGTCGCGATAGTAGCATTCTAGTGTGCGGGTGACGGTGCGGAAAGCCAGCTCGTCCCACGGTATCTCATGTTCTTCGAACAGGCGTACCTCCAGGCTTTCCACACCGACGGCAAAGTCCAGGTCCGCCAACTCGGCGCGAAAGAACACATGCACCTGGCTGATGTGCGGTAGATCGAACAGCTGGTACAGGGATGTCGGCCCGACCCGGGCGCAGGCTTCCTCGACGGTTTCGCGACGCGCGGCCTGGTCGAGGGTTTCGCCGTTTTCCATGAAACCGGCGGGCAGGGTCCAGAAGCCCCGGCGCGGTTCGATGGCGCGGCGGCACAGCAACACCTGGCTACCCCAGGTCGGCAGCACACCGGCCACGATGTTGGGGTTCTGGTAGTGGATGGTCTGGCAAGAGCCGCAGACGTACCGCAGGCGGCTGTCGCCCTCGGGGATCTGCTGAGTGACCGGTTGGCCGCACGCGCTGCAGAATTTCATGTGTGGTTCCTTATGTTCAAGGCTATCTTGGCGCGGCCACCGTGCCGCCGCAAGCGCTGGGGCTTGGGTGCTTCGCGGCTTTGGTGCATCATGCAACACAGGACCTGGATACGAGCGTGCGCAATGCTGGACGAGCTACTTCGCCGAATGAGCAACCACCAACCCGCGTCATTGGAAACCGACAGACGGTTCCCTGAAGCGGCGGTCCTCTTGCCCATTACCCGCAGCGAAGCGCCCGAACTGGTTTTGACCCTGCGCGCCAAGGGTCTGTCTACCCACGGTGGTGAAGTGGCCTTTCCCGGTGGCCGTCGGGACCCGGAAGACCCGGACCTGGTGTTTACTGCCCTGCGCGAGGCTGAAGAAGAAATAGGCCTGCCCCCTGGCCTGGTGGAGGTGATTGGCCCGCTCAGTCCACTGATCTCGCTACATGGCCTGAAAGTGACGCCATTCGTCGGGCTTATTCCCGACTTCGTCGAATATCGCGCCAATGATGCCGAGATTGCGGCAGTGTTCACCGTGCCGCTGGAGTTCTTCCGCCAGGACCCGCGTGACCATACCCACCGTATCGATTACCAGGGCCGTAGCTGGTTCGTGCCAAGCTATCGCTATGGCGAATACAAGATCTGGGGGTTGTCGGCGATCATGATCGTCGAGTTGGTCAACCTGCTGTTCGATGCCGGTATCAGCCTGCATCAGCCGCCGGAGCGTTACATCAAAAATTGAGCGGGGCCTGACCCGCCGTCTGCGTCGCAGCCTGAGGAATAAGCATGAAATATCGCCTGGGTGACCTGCGGGTCGAGAGCCACCCCACCAGTTGGACCGCACCCAACGCCACGCTCATTGGCAGCGTGCGCCTGCAAGCCAATGCCAGTGTGTGGTTTGGCGCGGTGTTGCGCGGGGATAACGAGCTGATCGATATCGGCGAAGGCAGCAACGTGCAGGATGGCACGGTGATGCACACTGACATGGGCTCGCCACTGACGTTGGGCAAGGGCGTGACCGTTGGCCACAACGCCATGTTGCATGGCTGCACGGTGGGCGACTTCAGCCTGGTCGGTATCAACGCAGTGATCCTCAATGGTGCGCGCATCGGCAAACACTGCATCATCGGCGCCAACGCACTGATTGCCGAGGGCAAGGAAATCCCGGATGGTTCGCTGGTGATGGGCTCGCCGGGCAAGGTGGTACGCGAACTGACCGAGCAGCAGAAGCGCATGCTTGAAGCCAGTGCCGCACATTACGTGCACAATGCCCAGCGCTATGCGCGGGATCTGGTGGTTGATGATGAGTGAAGTGGTCGAGCGGCCGGTGGCTTCGCCGTGTGTGAGCATTTGTGCGCTGGACGAGCAGGATATCTGCACCGGCTGCCAGCGTACCGTGGCGGAGATTGGTCGCTGGGGGCGGATGGGCAATGATGAGCGTCGGGCGGTGCTCAAGCGTTGCCATGAACGGGCAGTAGAAGCCGGCCTCATCTTGCAGGCCTGACGCGAACCTGTGGGGGCGGGCGTGCCGGCGAACACCGGCGAAGCCGGTGCCATGCACCGCAGTGGCAGCTTCGCGGGCACGCCCGCTCCCACAGGTACAGCGTCAGCCTTTCGGGCCTCACAACATCTGTGGGAGCGGGTTTACCCGCGAACGGCCCAGCGGTAATCTGTGCGGCTTGCCCACAGACTGCCCGCCATGTTCTATCTGATTGCCTACATCAGCAGCGTAGTACTGATCAACTACGCTTTCTCCAGTGCCCCGCACCTGGACATCATCTGGTCCGCCTGGGGCGGCCTGGTGTTTATCCTGCGCGACATGGTACAGACCCGTTTCGGTCATGGCGCCCTGTTCGCCATGCTGGTGGCACTGGTGCTGTCCTACGTCACTTCGGAGCCGGCGATCGCGCTGGCCAGCGCCAGCGCATTTTTCATTTCCGAACTGATTGACTGGCTGGTGTTCAGCATCACCCGTCGGCCGTTGCGCGACCGCCTGTGGCTCAGCTCGGCGCTGAGCATCCCGGTGGATACCTTCATTTTCTTCGGCATGATCGGCGCTCTGACCCCGGCAGTGATCGGCACCGCGATGGCCTCGAAGTTCGCCGGTGTAACGGCGGTGTGGCTGGCCATGGCATTTCGTGCCCGGCGGGCCGCCGTCGCCGGTTGATGGTGTAGAATAGCGGTCCTTTTTCAGCGGGTGGCGCCTAGCCTGGTGCGGCCCCGGATGCCTTCGAGGACCTGAAATGACCCGTATCGGAACCCCATTGTCGCCTACCGCGACCCGTGTACTGCTCTGCGGCTGTGGCGAGCTGGGCAAGGAAGTGGTAATCGAACTGCAGCGCCTGGGCGTCGAAGTAATCGCCGTCGACCGGTACGCCAATGCTCCGGCAATGCAGGTGGCGCACCGCAGCCATGTGATCAATATGCTCGATGGCGTTGCCCTGCGCGCGGTGATCGAAGCCGAGAAGCCGCATTACATCGTTCCGGAAATCGAAGCCATCGCCACCGCCACCCTGGTCGAGCTGGAAAACGAAGGTTTCACCGTGGTGCCGACCGCCCGCGCCACCCAGTTGACCATGAACCGCGAAGGCATCCGCCGCCTGGCTGCCGAAGAGCTGGACCTGCCAACCTCGCCGTACCACTTCGCCGACACCTATGAAGACTACGCCAAGGCCGTAGCCGACCTGGGTTACCCGTGCGTGGTCAAACCGGTGATGAGCTCGTCGGGCAAGGGCCAGAGCCTGCTGCGCAGCGATGCTGACCTGCAGACGTCGTGGGACTATGCCCAGGAAGGCGGCCGCGCTGGCAAGGGCCGGGTGATCGTCGAGGGTTTCATCGACTTCGAATATGAAATCACCCTGCTGACCGTGCGCCACGTGGGCGGCACCACCTTCCTCGAGCCCGTCGGCCACCGTCAGGAGAAGGGCGATTACCAGGAGTCCTGGCAGCCACAGGCCATGAGCCCGAAGGCGTTGGCCGAATCGCAGCGCGTGGCCAAGGCGGTCACCGATGCCCTCGGCGGTCGCGGCCTGTTTGGTGTAGAACTGTTCGTGAAGGGCGACCAGGTGTGGTTCAGTGAAGTGTCGCCGCGCCCGCATGACACCGGTCTGGTCACCCTGATTTCCCAGGACCTGTCGCAATTTGCCCTGCATGCCCGCGCCATTCTCGGCCTGCCGATTCCGGTGGTGCGTCAGTTCGGCCCGTCGGCCTCGGCAGTGATCTTGCCCGAAGGCCAGTCCCAACAGGCCAGCTTCGCCAACCTGGGCGCAGCGCTGAGCGAGCCGGATACCGCCATTCGCCTGTTCGGCAAGCCGGAAATCAATGGCACCCGCCGCATGGGTGTGTGCCTGGCGCGTGACGAATCGGTCGAACTGGCGCGGGCCAAGGCGACCCGTGCTTCGCAGGCGGTCAAGGTCGAGTTCTGATCCGAGAGTGCTGGGGCCGCAAAGCGGCCCCAGTGGCTTACAGCGCGGTATTGCGCGTCTCTTTCAGGCACAGCACGGCAATCAGGCTGATCACCGCCGCTACCGACACATAGCCCCCCACCCAGCTCAACCCGCCCATGCTCACCAGCTTCTGGGCAAAGAACGGAGCCGCCGAGGCGCCGACGATACCGCCCAGGTTATACGCCGCCGAGGCACCGGTATACCGCACGTGAGTCGGGAACAGCTCTGGCAGCAGTGCCCCCATCGGCGCAAAGGTCACGCCCATCAGGAACAGCTCGATGGCCAGGAACAGCGCCACACCCGTGGTCGATCCCGAAGTCAGCAGTGGCTCCATGGTAAAGCCCGACGCTATCGCCAGCAGGCCGCCGACGATCAGTACCGGCTTGCGCCCGTAACGGTCACTGAGCCAGGCCGACAATGGTGTGGCCAGGGCCATGAACACCACCGCGAAGCACAGCAGGCCAAGGAACGTTTCGCGGCTGTAGCCCAGTGTGGTCACGCCGTAGCTCAACGAGAACACCGTGGAAATGTAGAACAGTGCATAGCACACCACCATGGCCGCAGCGCCCAGCAGGGTTGGCAGCCAGTATTTGGAGAACAGGTCGACCACCGGCATTTTCACCCGCTCGTGGCGGGCAACGGCCTTGGCAAACACCGGGCTCTCTTCGAGCTTCAGGCGCACATACAGACCAACCAGTACCAGTGCGGCGCTGAGCAGGAACGGAATGCGCCAGCCCCACTCGCGGAACTGCTCGTCGCTGAGCACCAGGGCCAGAGTCAGGAACAGGCCGTTGGCAGCCAGGAAACCGATTGAAGGGCCCAACTGTGGGAACATGCCGAACCAGGCACGCTTGCCTTCCGGAGCGTTTTCGGTGGCCAGCAGGGCCGCTCCACCCCATTCGCCGCCCAGGCCCAGGCCTTGGCCAAAGCGCAGCAGGCAGAGAATGATCGGCGCCCACACGCCAATGCTGTCATAGCCCGGCAGCACGCCGATGGCGGTGGTGGATACGCCCATCAGCAGCAGCGAGGCAACCAGCGTCGACTTGCGGCCGATGCGGTCGCCAAAATGGCCGAACAATGCCGAGCCCAGTGGGCGGGCGAGGAAGGCGATACCGAAGGTGAGGAAGGCGGCCAGCATTTGCGCGGTGCCCGACCCGGACGGGAAGAACACCGGGCCGATCACCAGGGCTGCGGCGGTGGCGTAGACATAGAAATCATAGAACTCGATGGCGGTGCCGATGAAGCTGGCAGTGGCTACCCGCGCAGGCGAGTTGACTGGCGCGGCAGGCGCTTGGGCGTAAGTACTGCTTGTCATTGAGTAAGTCCCTGACAGTCTGGTCCGGCTCCATGGGCTTGGCCCGCGATGGCTTGCCATGTAAAAGGCACGGTTACGCGGACGCCGGAGCGTTTCGTTGTGTGCGCCCGACTGACGATGGCCCAAGGGGGGGTAGGGGCGGGGCGGGTACTGTTCGGGGTATTGACGCAGGACCGCAGGGCGTATCAGTGGAGCGGACTGGCCGTGGAGCGCCGGGTGCGGGTAGCAGGCGTGACGGCGGGGCTGGGTAAGCGTGACCCGAGTATAGCTATCGGGTCACGGTCCACACCAGTACCTTGCTGGCACAATTGTCCTCTGTTTCAAGGATTTCCAGGCGATAGCGGCCTATCTTCAGGCAAACAGCGCTTTCCGGGATGCTTTCCAGCGCTTCGGTCACCAGCCCGTTGAGGGTTTTCGGCCCGCCGTCGCAGGGTAGGTGCCAGCCCAGGGTGCGGTTGATTTCGCGTAACGAAGCGGTGCCATCGATGACGAAGGTGCCATCGGGCTGCGGGTGGACATGCGGGTTATCCAGGCTTTGCTCGTCCTCGAACTCGCCGACGATCTCTTCGAGAATGTCTTCCAGGGTGACGATACCCAGTACTTCGCCGTACTCGTCCACTACCACGCCCAAGCGGCGTTGTTGCTTGTGGAAGTTCAACAACTGCATTTGCAGGGGCGTGCTTTCCGGTACGAAATAGGGCTCGTAGCAGGCGCCGTGCAGCGCTTCGAGGGTCAGCCCGGCCTTGGGCAAGAGGTGGCTGATCAGCTTGGTGTTGAGGATCGCTTCGACCTGGTTGATATCGTTGTGGTAGACCGGCAGGCGGGTGTGGCGGCTGACGATCAACTGCTCGATGATGCGCTCGATCGGCTCGTCGAGGTTGATGCCATCCACTTCGTTGCGCGGCACCAGGATGTCGTTGACGGTGATCTTGTCCAGCGATTGCAGGCCGTCGAGCAGGCCATGGCGAGGCGCTTCGTGCTGTTCATCCTCATCGAAGTCATCGCTATCCTGCGTGTGCAGGGCCACCGCTGTGGGCTGTGCACGGAACGGGCGCAAAATCAGCTTGGCGGTGCCGTCCAGCAGGCAGGCCAGTGGCTGCAGCAGTGCGAGGGGCACTTTCAGCAGGCTGGCGCCAAGGCTCACGAACGCCTGCGGGTTACGCCGGGCCAGGCGTCGCGGCAGGTATTCGGCAAAAACCAGCAAGGCAAGGGTGGCGGCCAGGCCTGCCAGCCAGAAGCCGTGCTCGCCACTCTGGCGCTGGCCGACCAGGCAGGCCAGCCCCAGTACCAGCAGCTTGCCCAGGCTGGCGCACAGCACCAAGGCCTGGGCTGGCAGTACGGGCTGGCCGTCTTCGCCGGCGCGCAGTGCGCCATTGAGCTGCAGGCGGGCAGCATCCACTGCGGTGAACAGCGCTGACCACAAAAGGGCCAGTGCCAGAGTGCCGAATAGCGGTGCGTACGGCAGGGTATCCATGGGCGGCCGTCAGATATGCAAGATGAATTCGCGAACCAGCTTGCTGCCGAAATAGGCCAGCATCAGCAGGCAGAAACCGGCCAGTGTCCAGCGGATGGCCATGTGGCCTCGCCAACCCAGGCGGGTGCGGCCCCACAGCAGCACGCTGAACACCACCCAGGCGACACAGGCCAGCAAGGTCTTGTGCACCAGGTGCTGGGCGAACAGGTTGTCGAGGAACAGCCAGCCGGAGATCAGCGACAGCGACAGCAGGCACCAGCCGGCCCAGAGGAAGCCGAACAGCAGGCTTTCCATGGTTTGCAGTGGCGGGAAGTTACGGATCAGCCCGGACGGGTGCTTGTTCTTCAATTGGCGGTCCTGCAGCAGCAACAGCAGCGACTGGAACACCGCGATGGTGAACAGCCCGTAGGCCAGGATCGACAACAGGATGTGCGCAAGGATGCCGGGTTCTTCGTTGATCAGCGGTACCGTGCCGGGTGGTGCGAACTGGGCCAGCAGCGCGGTCACCGCACCCAGCGGGAACAGTAGCACCAACAGGTTTTCCACGGGTATGCGCAGGCAGGCCAGCAGGGTCAGGGAGATGACGGCCACGGCGATCAGGCTGGCGGCGCTGAAGAAGTCCAGGCTCAGGCCCAGCGGGGTGATCAGCTGGAAGAACAGTGCGCCGGCCTGGGCCAGGACCGCGATGACACCCAGCAGGCCAAGCAGGCGCTTGTCGGCCTTGCGGCCCTGGGACAGGTATGAGCCCTGGTAGATGGCCGCCGCTATATATAGGCCGGCAGCGATCAGGTTGGGGATGAGGCTGGGAGAGGAGACCATAAGTCCTGGTTGGCGAGCCTTAAAGAGACGGAGTTTGGCATAGATTCCGCTGATCAAGGAAGACTGAAGGCTTGTGTCAGGGCATTCGCGGGCACGCCCGCTTCCGCAGGTATGGCGCAGGCCTGCAAGCAGTGAGGATCCTGTGGGAGCGGGCGGGCCCGCGAAGAGGCCAGCACAGCCACCGAATATCTACCAAGGTGTGCGTCGCCGCTGCACTTCGCTATAATCGCCGCCTTGCTGTGCCCGGCGGGTGGGTAGTTCCCCCCTGGCACCTGACAAACCTCGGCTTTACTGGGCCTGAAAGGATCACCATGTTCGAAAACCTGACCGACCGCCTGTCACAGACGCTGCGCCATGTCACCGGCAAGGCCAAGCTGACCGAAGACAACATCAAGGACACGCTGCGCGAAGTGCGCATGGCCCTGCTCGAGGCCGACGTCGCCCTGCCGGTAGTCAAGGATTTCGTCAACAGCGTCAAGGATCGTGCGGTCGGTACCGAGGTGTCGCGCAGCCTGACCCCGGGCCAGGCCTTCGTGAAGATCGTCCAGGCCGAGCTGGAAAGCCTGATGGGCGCGGCCAACGAAGACCTCGCACTGAACGCCGCCCCGCCTGCTGTCGTACTGATGGCGGGCCTGCAGGGCGCCGGTAAGACCACCACCGCCGGCAAGCTTGCGCGCTTCCTTAAAGAGCGCAAGAAAAAGAGTGTGATGGTGGTATCTGCCGACGTCTATCGCCCTGCGGCGATCAAGCAGTTGGAAACACTGGCCAACGATATTGGCGTCACCTTCTTCCCGTCCGATATCAGCCAGAAACCGGTGGCCATCGCCGAAGCTGCCATCCGTGAAGCCAAGCTGAAGTTCATCGACGTGGTCATCGTCGACACCGCCGGCCGTCTGCACATCGACGCCGACATGATGGACGAGATCAAGGCGCTGCACGCGGCCGTCAAACCGGTCGAGACGCTGTTCGTGGTCGACGCCATGACCGGCCAGGACGCCGCCAACACCGCCAAGGCGTTTGGCGAGGCGCTGCCGCTGACCGGTGTGGTGCTGACCAAGGTCGACGGTGACGCCCGTGGCGGTGCCGCGCTGTCGGTCCGTGCAATCACCGGCAAGCCGATCAAGTTCATCGGTATGGGTGAGAAGACCGAGGCACTCGAGCCGTTCCACCCCGACCGCGTCGCTTCGCGCATCCTCGGCATGGGCGACGTGCTCAGCCTGATCGAGCAGGCCGAGCAGACCATCGACAAGGCCAAGGCCGACAAGCTGGCCAAGAAGCTGAAGAAGGGCAAGGGCTTCGACCTCGAAGACTTCCGCGACCAGTTGCAGCAAATGAAGAACATGGGCGGCCTCGGCGGCCTGATGGACAAGCTGCCGAGCATCGGTGGGGTCAACCTCTCACAAATGGGCAACGCCCAAGGCGCGGCCGAAAAGCAGTTCAAGCAGATGGAAGCGATCATCAACTCCATGACCCCGGCCGAGCGCCGTGACCCTGACCTGATCAGCGGTTCGCGCAAGCGCCGTATTGCATTGGGTTCCGGTACCCAGGTGCAGGACATCGGGCGGCTGATCAAGCAGCACAAGCAGATGCAGAAGATGATGAAGAAGTTTTCTGCCAAAGGCGGCATGGCCAAGATGATGCGCGGCCTCGGTGGGATGCTGCCAGGTGGCGGCATGCCAAAGCTGTAACCCCTGATCCGGGTGCCTGCCTTTTGTCTGGCAAGCGCCCAGAATCCCCGCTGTAGCGGGGCAACGGCCGCGAATTTCGCGGCGCAACCGGCAAATCTGGACGGCAGGGCGAGGTCTTGCCGAAAAAGTCATTTGCAAATGTCCGTGTATTCCCCGAGAATATGCGGCCTTTTGGGCACCCGTGTGCCTATTTGGCATTCAGATTTGCAGTACCAGCTGCTGTATCAACTGCAGCACCGACTATAGGAACGATGTTCACATGGTAACCATTCGTCTGGCCCGTGGCGGCTCGAAAAAGCGCCCATTCTACCACCTGACCGTGACCAACTCGCGTAACGCCCGTGACGGCCGTTTCGTTGAGCGCGTAGGTTTCTTCAACCCGATCGCTGCTGGCGCCGAAGTCAAGCTGTCGGTCAACCAAGAGCGCGTCACCTACTGGCTGAGCCAGGGTGCACAGCCGTCTGAGCGTGTTGCTCAGCTGCTGAAGGAAGCTGCCAAGGCCGCTGCCTGAATAGTATGAACGCGACGCCAGAAAAGGCTGACGACCTCATCGTCGTTGGCAAGATTTTTTCGGTTCACGGCGTTCGCGGCGAGGTGAAGGTGTATTCCTTTACCGATCCGATTGAAAACCTGTTGGATTATCCGCGCTGGACGCTTCGGCACGAAGGCAAGGTAAAGCAGGTCGAGCTGGTCAGCGGTCGTGGCTCCCAAAAGGGCCTGGTCGTGAAGCTGAAAGGTCTCGAGGATCGTGATGAAGCCCGTCTTCTGAGCGGTTACGAAATCTGCATCCCGCGGAGCCTTTTGCCCAACCTGGCTGCCGACGAGTACTACTGGTACCAGTTGGTAGGTCTGAAGGTCATCAACCAGGACGAACAACTGTTCGGCAAGGTCGATCACCTGTTGGAGACCGGTGCGAACGATGTAATGGTGGTCAAGCCCTGCGCAGGCAGCCTGGATGATCGCGAGCGTCTGTTGCCCTATACGGAGCAATGTGTGCTGGCAATCGACCTCGAAGCAGGCGTGATGCGGGTCGAATGGGACGCGGACTTCTAAACGATGGGTAACCTTCGCGTAGACGTCATCACGTTGTTCCCCGAGATGTTCTCGGCCATCACGGAGTACGGCATTACCAGCCGCGCGGTGAAACAGGGGTTGCTTCAGGTGACTTGCTGGAACCCGCGGGACTACACCACAGATCGTCACCACACGGTAGATGATCGGCCGTTTGGCGGTGGTCCGGGCATGGTGATGAAAATCAAGCCTCTGGAAGACGCCCTGGTTAGCGCCAGGCAGGCGACCGGAGCAGCGGCGAAGGTGATCTACCTTTCGCCACAAGGCCGCAAGCTGACTCAGCAGGCGGTCAAAGGCCTGGCCGAACAGGAATCGTTGATCCTGATCGCCGGTCGTTATGAAGGCATCGACGAGCGCTTTATCGAGGCTCATGTCGATGAGGAGTGGTCGATTGGCGACTATGTGCTTTCCGGTGGCGAGCTGCCGGCCATGGTACTGATCGATGCGGTTACGCGGCTGCTGCCCGGAGCTTTAGGGCATGTGGACTCGGCGGAAGAAGATTCCTTCACCGACGGTCTGCTCGATTGCCCGCACTACACCCGGCCTGAGGTGTATGCGGATCAGCGTGTTCCCGACGTGTTGCTAAGTGGCAACCATGCACACATCCGGCGTTGGAGGATGAAGCAGTCCCTTGGTAGGACCTTCGAACGACGCGCCGATCTTCTGGAAAGTCGCTCGCTTTCTGGAGAAGAGAAGAAGCTGCTCGAGGAATATCTCCGCGAGCGGGACGATAGTTAAACGTATCGATGGTGGATCGCGTATCCATCTTAGGAGCACAGCATGACCAACAAGATCATCCAGCAGCTCGAAGCCGAGCAGATGAGCAAGGAAATCCCGACCTTCGCACCAGGCGACACCGTTGTCGTTCAGGTTAAAGTGAAGGAAGGTGAGCGTTCCCGTCTGCAGGCGTTCGAAGGCGTCGTTATCGCCAAGCGTAACCGCGGTCTGAACAGCGCCTTCACCGTGCGCAAGATCTCCAGCGGCGTTGGCGTAGAGCGTACCTTCCAGACCTACAGCCCGCAAATCGACAGCCTGGCCGTGAAACGTCGTGGTGACGTGCGTAAAGCCAAGCTGTACTACCTGCGCGACCTGTCCGGCAAAGCCGCTCGCATCAAGGAAAAACTGTCCTGAGTGCAGTTTGCCCGGTGGCCGAGGCCGCCTAGCGAGAAAGAAGCAGCCTTCGGGCTGCTTTTTTGCGTTTTGAATCCCCGAAAATGTGAATGCCATGACGACCCGAGACCAGGAAATCCAGCGCCGCACCGAACTGTCGGTGACCCGCGTGACCAAGGCGGTGTTCCCCAATACCACCAACCACCACAACACCCTGTTCGGCGGCACCGCCCTGGCCTGGATGGACGAAGTGTCGTTCATCGCTGCCACGCGCTTTTGTCGCCTGCCGCTGGTGACCGTGTCTACCGACCGCATCGATTTCAAGCACCCGATTCCGGCGGGCTCGATCGTCGAGCTGGTGGGTACGGTGATCAAGGTCGGCAATACCAGCTTGCAGGTGCAGGTGGATGTGTTTGTCGAGAACATGTACCTGGATGGCCGTGACCGGGCGATCCATGGGGTGTTCAGCTTCGTCGCCATCGACGAGGACAAGCGCCCGGTGCCCGTGCTTCCAGGCGCCTGAGTATCACGGCTCCGGTGCTCGCTCGATCAATGCCACCAAGGTCCATCCCGGTTGCGGCTGCAACGGGTTGTCAGGGCTGGCTACATGGACCCAGCCATGATCATCGCGCGCGAACAGCAAGTGTGCACGCTCGCCATGCAGCGCCTGGTAGGCGTCCCAGCCAAAGCCTTCGGTCAGGTTGGTACTGTACAGCTCGGCGCCCTGATGCATGCGGTTGGCCAGTTGCAGATAGGTCATCGGCTTGGCCCCCAATAGATGCCCGCGGTGCTCTTCGGCCGCCCGATGCTTGTCGCTACGTTGTTTTTCCAGGCCACTGGCAAGCACGAACAGCCGGCTGTGCCCGAAATCATGACGGAACCTGGCGCAGGCCAAGGCATTGATTTCGCCGGCAGGAGAGAGGCCCAGCAAGTGCCCGAGGCCGACCAGGTCCAGATGGGCGTCGGCATGCTGCGAGGCCGGGTTGCCAAAATAGGTCGTGAGCCCGTCCATACGCGCGGCGCGGATGTTTTCCCAGCTGGAGTCCGTCAGCAAAACCCGGCAGCCCAATTGCTGGAGGGTTTTGGCGATGGCCCGGGCCGGCTCGTTGGCACCGACGATGAGAAACCCGCTGGGAGCCGGTTCGGCAACCTTGAGCAAGCGTGCCAGCGACCTGGCTGTGGCGCTTTGCAGTACTACCGTGCCGATGATTACCGCGAAGGTCAACGGTACCAGCAGCAAGGCATCCTGGTGGCCGGCCTGGTGCAGACGGATGGCAAAAATGGCTGAAACGGCTGCGGCAACGATGCCGCGTGGAGCAATCCAGGCCAGCAGCGCGCGCTCCCGCCAGTTGAGTGTCGAGCCCAATGTGGCCAGCCAGACGCTGAGCGGGCGTGCCAGCAGTTGGATCACCAGCAACAGTGCCAGGACGGCAGGGCCAAGGCCTAGCAGGGCATGCAGGTCAAGGCGTGCAGCCAGCAGGATGAACAGGCCGGAAATCAGCAGCACACTGAGGTTTTCCTTGAAGTGCAGGATCTGTCGCACATCAACCCCGCGCATGTTGGCCAGCCACATCCCCATCACGGTCACTGCCAGCAGCCCGGACTCGTGCATGATCTGGTTGGCGGCGATGAAAATACCCAGTACCGCCGCCAGTGACGCGAGGTTGTGCAGGTATTCTGGTAGCCACTGTTCGCGCATGATTTGCCCCAGCAGCCAGCCCCCAGCCGCGCCCAGAGCGGTACCGCAGAAGAGCACACCGGCGAAGGTGATAAGGCTCTGGCTCAGGCCGTTACCCTCGGCGCTGGCGATGATGAAGCTGTATACCACCACAGCGAGCAGCGCGCCGATCGGGTCGATCATGATCCCTTCCCAGCGCAGGATGTTCGCGATCGCTGCCTTTGGCCGCACCACGCGCAGCATGGGCACGATCACCGTTGGGCCGGTCACCAGGGTCAGGGTGCCGAAGAGAATCGCCAGCGGCCAGTCGAACCCGAGCAGCCAGTGGGTTGCCAGTGCAATCACCAGCCAGGTGACCAGTGCGCCCACCGTGACCAGGCGATGCACCACGCTGCCGATCTCGCGCCACTGGGACAGGTGCAGGGTCAGGCTGCCTTCGAACAGAATCAGCGCCACCGCCAGCGACACCAGCGGCATCAGCAATGGGCCGAACAGCGCCTCGGGGTCGAGCCATCCCAGCGCTGGGCCGGCAAGGATCCCGGCCAACAACAGAAACAGAATCGCCGGCAGCTTCAGGCGCCAGGCCAGCCACTGGCAGGCGAGCGCTGCGGCGCCGATGCCGCCCATGCTCAGAAGGATCTGCTGTTCGTTCATGCGGGCTCCCTATGCCGGCGTTGTTATGAAAGACTAAGCGCCATTTCGTCGTTTGCCACCGAGATTTCATGCCCGCCCTCGACCACCCCTTGATCGACCAGTTCCTTGACGCCTTATGGCTGGAAAAAGGCCTGTCCGACAACACCCGCGTGTCCTACCGTAGCGACCTGGCCCTGTTCAATGGCTGGTTGCAGGAGCGTTCGGTATCGCTGCCAGACGCCGGCCGCGACCTGATCCTCGATCACCTGGCCTGGCGCCTGGATCAAGGTTACAAGCCACGTTCCACGGCGCGTTTCCTGTCTGGTTTGCGCGGTTTCTTCCGTTACCTGCTGCGGGAAAAGCTGGTGGCGATCGACCCGACCCTGCAGGTCGACATGCCGCAATTGGGCAAGCCGCTACCCAAGTCGCTGTCTGAAGCCGACGTCGAAGCCTTGCTGCAGGCTCCGGACCTGGGCGAAGCCATTGGCCAGCGCGACCGTGCCATGCTCGAAGTGCTCTACGCTTGCGGCCTTCGGGTCACCGAACTGGTCAGCCTGACCCTCGACCAGGTCAACCTGCGCCAGGGTGTGCTGCGGGTGATGGGCAAGGGCAGCAAGGAACGCCTGGTGCCTATGGGGGAAGAGGCGGTAGTGTGGCTGGAGCGCTACCAGCGCGATGGGCGCGCCGAACTGCTCAATGGCCGTCCCAGCGATGTGCTGTTCCCCAGCCAGCGCGGCGAGCAGATGACCCGCCAGACCTTCTGGCACCGTATCAAGCACCACGCACGGGTTGCCGGCATCGACAAGCCGCTGTCGCCACACACCCTGCGGCATGCCTTCGCCACCCACCTGCTCAACCATGGTGCCGACTTGCGTGTGGTGCAGATGCTGCTGGGGCACAGTGACCTGTCGACCACGCAGATCTATACCCACGTCGCCAAGGCCCGGCTGCAGCAGTTGCACGCCCAGCACCATCCGCGTGGATGAATGTTACTCATGTTCCGCCGACCGGTCCTTGCGAGCCCCTTCACTGGCAGCGTGATGTGGTAGGCTTGAGCGGTTTGCACCACGGGCCGCACGGTCACCGCGTATTTTCCGCAGGTGGCGCCCTCCGGCCCCTGTCCGCCTTCAGGAGTTCCCATGCGCGTGACCCAGTTTTTCGCCGCCGCCGCGTTGGCGCTGGCCAGTACCTTTGCCGTTGCCGCGGCAACCGATAGCAACGCCGGTGCGGAGCAGGCCATCCGTAAATCGTTGCAGAACCTCGAACTGGAAGTGCCCGTGGAAAGCGTGGCCAGCAGCCCGCTCAATGGCCTGTATGAAGTCAAGCTGCAGGGCGGGCGCGTGCTGTACGCCAGCGCCGACGGTCAGTTCGTGATGCAGGGCTACCTGTTCCAGATCCAGGACGGCAAGCCGGTCAATCTCACCGAGAAAGCCGAACGCCAAGGTATCGCCAAACTCATCAACGGCATTCCAGCCGCCGAGATGGTGGTTTATCCTGCCAAGGGCGAGACCAAGTCGCACATCACCGTGTTCACCGACACCACCTGCCCGTACTGCCACAAGCTGCACGCCGAAGTGCCCGAGTTGAACCGTCGCGGTATCGAAGTGCGCTATGTCGCCTTCCCGCGCCAGGGCCTCGGTTCGTCGGGTGACCAGCAGTTGCAGGCGGTGTGGTGCTCCAGTGACCGCCGTGGGGCGATGGACAAAATGGTCGAAGGTAAAGAAATCAAGGCCGCCAAGTGCACCAACCCGGTCAGCAAGCAGTTCCAGCTGGGTCAGTCGATCGGGGTCAACGGCACGCCGGCCATTGTTCTTGAAAGCGGCCAGGTCATTCCTGGCTACCAGCCGGCACCGCAGGTCGCCAAGCTGGCACTTGCCAAGTAATTCAGTTCAGTACGCCGTCGTCATGGGGTGACGGCAAGTTTCACGGTCGGCAAACGTGTCGGCCGTTCAATGGGGAGTTCACAGTGAAACCGGTCAAAGTAGGCATCTGTGGGTTGGGGACCGTCGGTGGCGGAACCTTCAATGTACTTCAGCGCAACGCCGAGGAGATTGCCCGCCGTGCCGGGCGCGGTATTGAAGTGGCACAGATCGCCATGCGCTCGCAGAACCCGAACTGCCAGATTACCGGTACCCCCATTACCGCTGACGTGTTCGAAGTTGCAAGCAACCCGGAGATCGACATTGTCATCGAGCTGATCGGTGGCTATACCATCGCCCGCGACCTGGTGCTGAAGGCCATCGAAAACGGCAAGCACGTGGTCACCGCCAACAAGGCGCTGATTGCCGTGCATGGCAACGAAATCTTCGCCAAAGCCCGCGAGAAGGGTGTGATTGTCGCGTTCGAGGCGGCCGTAGCCGGTGGCATCCCGGTGATCAAGGCCATTCGCGAAGGCCTGTCGGCCAACCGCATCAACTGGCTGGCTGGCATCATCAACGGCACCGGCAACTTCATCCTCACCGAAATGCGTGAGAAGGGCCGTGCCTTCCCGGACGTGCTGGCCGAAGCTCAGGCGCTGGGCTACGCAGAAGCCGACCCGACCTTTGACGTAGAAGGCATCGACGCTGCGCACAAGCTGACGATCCTGGCGTCCATCGCGTTCGGTATCCCGCTGCAGTTCGACAAGGCCTACACCGAAGGTATCACCCAGCTGACAACGGCAGACGTGAACTACGCCGAGGCCCTGGGCTACCGCATCAAGCACCTGGGCGTGGCGCGTCGCACCGCCGAAGGTATCGAGCTGCGCGTGCACCCGACGCTGATCCCGGCCGACCGCCTGATCGCCAACGTCAACGGCGTGATGAACGCTGTCATGGTCAACGGTGATGCTGCAGGCTCCACCCTGTACTACGGTGCCGGCGCGGGTATGGAGCCTACCGCTTCGTCAGTGGTCGGCGACCTGGTCGACGTGGTCCGTGCCATGACCTCCGACCCGGAAAACCGCGTGCCGCACCTGGCCTTCCAGCCAGACTCGCTGTCGGCCCACCCGATCCTGCCGATCGAAGCCTGCGAAAGCGCCTACTACCTGCGCATCCAGGCCAAGGATCACCCGGGCGTACTGGCCCAGGTCGCCAGCATCCTCTCGGAGCGTGGTATCAACATCGAGTCGATCATGCAGAAGGAAGCCGAGGAACAGGATGGCCTGGTGCCAATGATCCTGGTGACCCATGGCGTGGTCGAGCAGCGTATCAATGATGCCATCGTCGCTCTGGAAGCCCTGCAGGACGTGGTCGGCAAGGTTGTGCGCATTCGCGTCGAACAGCTCAACTAACAAGTATTTGCCGACGGGCCGCCTGCGCGGCCCCGGCCCCAGCATCGAAGGTTTGCACCCATGCGCTATATCAGTACCCGCGGCCAGGCACCGGCCCTCAATTTCGAAGACGTGCTGCTGGCTGGCCTGGCCAGCGACGGCGGCCTCTACGTGCCGGAAAACCTGCCACGCTTCACCCAGGAAGAAATCGCCTCGTGGGCAGGCCTGCCTTACCACGAGCTGGCCTTCCGCGTGATGCGCCCGTTCGTCGAAGGCAGCATCGCCGACGCCGACTTCAAGAAGATCCTCGAAGAAACCTACGGCGAGTTCGCCCACGCCGCGGTCGCCCCGTTGCGTCAACTGAACAGCAACGAGTGGGTGCTGGAACTGTTCCACGGCCCGACCCTGGCGTTCAAGGACTTTGCCCTGCAGTTGCTCGGCCGCCTGCTGGACCATGTGCTGGCCAAGCGCAACGAGCGCGTGGTCATCATCGGTGCCACCAGCGGTGATACCGGTTCCGCCGCAATCGAAGGCTGCCGCCGTTGCGACAACGTCGACATCTTCATCCTGCACCCGCACCAGCGTGTGTCGGAAGTGCAGCGCCGCCAGATGACTACCATCTTTGGCGACAACATCCACAACATCGCCATCGAAGGCAACTTCGACGATTGCCAGGAAATGGTCAAGGCCAGTTTCGCCGACCAGTCGTTCCTCAAGGGCACCCGCCTGGTCGCCGTCAACTCGATCAACTGGGCGCGGATCATGGCCCAGATCGTCTACTACTTCCATGCAGCCCTGCAGCTGGGTGGCCCGGCGCGCTCGGTGGCGTTCTCGGTACCAACCGGCAACTTCGGCGACATCTTCGCCGGCTACCTGGCGCGCAACATGGGCCTGCCGGTCAGCCAATTGATCGTCGCCACCAACCGCAACGACATCCTGCACCGCTTCATGAGCGGCAACCAGTACGTCAAGGAAACCCTGCACGCCACCCTGTCGCCGTCGATGGACATCATGGTCTCGTCCAACTTCGAGCGCCTGCTGTTCGACCTGCATGGCCGCAACGGCGGTGCGATTGCCGAGCTGATGGCCAACTTCAAGCAAGGTGGCGGCTTCAGCGTCGAGCAAGACCGCTGGACCGAAGCCCGCAAACTGTTCGACTCGCTGGCTGTCAGCGACGAGCAAACCTGCGAGACCATCGCAGAAGTGTTCGCCGCCACCGGTGAAGTTCTCGACCCGCATACCGCAATCGGCGTCAAGGCTGCCCGCGAGTGCCGCCGCAGCCTGGACACGCCAATGGTGGTGTTGGGTACCGCGCACCCGGTCAAGTTCCCGGAAGCGGTGGAGAAGGCCGGTGTGGGCAAGGCGCTGGAGCTACCCGCACACCTCAGCGACCTGTTCAGCCGTGAAGAGCGTTGCACGGTACTGGCCAATGACCTGAAGGCTGTACAGGGCTTTGTCAGCCAGCACGGCAACCGCGGCAAGCCGCTGTAATAGCATTGCGTTTGGGGCTGCAGAGCGGCCCCGACGTCTCAGCCTTTTCCCTCAGGCCTATCAGAAACATCCTATTCGGCCCGCCGAGCTTCAAGCATAAATTAGCCGGTCCTCCCACCAGGAGCGGCTCATGCACCAGCCCTATGTGTTGATCCACCAGGCTCGCCCATCCCACCAGATCCTCTTGCATCAGGCCCTCAACGGCCAAGGCGTCTTCAACGTACGCATCAGCGAGAGCATCGCTGACCTCGACGCCTGCCTCTGTGCTGAGCGTCGCCCCGACCTGCTGATCCTCGACCACGCCATGCCAGCCCGGGCCGGCCTTGCCCTATTCGCCCAGCGGCAGCGAGCGCGCGCATTGCTGTTCGTCGGGCAGCCTGCCCCAACGCGTCAAAACCTTGCCCAAGAGGCCAGAAAGCGCGGCATGTGGGTGCTCGACGAGTTGCCCTGGCCGCTGTCGATGCCACGCCTGCAGCATGCCTTGCAAACACTGCAGGTGCGCCCAGGGTCGCGTATTCAAACTGTCACGCCAGCCCCGCATGCTCACTGAAGCGGGCGCGGTTTGACGAACTTTATGCGGCGCCTGCTGGTCAGTCACTTTAGGTCCCACCACGCAGCGAGTGATCCGGATGGAAAGAATCTGCAGCCTGCTCAACGAAGCCCTGACGCCCTATCAGACCCACCTCGGCATCGCCGATCCCGGCGGTAATCGCCAACTGACCGTTCACGATCCCCTCTCAGGTATTACCTTGCAGCGCACGGTCAGCGAGCGCCAATTGCAAGAGCAACGCCTGCTGATCGACCTCGTGGACGGCTTGCACCGAGACCTGCAGATAGCTGAGGGGCGGTTGCAGCCTTGTGTGATCGCGGCATTGCAGCATCGTCAGCAACCGCAGGGAACCTTTGCCTGAGTGGCTTATCAGACAGTGTAGGGGCAGCCAGCCAGTGCTTTGCTCCAGCGCTGGCAAGGCTGTCACGGGAAGTCCTCAAGGGCTTTCGCTTGGCCCCGGGCGTCTTCCCCAGCGCCCGGGGTTTCTTTTTCCGGGCGGGCACTTACCCCCAAGGCTGCTCCTGCAACGACGGTGCGTGCCGGGTGGGCTTATCTGTCCTCAAAGAAAAGACTGCTGTCCTTCAGGTAGTCTTCCCGCAATGCCATGTCCAGCCAGCGGGCATACAACCCTGGCAACACATCCCGGCGCAGGGCAGGCAGCAACTGGTCGATGTGTGCAACTGCCGCACGCCCCCGTTCGTTATCTGAACATCCCACATGCAGAAACTGGTAGCGCTTCACGCCCTGCACAGTATGAAACTGGTAGTCAGCCAGTGACCCGCCTTGTTGTTGGATCAGGTAGCGCACCTCAGGCCAGTAGCCGAGCACCAGGCGCAGGCGCCCCAGCTGCTGCATCTGCAGCAGGTTGGCGGTGGCCTCGTTGCCGTAGTGCCGGCTGAGCGTGCTTTCGGGCAACTGGCGCAGGATGCTGTCAATTTGCGTACCGTAGCTGCGCTCGGCGACAACCCCCAGCTTCAGCGGGGCCTTGCTCAGCAGGCCATGCAGGTCCACCTGCTGGCCGTCGAGGTAGGGTGCCACCAGCGCCTGGTTTTCCTTGCGCAACACCAGGCCACCGCTGAGCGCGCCCAGCGATGGGACGGAAAAATGCACATACCCGGCCCGTTTCGGGGTCCACAGCACGGTTGGGTCGCAGGTGAAGGTGTCACGGTCTTGCAGCATCTGGAGGCTGCGGGCGCGGTTGACCCGCACGATGCTGTGTTCGTACTCGGGCATCTGCCTGATCAGCAGCGGTAACAACTGATCGATCACCCCCCGGCCTTCTTCCGGGCCATCAAAAATGGTGAACGGTGGCAGGTCACGCACCAGCCAGAAGAGGTGCTCCTTGGCGTTCGCTGGCTGCAACAGCAACGCAGGCAACAGCCCGCAGAGCAGGACCAGATGGCGTAGGCAGCGGGTCGCGTACATGGAACCGGTAGCGCCAGGGTCAGACCGTGCCCGCTGCGCGCAGGCTGGCGATGGCCGCTGCGTCGTAGCCCAGGCTGCCGAGGAGCGCATCGGTATGCTCGCCCAAGGCCGGGCCGACCCATTCGCTAGAGCCGGGCGTTTCCGACAGCTTGGGCACGATGCCGGGCATGTGGAATGGCTTGCCATCCGGCAGCTTGGCCTGCAGGAACATCTCGCGCGCCAGGTACTGGGGGTCGTTGAACATGTCTTCGGCCGAATAGATACGGCTGGCCGGCACTTCGGCGGTGGTCAGCACCTGCATCAGTTGCTCCAGTGGCAGGCTGTTGGCCCAGCGGTCGATTACCCCGTACAGCTCGTCACGACGCAGGTCGCGGCCGTCGTTGCTGGCCAGGGTCGGGTCATTGGCCAGGTCGTCACGACCGATGGCCTGCATGAAGCGCTTGAAGATCGCATCACCGTTGGCGCCGATCTGCACATGCTTGCCGTCGGCGCTTGTGTGGATGGAGGAGGGCGTGATGCCTGGCATGATGTTGCCGGTGCGTTCGCGGATAAAACCGAACACATCGAACTCCGGGACCATGCTCTCCATCATGGCAAAGATCGCCTCGTACAGGGCCACGTCCACCACCTGGCCCTGGCCGCCATTGACTTCCCGGTGGCGCAGCGCCATTAGCGCGCCGATCACCCCCCACAGGGCAGCAATCGAGTCACCGATGGAAATCCCCGTGCGCACCGGCGGGCGGTCATCGAAACCGGTGATGTAGCGCAGGCCGCCCATCGACTCGCCTACGGCACCGAAGCCTGGCTGGTCTTTCATCGGCCCGGTCTGGCCAAAGCCCGACAGGCGCACCATCACCAGGCGCGGGTTCAGCGCATGCAGTACATCCCACCCCAGGCCGAGTTTCTCCAGCACACCCGGGCGGAAGTTTTCGATCAGGATGTCGGCCTCGGCCAGCAGGCGCTTGAGGATATCGCGGCCCTCAGGGTGCTTGAGGTTGAGGGTGAGGGACTGTTTGTTGCGGGCCTGCACGAACCACCACAGCGAGGTGCCCTCGTACAGCTTGCGCCACTTGCGCAGCGGGTCGCCGCCGTCGGGCGATTCGACCTTGACCACTTCAGCGCCGAATTCGGCACAGATACGCGAGGCGAACGGCCCGGCGATCAGGGTACCGAGTTCGACAACTTTAAGGCCGGCGAGGGGTTTGCTGGGCGTCGACATGGGGTATCCGTGGCAGTTGGGCAGAGCCGTGGTTTTATCACACGTCGGTTTCGCCGGGTACTGCTGCGGGGCATGGAAGGTGCGGATGGGTTAGACTGTGCCACTTTCTTTTGCACGAAGCCCGTCGACCATGGCCCAGCCGTCCACCACCTACAAGTTCGAATTGAATCTCACCGACCTTGATCGCAACGTCTACGAAAGCGTCAAACAGACTATCGCTCGGCACCCTTCGGAAACCGAAGAGCGCATGGCCGTTCGTTTGTTGGCGTACGCGCTCTGGTACAACGAGAACTTGTCGTTTGGCCGCGGCCTGTCGGATGTCGATGAACCGGCGCTGTGGGAAAAGAGCCTGGACGATCGCGTGCTGCACTGGATTGAAGTTGGTCAGCCCGATGCCGATCGCCTGACCTGGTGCTCGCGTCGTACCGAACGCACCAGCTTGCTGGCTTACGGCAGCCTGCGAGTGTGGGAGGGTAAAGTGGTGAGCGCGGTAAAGAACCTGAAAAACCTGAGCATTGCCGCTGTGCCGCAGGAGGTGCTGGAAACCCTGGCGACCGACATGCCGCGTAGCATCAAGTGGGACGTGATGATCAGTGAAGGTACGGTATTCGTGACTGACGACCGTGGCCAGCATGAAGTCCAACTGCAGTGGCTGCTCGGCGAGCGTGGTTGAAGCAACCCATGCGTATCGAACCTCGCCCGCTGCCGCCGACCCTGCCATTTCTGGGTAACCTGCCACCCTTGCTGACCCGCCTTTACGCCGCGCGCGGCGTGCAGAGCGAGGCCGAGCTGGACAAAAGCCTGGCACGCCTGCTGCCGTACCAGCAGCTCAAGGGCATCGAGGCCGGTGTGGACCTGCTGGTCGAAGCCATCGACCAGCGCCAGCGCATCCTCATCGTCGGCGACTTCGATGCCGACGGTGCCACCGCCAGCACCGTCGGGGTGCTGGGCCTGCGCCTGCTGGGTGCGACCCATGTCGATTACCTGGTGCCCAACCGCTTCGAGTACGGCTACGGCCTGACCCCGGAAATCGTCGAGGTGGCGCTGCAGCGTCAGCCGCAGTTGCTGATTACCGTGGACAACGGCATTTCCAGTGTCGACGGGGTGGCGGCGGCCAAGGCCGCCGGGCTCAAGGTGCTGGTCACCGACCACCACCTGCCGGGCGAGCAGTTGCCCGACGCCGATGCCATCATCAACCCCAACCAGCCGGGCTGCAGCTTTCCAAGCAAGTCACTGGCCGGAGTAGGGGTGATCTTCTATGTGTTGATGGCCCTGCGCGCTCGCTTGCGCAGCCTTGGGCGCTACGAGGCGCAGCCACAGCCGAACATTGGCGAGCTGCTCGATCTGGTGGCGCTGGGCAGTGTTGCTGACGTGGTGCCGCTGGATGCCAACAACCGCATCCTGGTGCACCAAGGCCTCGAGCGCATCCGCGCCGGCCGCGCCCGGCCCGGCCTCAAGGCCATCCTTGAGGTGGCGCGGCGCGATCACCGGCGCATCACCTCGACCGACCTCGGTTTCATCCTCGGCCCGCGGTTGAACGCTGCGGGGCGGCTGGACGACATGAGCCTGGGCATCGAATGCCTGCTGTGTGAAGACGCGGCGCTGGCCCAGGACATGGCCCAGCAGCTGGACGACCTGAACCAGGACCGCAAGTCCATCGAGCAGGGCATGCAGCGCGAAGCCCTGGCCCAACTCAAGGACCTGCCGGTCGAGTCGATGCCGTATGGGTTGTGCCTGTTCGATGCCGACTGGCACCAGGGCGTGATCGGTATTCTGGCTTCGCGCTTGAAGGAGCGTTACCACCGGCCGACCATCGCCTTCGCCGATGCTGGTGATGGCATGCTCAAAGGCTCGGCGCGTTCGGTGCCGGGCTTCCATATTCGCGATGCGCTGGATGCCGTGGCGGCGCGCCATCCGCAGTTGATCAGCAAGTTCGGCGGCCACGCCATGGCGGCAGGGTTATCGTTGCCCGAGGCCAATTTCCCGGCATTTGCCGAGGCGTTCGATGAAGAGGTGCGGCGTCAACTGCGCGAAGAAGACCTGACCGGCCGGCTGTTATCCGACGGTAGCCTGGCGGTCGAGGAATTCCACCTCGACCTGGCCAAGGCCCTGCGCCACGCCGGGCCTTGGGGCCAGCACTTCCCGGAGCCGCTGTTCCATGGCGTGTTCCAGTTGGTGGAGCAGCGTGTGGTTGGCGAACGGCACCTGAAAGTGGTGCTCAAGAGCGAATGTGGCTCGGTGCGGCTGGATGGCATTGCCTTCGGCATTGACCGCGAAGTGTGGCCAAACCCGACGGTGCGCTGGGTGGAGTTGGCGTACAAGCTGGATGTGAACGAGTTTCGCGGTAATGAGAGTGTGCAGTTGATGATTGCGCATATGGAGCCGCGCTGAGTTTAGCGTCAGGTGCCTGCCTTGGATCTTGCGCTGGGGCACAAATCGAGCGCAGCCCGCGCGGCGCTCGATCTCCCAGGTGCTGCTCAGGTTCAGTTGCACTCCTTTCTGGGGCGGTAGTAGATCGCCGCTGCCGCAATCAAGATGCTGATGCCGCTAAATGAGAAAATGATAACTGCTAGTGTGGTCTCCCGGTTTCTTACATTGGTGACATGTGCCGCCATTGCAGAATCATAAAGAACCATTCCATTAGGAGCGATTAAGCGCTGAGCCGTTGCAGCGCTTTTAGAGGTTGCTATGTCAACAAAGAGTGGCGTATTTAGGTCCAGGCTCGCTGCATCATAGTATATTTTGTCTGCATAAAGATGAACGTTGTGGTGCTTTCCATTTGAAGTTTTAAACTTGATGCTGAACGTATAAAGAGATTTGTCGCTATCCCAGGTTTCAGGCTTGGAGGTGAGAAAGGCTGGAACTCGCGACCATAACTCTTCATTGGTGTTTTTGTGTTCGCGCCACATGAATGTGAAGCTGGTGCCTAGGGTGAGATTTATAAGTCCGCCTATTAATAGCGCTTTGGCTTGTTTGTGAGGCGGGAGTTCACGTATGAGTTTTAGCGATTGCTGCCAGATATTCATATCGGCTCGTTACGGCGTGGAGGGTTTTACAGGTTGGCTAGAAGTACTGATCCTGCTGCGCGCTGCTACAGCATATGTAGTTATCTTGATTGTCCTGGTTGTCGTCAATAGGTACGGTAATTGATAGTGCTTGGTCGGGTGGCTTTATACCATCTATACTTTCTATGCTTATAGTCAGTGTTGCGTCAGGGGCAGGTATGTCAGGGGTAGATGTCACCGCTACTGAGTTGCTGCTGGAGTTTCCGCTAAGGGGAGGCGGTTGCGTTGAATTGAAAGTCTCGCTCCCTGTTGGGGCGGTGTGAGCCTGGCTGCTATCTGGAAAACTTAGTGGTTCGGTGCCTAGGGATATTTCTGAAGAGTCAGGGTTCCAGTTAACGGTTGTGATCATTCCCTGGTGGGTGGAAAGTATCTGGTCAGGTGAAGCGAGTGTGAAGTCAGGCGCAATCCGTGGCGCGGTAAAACCAGTAAGGTCACCTTGACTCAGCAGGCTGGTAAAGAGTGGAGCCATCTTGTCGTAAGCTGCTTTAGCCAGGTCAGAATTGAAGATGCTATAGAGTGTGGCGGTTACGCCCACGACTGTGGCCCCTCCAGCAATTAAAGGTGCTCCGGCCAGAATGGCGAACGAGGCCACGATGCCTGCGACGTTGCTTGCCAAACTTATGACATCTCCGCTCTTAATTTCCGCGCCCTCTTTGAGGTCTGCCGCGACTTTCAGGAAGGTCACGGTGCCAGAAAGGGTATTGGTAACAATGTTAATGAAGGGTACAGCACCTATCGGGAGGTGAGTGACGGAGACTACTGAGGCTATCGCCGTAGTTGTCTGTGCTGTTTGGATGACTAGTGAAAATCCGGTTTTATCTGTGTTGAATTGGTCGTGGATTGCTGCTGCTCCCCCAGTTTGATTGATGGGTTTTGCCGTTTTATCTATTACTGCTACTATCAGTTCGGCGCGTGTGCTCATTGTTTAATATCCTTATTCATGGTCTTAAAAGCGATAGTGATTCGCAATTTGTCGCAGTCAACGGTGGGCGCTCTGGCTCTGTGCGGTATGTGTCCGTCGAAAATCGCTATGCGTCCCGGCTTTGGTTGTATGGCAGCGATGGTGTCATTCTTCTGCTGATCGAATAGAATCAGTTCGCCGCCCCATGTGGTTTCCCACTGGGCATTGCAGAAGAGGACTGCGGTTTTTCCTGGTTCAATTGATTTGTTATCTCTATGAATAGGACTGTCTTGGCCGAAAGTCTGGCCGTTTGCGTAAACACCCAGCAGCAAACAGTCACGCATGTGAGCAAGCTGCGTGCGCCTCCAAATATCAAGTAGAAAGCCCCAATGGCTGTCGCTGGCCAGTTCATGCTCGCAGCACTCCAGTGAGGTACGTTTGCTACCGGCTATGAAGATGTGCCAGCAAGGACGTGCGAGGGGAATTGTATTAATGGGCCAGCCATATCTCCATATTGCACCCGAAAATGAATTTGTGAGTAAATTTTGCTCGTGTTCAGTAATGAACTTATCTAATACTTTCGGTTTTTCTGTAAAGGGGATATCCGTCATTGACTCAACTCGCGAGCGTGGAGGTCGGGTTTGTGCGAACTGTGTGATTGGCTTCATTGGTCGCCGTGACGTGATGGACAATAGTATTTGAGAGGCAGAACAGCGATAGGAGGAGGGAGATGTTGCTTGAGAAGAATTTCCCAAGAGAACGTAGAACTTTAAGTAATAGGCTGTAGGATTTTTCTAAGATGCCCGGTAGGCCGGGTGGAAAGGGTTGTCGTGGGTGGTACTACCCTAGCGCTTAAAGGGCGGTCGACTTTTGCTGATTACAGTCAGACCGCGGAATGAAGGAGGTTTCAGTCACCCAACGGTTTATGCGTCATGCCCAGCTCGGCATCATCCATCAGTGCCTTGGCCATGGCACTCAGGTAATGGGATGCCCAGATCATCATCGGTTTTTCATCCATCAGACCGATGATGGTCAGCTCTCTTACATAGCCCATCAACTCCGATGCCTGCTCGCGGGCATCCCGGCAGGGAATGCCTGGCTCGATGCGGAACAGGGGATGGGTCTGGTGTTCGCCTTGGAAGAAGGTGGTTTTGCCGACAGTGAATTGGGTGTCGTCTGTGGTCATCGATTCCTCTCCTGAAATTTCCTGATTGCCTGTTCTGGCCTCTTCGCGGAGGTTCGACGCCTCGATGAACCCGCTCCCACAGGTCAGGCGCAAGCCTTGGAGCCTGTGATGACCCTGTGGGAGCGGGTTCATCGAGGCGTCGAACCGCCGCGAAGAGGCCAGCAAATCTAACCTCAATGAAGGCTGGTACTCCGCTCCAAGGCGAGTGACAGCGCATCCGCCTGACCCCAGGCAATCTGCATGGCACGCAGCCCATTCACCAGCGATTCCCGGGTGCGGTCATCTTCGATGGCATCGAGGGTTCGGTGGCAATGGTTATAGGCGAGCATCAGGTAATGGGTGATCTTCACCACATGATCGATGGGCACGATGCCATCGCTGACGGCGTTGGTGAGGGTCTTGTCGGAGGGAAGGTCGAAATGATGGGGTGGGTCGGGGACGATCTTTTTCATAGCAATTCCTTGAAGATTTAAGGAGTTGCCACCGCCGTTTCCACACGAAGGGCGGCAACTGTACACGGGGTGGAAAACCGGTCTTCAAGGAACCCCGGTAGGCCATACGGCCTCCCGTGTACAGCTGCCATTACGACAGGCACTTGAAGATTGACCGGGTTTCCACACCCGCATCGCTGATGCTTTCAGCGACACGAAAAGCCTAAAGGGCGGTGTTTCCAGGAACAATCAGACGCGAGTCGACAGGGTCTGTAGGATATTTTCCTCAGCTAGGCATCGCCAGCTCATATGTGTAGGAAACGTCTGATACATGCGTCGGACCATTCGGAAATCCCGGGGCCGTACTAAGGCCATTAAGTGCCTGCCTTGATTCTTGCAGGAGCGCCGCCCGCGCGGCGCATCGCGGATAAATCCGCTCCTACAGTTTGTTTCGGGCCAGTCACTCCTGTGAGGCCACCGCTGTTCGCCTTGTTTGTTCCCTTCGATATCGAGGTGGGCACCACTGCTTTTCATCGGTCTTCAGCCATGCATCAAGGCGGTCCCTGTTGGCGGCACAGGAGTGATTGGCCCGAAACAGATGTAGGAGCGGATTTATCCGCGATGCGCCGCGCGGGCGGCGCTCGATCTCACAGGCGCTGCAAACCTTTCGGCGAACCCCTCGCCATCCCACAGAACCTTCCCCCCCACCAATCTGGTCTAGTCTCATTAATGACCGGCACCGGGCCAGGGATGTGCACTTGAGTGTCCAGGCCGGATCACCATTGGAGTCCTTGGGAGGTGCCCTCATGAGCCTGCTGCTCGAGCCTTACACCCTGCGTCAGCTGACCTTGCCCAACCGCATCGCCGTGTCACCAATGTGCCAGTATTCCGCCGTCGATGGCTTGGCCAACGACTGGCATCTCGTCCATTTAGGCAGCCGCGCCGTAGGTGGCGCGGGCCTGGTGATTACCGAAGCTGTGGCGGTTACCGCCGATGGCCGCATCACCGCCGAAGACCTTGGCCTGTGGGACGACGCGCAGATCGCCCCGTTACAACGCATCACCCGCTTCATCACCGCCCAGGGCGCCGTGGCTGGCATTCAGCTGGCTCACGCCGGGCGCAAAGCCAGTACCTACCGCCCGTGGCTTGGCAAACCAGGCAGCGTCAAACTGGAGGAGGGCGGCTGGCAGCCGGTGGGGCCATCGAGGATCGCCTTCGATCCGCAGCACACGCCTCCACGCGAGTTGAGCCAGGACGAGATCCAGGATGTAATCGCCGCTTTCGTCGCCTCGACCGAACGCGCCTTGAAGGCTGGATTCAAGGTGGTGGAAATCCACGCTGCCCATGGCTACCTGCTGCACCAGTTCCTGTCACCGCTGAGCAACCAGCGCCGTGACGAATATGGCGGTAGCTTTGAAAACCGTATCCGCCTGACCCTGCAGGTGGTCGAGGCCGTGCGCAAGGCCTTGCCTGCCGAATTGCCGCTGTTCGTGCGGGTATCGGCTACCGATTGGGTAGAGGATGGCTGGAATCCGGATGAAACCGTCGAACTGGCACGCCGCCTGCGGGAGTTGGGCGTGGATCTGATCGATGTCTCTTCAGGCGGCACCTCGGTCAACGCCGAGATCCCTACCGGCCCCGGCTACCAGACCCGCTTTGCCGAGCGCGTGCGCAAGGAATCGGAAATTGCCACCGGCACCGTGGGCATGATCACCGAACCGGCCCAGGCCGAGCACATCCTGCGCACCGGCCAGGCCGATATCATCTTCCTCGCCCGCGAACTTTTGCGCGATCCGTACTGGCCACTGCATGCCGACGACGACCTGGGCGGCAACAAGGCCACTTGGCCGGCGCAATACCAGCGCGCGACCAGCCGCGCCAACCCGATTCACGAGTCCGATTTGCGCGACTGACCCAAGCCTTGCGCGGCCCTTGCAGGAGCGGCCCTGTGTCCCGGCAACAGTTGCCGGGGCTGCCGCGCAGCCCATCGCGATACAAGGCCGCTCTTGCAACGCCGGCGTTGGTAGCTGGGTTCAGCTATAGGTAGCCTTGCTGAGAATATCGCTCACCCATTGATTGATGCTCTTTTCGGCCAGCTCTGCCTGGGCCGCCACACTGGCGTGAAGGGTAGGCTCAAGGCGTAGGCTGAGCTTGCCGGAGTACGTTTTCTGCGGTTCCCGCCCGAGGCGTTGGCAAGTCTCAAGATAATCGTCAACGGCTTCTTCAAATGCCTGGCGCAACTCACTGATCGATTCGCCATGAAAACCAATCACGTCACGAACACCGGCGACATGGCCGATCAGCAACTGGTCTTCGTCGCTGTATTCGATACGAGCGGCGTAGCCGCGGTAAGTCATTACATTCATGGTAATACTCCTGCCTGCTCAAGGAACTGGCGGGCGTCTCTGAGTTGATAGGGCTTGGCGTGCCTGTCCGGATGAGGGCGGTGGAAGGTTGCCACTGCTCCATTGAGTTCAAAGCGAACCCGCGATCCTCTTCCTTCTATGACCCTGGCACCCAGCGATACCAATAGAGACTCCACTCGCGCCCACTCCAGTGTTCTGGGCACCGGCCTTTCAAGTAATGCTTCAAGTGTGGCTTTCTGATGATTATTCATGGTATCAGATTATGATACCAAGCATGAGGGCTCAATGGATGTGCAGTAGGAGGGAGTGGATCGGGGTTGAAGGAAAATTCTGAGGCGTTGACCGAGGGGCATTCAAGACCCTCGGTCAACGCGAGCACTTAGTGCTTGATCATCACATGGCGCACACAGGTGTAGTCCTCCAGCCCATACATCGACATGTCCTTGCCATACCCCGAATGCTTCTGCCCGCCATGGGGCATTTCGCTGACCAGCATGAAGTGGGTGTTCACCCAGGTGCAGCCGTACTGCAAGCGCGCCGCCAGGCGGTGGGCGCGGCCGGTGTCGCGGGTCCATACCGATGAGGCCAGGCCGTAATCGGAGTCGTTGGCCCATTCCAGCGCCTGCGCTTCATCGGTGAAGCGGGTGATCGAAATCACCGGGCCAAACACTTCGTTGCGCACGATCTCGTCATCCTGAAGGGCATCGGCCAGTACGGTAGGTTCGAAGAAATAGCCATCGCCCTCAATTGCCTTGCCACCGGTAACCAGACGAATGTGCGGCTGGGCGATGGCCCGCTGCACCAACCCGGCAACCTTGTCGCGGTGCTGGGCACTGATAAGCGGCCCCAGTTCGGTTTCTTCAGACTCCTGCAGGCCCGGTTTGAGGCTGGCTACGGCTTTACCCAGGCGCTCGACGAAGCGCTCGTAGATCCCGTCCTGCACATACAGGCGGCAGGCTGCGGTGCAGTCCTGGCCGGCGTTGTAAAAGCCGAAGGTGCGGATGCCGTCGATAGCGGCATCGATGTCAGCGTCATCGAACACCAGCACCGGCGCTTTGCCGCCCAATTCCATGTGCATGCGTTTCACGCTGTCGGCGGTGGCGCTGATGATGTGCGCGCCGGTGGGGATCGAGCCGGTCAGCGATACCATGCGCACCTTGGGGTGGGTAATCAACGGGTTGCCGACCGTCTGGCCGCGGCCGAAGAGAATGTTCAGCACGCCCGGCGGGAGCAGGTCCTGGGCCAGCTCGCCCAGGCGCAGGGCCGTCAGCGGCGTCAGTTCGGACGGCTTTATCACCACCGTGTTGCCGGCAGCCAGGGCCGGGGCGATCTTCCAGGCCAGCATCATCAGCGGGTAGTTCCACGGCGCGATGGAAGCCACCACGCCCAACGGGTCGCGGCGAATCATCGACGTGTGGCCCGGTAGGTACTCGCCTGCCGCCGAGCCGCCCAGGCAGCGCGCCGCACCGGCAAAGTAGCGGAACACGTCGGCAATCGCCGGGATCTCATCGTTCAGTGCAGCGCTCAGGGGCTTGCCGCAATTTTGCGATTCCAGCCGGGCCAGTTCATCGCCATGGGCTTCGATGGCGTCGGCCAGCGCCAGCAATGCTTGCGAACGTTCTTTAGGGCTGGTTTGCGACCAGCTGTCGAAGGCCTGGTCGGCAGCGCGTACGGCGCTGTCCACCTGTGCCTCAGTGGCTTCGTTGATCTGCGCCAGGGCAGTGCCCAGCGCCGGGTTGAGCACGGTCCAGGCCGGGCCTTGGCCAGCGACCAGTTGGCCATTGATCAGCATCTGCGTTTGCATCGGGGGCTCCTCCAGGGTCATTTGCCACCGCCCGCGACGCTATCGCCGCCACGGGTCAGGTAATAGGCGCCAAGAATCGGCAGCATGGTCACCAGCATCACCAGCATGGCGACAACGTTGGTCACGGGTACGTCGCGCGGGCGGCTGAGCTGGTTGAGCAGCCAGATCGGCAGGGTGCGCTCGTGGCCGGCGGTGAACGTGGTGACGATGATTTCATCGAACGACAAGGCAAAGGCCAGCATGCCGCCCGCCAGTAGTGCCGAGCCGAGGTTGGGCAGGACGATGTAGCGGAAGGTCTGCCAACCGTCGGCGCCGAGGTCCATCGAGGCTTCGATCATGCTTTGCGAGGTACGCCGCAGGCGGGCGATCACGTTGTTGTAGACGATCACCACGCAGAACGTGGCGTGGCCGACTACGATGGTGAACACCCCGGGCTCTATCCCTAACGTCTTGAACGCCGAGAGCAGGGCGAGACCGGTGATGATGCCTGGCAGGGCGATGGGCAGGATCAGCACCAGCGAAATGCTCTCCTTGCCGAAAAAACTGCGCCGGTACAGCGCCGCCGAGGCCAGCGTACCGAGCACCAGTGCGATCAATGTGGCCAGGCAAGCCACCTGCAGCGAAAGCTTGATTGCCTCAAGGACATCGGGCCGGGCGAAGGCGACGTCGATCCACTTCAGGGTAAAGCCCTTGGGCGGGAAGCTGAACGCGGCGTCTTCGGTGTTGAAGGCGTACAGAAAGATGATCAGGATCGGGAAGTGCAGGAACAGCAACCCGCCCCAGGCCGCCAGGCGCAGCCCCGCAGACGCTTTTTCAGAGTGCATCGAAAGCCCCCAGGCGTTTGACGATGGCCAGGTACACCGCGATCAGCACGATGGGCACCAAGGTGAACGCGGCGGCCATCGGCATGTTGCCGATCGCCCCTTGCTGGGCATAGACCATGCTGCCGATGAAGTAGCCGGGCGGGCCGACCAGTTGCGGCACGATGAAGTCGCCCAGGGTGAGCGAGAAGGTGAAGATCGAGCCGGCGGCGATACCGGGGATCGACAGCGGCAGGATCACTTGCACGAAGGTTTGCCCTGGCCGGGCGCCCAGGTCCGCCGAAGCCTGCAGCAACGACGGTGGCAAGCGCTCCAGCGAGGCCTGGATTGGCAGGATCATGAACGGCAGCCAGATGTACACGAACACCAGGAAGCGCCCCAGGTGCGAAGTCGACAGCGTGCTGCCGCCCACGCCCGGCACGGCCAGCACCGCTTGTAGCAGGCCATCCAGGTGCAGCTGGTGGACGAACCATTGGGTCACGCCGCCCTTGGCCAATAGCAGGGTCCAGGCATAGGTCTTGACGATATAGCTGGCCCACATCGGCATCATCACCGCGATGTAGAAAAACGCCTTGGTCTTGCCGCTGGTGTAGCGCGCCATGTAATAGGCGATGGGGAAGGCCAGTACCGCGCTGGCCAGCGACACCGCTGCCGCCATGCCCAGGGTGCGCAGGATGATGTCGAAGTTCGACGGGTTGAACAGCGCGGCGAAGTTGCCCAGGGTCAGGTCCGGGGTCACCGCCATGGTGAAATCGTCGAAGGTATAGAAACCCTGCCACAGCAGGTTCAGCAACGAGCCCAGGTAAATCGCGCCGAACCAGGTCAGCGGCGGGATCAACAGCAGTGCCAGGTAGAGGTTGGGGCGCCGGTACAGCAGGCTGGACAGGCTGCGCAGTGTGCTCATCTCAGCAGGCCTCGGTTTCCTGCAGCACCGTCATGGCCTCGCGGGGCCAGTGTACCTGCAGCCGTTGCCCGGGCTGCCAGCTCTGCACCTGCTTCTGCCAGCGGTCATTGGCCTGGCTGACTGCCAGCAGTTGGCCGTTGTCCAGTTGCAGTTCGTAGCGGGTGGCGCTGCCTTGGTACTGGACATCACGCAGCACGCCGCTGACCTGTACCTCATGGCTGGTCACTACCGGGTCGCCCAGGCGAATGTGCTCGGGGCGGATGGAGAAGGGCGCAAGGCTGCCGTTGAGCTGCATGGCCAGCTCGCCACGCACCACGTTGGACGTGCCGACGAATTCAGCGACGAAGGTTGTGCTGGGCTTCATGTACAGGTTGCGCGGGGTGTCGACCTGTTCGATACGACCGCGGTTGAACACCGCGACCCGGTCGGACATCGACAGCGCTTCGGTCTGGTCGTGGGTGACGAAGATGAAGGTGATGCCCAGTTGGCGTTGCAGCTTTTTCAGCTCGCCTTGCATCTGTTCGCGCAATTTCAGGTCCAGCGCGCCCAGTGGCTCATCCAGCAGCAGCACCCGCGGCCGGTTGACCAGCGCCCGGGCCAGGGCCACGCGCTGACGCTGGCCGCCAGACAGCTGTGCCGGCTTACGCGCGCCATAGCCAGCCAGGGCCACCATGGCCAGGGCTTCTTCGGCACGGCTGTGGCGTTCGGCCTTGCCCACGCCTTTTACCTTCAGGCCATAGGCGATGTTGTCCAGCACGTTCATGTGCGGGAACAGCGCATAGTCCTGGAACACTGTGTTGACGTCACGTTGGTAGGGCGGCATGCCTGCGGCCTCGATCCCTTGGATGCGGATCGACCCGCTGGAGGGTTGCTCGAAGCCTGCGATCAGGCGCAGGCAGGTGGTCTTGCCTGAGCCGGAAGGGCCGAGCATGGAAAAGAACTCGCCATCGATGATGTCGATGCTGACCTGGTCGACGGCCTTGACCTCGCCAAAGGTGCGGGAAACCTGGGTGAACTGGACGGCTAGGGGCATGCTGGGCTCCGGACAACAAGGGTTCTCCTGTGCCGGCCTCTTCGCGGGTGAACCCGCTCCTACGGGAGACGCGCCACCCTTACAGGCGGTGAAGAACCTGTGGGAGCGGGCTTGCCCGCGAAGAGGCCAGCACAGGCATTCAGACAACCTCAGCGACCACCCATGATCGCAATGTAGTCCTGGGTCCAGCGGCTGTACGGCACGAACTTGCCCCCTTGAGCCTGCGGCGTTTTCCAGAAGGCGATCTTGTCGAAGTTGTCGAAACCGTTGGCCTTGCAGCCCTCTGCCCCCAGCAGCTCGCTGGCGGTGCACGCCGCCGGCACAGCCGGCAACGAGCCGAACCAGGCTGCCACATCGCCTTGCACCTTAGGTTGCAAAGACCAGTCCATCCATTTGTAGGCGCAGTTGGGGTGCTTGGCCTCGGCGTGCAACATGGTGGTGTCAGCCCAGCCGGTTGCGCCCTCCTTGGGGATGGTCGAGGCAACTGGCTGGTTCTCGGCCTTGAGGCCATTGACCATGTAGCCCCAGGAACTGGAGGCAACCACGCCTTCATTTTTCACATCGCTCATCTGGACCGTGGCGTCATGCCAATAGCGGTGGATCAGCGGTTGTTGCTGGCGCAGCAGTTCCAGCACGGCCTTGTATTGCTCCTCGTTCAGTTCGTAAGGGTCCTTGATACCCAGTTCGGGCTTGGCCGACTTGAGGTACAGCGCTGCATCGGCGATGTAGATCGGCCCGTCATAGGCTTGCACGCGGCCCTTGTTCGGCTTGCCGTCGGGCAGGTTCTGCGGCTCGAACACCACGCTCCAGCTGGTCGGTGCCTGCTTGAAGGTGTTGGTGTTGTACAGCAGCACGTTTGGCCCCCACTGGTACGGCGTGCCGTACACCTGCTTGTCGACCACATACCAGTCACCGTTCTGCAGGCGCGGGTCGATGGTCTTCCAATTCGAGATCAGGGCGGTGTTGATCGGCTGCACGCGTTTGCCTGCGATCAGCCGCAACGATGCATCGCCCGAGGCGGTGACCAGGTCATAGCCGCCCTTGGCCATCAGGCTGACCATCTCGTCCGAGGTGGCGGCAGTTTTCACACTGACCTTGCAGCCGGTTTCCTTTTCGAAGCCGGTTACCCAGTCGTAGGCCTTGTCGCTTTCACCGCGCTCGATGTAGCCGGGCCAGGCGATGATGTCCAGGCGCCCCTCGCCGGCCCCGAGGGCCTTGGGCGGTTCGGCGGCCTGCAGGCTGGCGCTGGCCAGCATGGCGCAGGTGGTGGCGCCGAGCAATGCGGTCTTGTGCACTGACATGGTGTTCCCTCTTCTTGGCGATCCTGTTCTGGCAGTCATGAGGCAAGCAGTGAAGCAATCGTTATAAGCGTAGTGCGTGGGTGCGAGGTATTGGCGATATCGAGTCTAGTTGGCTTTTTGCCAGCTAATGCAACATCCGGAAGCAAATCCCTTCATGGCGTGTGCTCCGCCAAGCCTTACTCTGGCGTTTGAATCTTCTTACGTGGAGACGCGCGAATGAATACCCGGGGCTTGCTTGATCAACTCCTCAAATCTGGCCAGCAATTGCTCGAGAAGCAGGGAGGCGCCACCAAGCCTGGCAGCGCGTCAGGCGGGCTTGGCGGGCTATTGTCCGGAGCAGGGGGCGGCCTGTTGGGTGGAGGCGCTCTTGGCCTGTTGCTGGGTAGCAAGAAGGCCCGCAAGTACGGTGGCAAAGCCCTGACATACGGTGGCCTCGCCGCGCTGGGGGTGCTGGCCTATAAAGCTTACGGCAACTGGCAGGCAAACCAGCGGGTGGCCGCCGCCGAGCCTCAAACCATCGACCGCCTGCCGCCAGCCCAGGCCGAGCAGCACAGCCAGGCAGTACTGCGCGCGCTGGTGGCGGCCGCCAAGTCCGATGGGCATATCGACGAGCGCGAACGGGCGCTGATCGAGGGCGAGTTCACGCGCCTGGACAGCGACCGCGAATTGCAGCACTGGCTGCATGCCGAGCTGAACAAGCCGCTGGACCCGGCCGAAGTGGCCCGCGCGGCGCAAACGCCGGAGATGGCTGCCGAGATGTATCTGGCCAGCGTGATGATGGTCGATGAGGATAACTTCATGGAGCGTGCCTACCTGGATGAGCTGGCCCGCCAGCTGCGGCTGGGCCCGGGCTTGCGCCAGGCGCTGGAGACCCAGGTGAGGGAGGCCGTTGCGCAGTAGCAGCGTTTGTCACGACATTTTCTGCGTTCGTCAAGCCGAGCGCCGAAAATGTCACGACAAGCACTTGCCAGCTTTTACCCAATCCGCGCATTTCGCCCGATAAACCGTAAGACCTCTGGGCTATACTTCGGCGATTTTTCCCGCTCGTTGTGAATTCCTGAGGGCTGAATGTGAAGAACTGGACCTTGCGCCAACGGATCCTGGCAAGTTTCGCCGTGATCATCGCCATCATGCTGCTGATGATCGTGGCCGCCTACTCGCGGTTGGTGACTATCGAAACCGCCGAAGAGGCGGTGGGGACCGACAGCATTCCCGGCGTCTACTACAGCTCGATGATCCGCAGCGCCTGGGTCGACAGCTACGTCACCAGCCAGCAACTGGTGGGCCTGTCCAACCATCGTGAAATCACTTCGGCCGACCTGGAGCTGTTCAGAAACTTCGATAACCGGCTGAAGCAGTTCATGGCCAGCTACCAGGGCACCATCCGGGACAAGGACGACCAGGCCCGATTTGACAGCTTCGTGCAACTGGAAGAAAACTACCTCAAGATCGTCAACCAGGTGCTGGATACGTACGGCCAGCGCAACTATGACGAGGCCCAACGTTTGATAAACGAGGTCCTCACCCCGGCCTGGATGGAGGGGCGTGAGCACCTGAACGAGGTGATCGAGAACAATCGGGCCTCTGCCGGTGCCGCCACCAATGAGATCGTCGACGCCGTCAGCACGGCCAAGGGCAGCATGGTGGTTTCACTGTTGTTGGCAATCATCGCTGCCGGCATCTGCGGCCTGCTGCTGCTACGTGCTATCACGGCGCCCATGCAGCGTATCGTGCATGCCCTCGACAAACTGCGCTCGGGTGATTTGAGCATGCGCCTGAGCCTGGACCGCAAGGACGAATTCGGCGCCATCGAAAGCGGCTTCAACGAAATGGCCGAGGCACTGGCCAACCTGGTGGCCCAGGCCCAACGTTCGTCGGTGCAGGTGACCACTTCGGTCACCGAGATTGCCGCCACGTCCAAGCAGCAGCAGGCCACCGCCACCGAAACGGCCGCCACCACCACCGAAATCGGCGCCACCTCGCGGGAAATCGCCGCCACTTCGCGGGACCTGGTGCGCACCATGACCGAAGTGACTACGGCTGCTGATCAGGCATCCAGTCTGGCAGGCTCCGGGCAGCAGGGCCTGGCACGCATGGAAGAGACCATGCATCAGGTGATGGGCGCTGCCGACCTGGTCAATGCCAAGCTCGGTATCCTCAACGAGAAAGCCAGCAACATCACCCAGATGGTGGTAACCATCGTCAAGGTTGCCGACCAGACCAATCTGCTGTCGCTCAACGCCGCCATCGAAGCGGAAAAGGCCGGCGAATATGGCCGCGGCTTTGCCGTGGTTGCTACCGAAGTGCGCCGCCTGGCCGACCAGACCGCCGTGGCCACCTACGACATCGAGCAGATGGTGCGCGAGATCCAGTCGGCAGTGTCGGCCGGTGTCATGGGGATGGACAAGTTCTCCGAAGAAGTGCGCCGCGGCATGTTCGAGGTGCAGCAGGTGGGCGAGCAACTCAGCCAGATCATTCACCAGGTGCAGGCCTTGGCGCCGCGCGTATTGATGGTCAACGAAGGCATGCAGGCCCAGGCCACCGGTGCCGAGCAGATCAACCAGGCGCTGGCCCAGCTCAGCGATGCCAGCACCCAGACTGTCGAGTCGTTGCGCCAGGCCAGCTATGCCATCGATGAGCTGAGCCAGGTGGCCGCGGGCCTGCGTGGCGGCGTGTCGCGCTTCAAAGTCTGACCGCGATGAACGACTTGCAACTGCGCAGCGCGGGGGCGGAGAACACCAAAGGGGTGTTGTACCTGCAGTTTCGCATCAGAGAGCAGCGGTTTGCCCTGAGCGTGCACGAGGTGGTCGAAGTGCTGCCCCGTCAGCCACTCAAGCCGATCGCCCAGGCTCCCGCCTGGGTCGCGGGTATCCTCGCCCATCGTGGCCAGTTGGTACCGGTGATCGACCTTGCCGCACTGAGCTTCGGCCAGCCGGCGGTGCAACGCACCAGCACCCGCTTGGTGCTGGTGCGCTACCGAGGCAGCCTGCAGCTGGGCCTGATCCTGGAGCAGGCCACCGAAACCCTGCGTTGCCAACCCGACGAGTTCCAGCCCTATGGGGTGGACACAGGCGAAGCGCCTTATCTGGGCCCAGTGCGCGAGGATGCCCAGGGCCTGCTGCAGCGCATCGAAGTCAATGACCTGCTGCCCGACACCGTGCACGCATTGCTGTACACGCAATACCCGACAGGGATGCCCACATGAACGAACAGCGTTTCTTCCGCTTCTTGCGCGAGCGTATTGGCCTGGATGTGGAGTCGGTGGGTGCGCCCATGGTCGAACGCGCGCTGCGTCAACGTTGCGTGGCTGCGGGCGCGATGGACCTGGACGATTACTGGCTGCGCCTGCAGCAGTCGGCAGATGAGCAACAGGCGCTGATCGAAGCGGTGATCGTCCCGGAAACCTGGTTTTTCCGTTACCCCGAATCCTTCACTGCGCTGGCCAGCCTGGCCCATAAACGGCTTGCTCAACTGGCTGGCGCGCGCCCGCTGCGATTACTCAGCCTGCCATGTTCTACCGGCGAGGAGCCCTATTCGCTGGCCATGGCCTTGTTTGACGCCGGGATGGGGCCAGGGGCATTCCTTGTCGATGGAATGGACATCAGCCCCAGCTCGGTAGCCAAGGCCGGGCAGGCGGTATATGGGCGCAATGCGTTCCGGGGTAGCGAACTGGGCTTTCGCGAGCGCTACTTCGATGCTCAGGGCGAAGGCCACCGCCTGCATGAACGGGTACGCCAGCAAGTCAGCCTGCGGGTGGGCAATGTGCTTGATCCGGCGCTGGCCAGCCGCGATGGCCTGTATGACTTCGTGTTCTGTCGCAATCTGTTGATCTATTTCGACGTCCCGACTCAACAGCGTGTGTTCGAAGTGCTCAAGCGCTTGCTGCATCCGCAGGGTGTGCTGTTCATCGGCCCGGCTGAAGGCAGTTTGTTGGCGCGCATGGGCATGCGTCCATTGGGAATCGCCCAGTCGTTTGCCTATGTGCGTCACGAAGGCGACAGCCCCCCCTTGGCGGCGGCACCTGCCCAACCCGCCAAGCGTACGTTCACCAGCTTGCCGGCACCGGGTTTTTCGCAGCCCAGTGTGCCGTTGTCTCGTCCTCTGCGTGTGCTGCCGGTGGCGGCCAGGCCAGCGCCAGTCCGCGAGCACAGGCACGAGGGGGCCAGCGAGTTGCTGGCCGACATTGCCCGGCTGGCCAATGCCGGCGCCAGCGAGCAGGCCCGTAGCGCATGCCAGCGCTACCTGAGCCAGTACCCGCCGTCGGCACAGGTGTACTACTGGCTGGGTTTGCTCAGTGATACCGAAGGCGATGCGCAGCAGGCGCTGAACCACTATCGCAAGGCCCTGTACCTGGATCCACAGCACCCCGAGGCGCTGGTGCACCTGGCCGCCTTGCTGGCGGCCCAGGGTGACATGGCCGGCGCTCGGCGCCTTCAGGCGCGCGCGGCGCGGGCTGGCCGGGAGTCTGAACGATGAACAGTGAATCCGCGATGCAGTTGCTCGCCGAGGATGACGCGCACATCGACGACTGTTGGAACCGCATTGGTGTGCGCGGCGACAAGCAGTGCCCACTGCTGGAGCGGCATGTTCATTGCCGCAATTGCGAGGTGTATGCCGCTGCGGCCACGCGTTTGCTCGACCGTTATGCGCTGACGCAGGACCACCAGGCTGCAGCGGTGCAGCCGGACGAGGAAAACACCGGCCATTCCATGCTGCTGTTCCGTCTGGGCGAAGAATGGCTGGCGCTGGCTACCGCTTGCCTGGTCGAGATCGCCCCCTTGCAGGCGGTGCATTCTTTGCCGCACCAGCGCTCGCGGCTGCTGCATGGGGTTGCCAATGTGCGCGGCGCGTTGGTGCCGTGCCTGTCACTGGCTGACTTGCTGGGGGTGCAGGGCGGCGCCCCCGAGCAACGCAGCGTACGGGCGATGCCACGTATGCTGATTCTGGCCGCCGAAGGTGGGCCGGTGGTGATGGCTGTCGAGGAAATCGACGGTATTCACCGGCTCGACCCGCAGTTGCTGGGCAGTGGCCGGGACGCCACACGCTTTACCGCCGCAGTCCTGCAGTGGCGCGGCCGCAGCGTACGGGTTCTGGACGATCAACACTTACTGTCTGCCCTGCAGCGGAGCCTGTCATGACCCCAGAGCAAATGCGCGACGCATCGTTGCTCGAACTGTTCAGCCTGGAGGCCGAGGCGCAGACCCAAGTGCTCAGCGCTGGCCTGATGGCACTGGAACGCAACCCCACCCAAGCCGACCAGCTCGAGGCGTGCATGCGCGCAGCGCACTCGCTCAAGGGGGCAGCGCGCATTGTCGGGGTGGATGCTGGCGTCAGTGTCGCCCACGTCATGGAGGATTGCCTGGTAGCGGCTCAGGAAGGCGGACTGCGGCTGACCGCCGAGCATATTGACGCGTTGTTGCAAGGTACCGACCTGCTGATGCGTATTGCCACACCCGGCGATGCCGGGGCGCAGGCGACCTTGCCGGTGTTTCTTGCGCAAATGGCCAGCCTGCTCGACGCGGGCGCTTCCGCCATGCCTGCAGTGCCGCTGGCTGCACCCGTGCTGCCGGAGCCGCCGCCGGCAACCCTGCCGCCTGCACCCTTGCCATTGCCAGCCCAGGTGCCGGAACCAGAGCCCGAACCAGCCCTGCGGCGCAAGGCTGGCAAGCGCGCTGGCGAAGGTGCCGAGCGGGTTCTGCGTGTCACCGCCGACCGCCTCAATAGCCTGCTTGACCTGTCCAGCAAGTCGCTGGTGGAAACCCAGCGGCTCAAACCGTACCTGGCTACCCTGCAGCGCCTCAAACGCATGCACGGCCAAGGCATGCAGGCACTTGACGGCTTGCGCATGCAACTGGAAGACAGTGGTCAGGGCAGCGAGGTGCTCGAAGCCTTGGCACAGACCCAGCGCCTGCTGGCAGAGACCCAGCAGATTCTGCAGCAGCAGGCGGCCGATCTGGATGAGTTCGGCTGGCAGGCCAGTCAGCGTGCACAGTTGTTGTATGACACTGCCCTGGCCTGCCGGATGCGGCCGTTTGCCGACGTGCTGACCGGGCAAAGCCGCATGGTCCGCGACCTGGGCCGTTCGCTGGGCAAACCGGTGCGGCTGGTGGTGGAAGGAGAGAAGACTCAGGTCGACCGCGATGTGCTGGAAAAGCTCGAAGCCCCGCTGACCCACTTGTTGCGCAATGCCGTCGACCACGGTATCGAATTGCCCGAGCGGCGCTTGCTGGCGGGCAAGCCGGACGAGGGGGTGATCCGACTGCGGGCTTCGCACCAGGCGGGCATGCTCAGCCTGGAACTGATCGACGATGGCGCCGGTATCGACCTGGAGCGCCTGCGCAGCAGCATCGTCGAGCGCGCCCTGTCGCCTGCTGATACGGTGGCGCGGATGAGTGAGGCGGAACTGTTGACGTTCCTGTTCCTGCCTGGTTTCAGCTTGCGTGACAAGGTTACCGAAGTGTCCGGGCGCGGTGTGGGGCTGGATGCGGTGCAGCACTTGATCCGCGAGCTGCGCGGCTCGATCGAGTTGACCCAGGTGGCAGGGCAGGGCTGCCGCTTCCATCTGCAGGTGCCGCTGACCCTCTCGGTCGTTCGCAGTCTGGTGGTCGAGGTGGGTGGTGAGGCTTACGCCTTCCCGCTGGCCCATATCGAACGCACGCTGGAAGTGACCGCCGAGCAGATCGTGCAGATCGAAGGGCGGCAGCATTTCTGGCACGAAGGCCGGCATATTGGCCTGGTGGCGGCCAGCCAGTTGCTCAATCGACCGGCCGGGCAAAGCGACGAAACCAGCCTGCGGGTAGTGGTGATTCGTGAGCGCGAGCAACTGTACGGCGTGGCCGTGGAGCGGTTGGTGGGGGAGCGGGTGCTGGTCGTGATGCCACTCGACCCGCGCCTGGGGAAAGTGCAGGACATTTCCTCCGGTGCCTTGCTCGATGATGGCTCGGTGGTCCTGATTGTCGATGTCGAAGACTTGCTTCGCTCGGTGGAAAAACTGCTCAGTACCGGCAGCCTGGAGCGTATCGAACGCGGCAGCAGCGGAGCCCGTGGTGTGGTTCGCAAACGCATCCTGGTGGTCGACGACTCGCTGACCGTGCGTGAACTGCAGCGCAAGCTGCTGGGCAACCGTGGCTACGACGTGGCGGTGGCGGTGGATGGCATGGATGGCTGGAACGCCCTGCGCAGCGAGGACTTCGACCTGCTGATCACCGACATCGACATGCCGCGCATGGACGGTATCGAGCTGGTTACCTTGGTGCGCCGCGACCAGCGCCTGCAGTCGTTGCCGGTGATGGTGGTGTCCTATAAAGACCGTGAGGAAGACCGACGGCGAGGCCTGGATGCCGGCGCCGACTACTATTTGGCAAAGGCCAGTTTCCACGACGATGCGTTGCTGGATGCTGTGGTGGAGCTGATCGGAGGTGCTCAGGGATGAAGATCGCCATCGTCAATGACATGCCCCTGGCCGTCGAAGCGTTGCGCCGTGCGGTCGCCCTGGAGCCCGCGCACCAGATCGTGTGGGTAGCCAGCAACGGTGCCGAGGCGGTGCAGCGTTGCACCGAGTTGTTGCCGGACCTGATACTCATGGACCTGATCATGCCGGTGATGGACGGTGTCGAGGCGACCCGACGGATCATGGCCGAAACCCCGTGCGCCATTGTCATCGTCACGGTCGACCGTAAGCAGAACGTACACCGGGTATTCGAGGCCATGGGCCATGGCGCCCTCGATGTGGTCGACACCCCTGCGCTGGGGGCTGGCGATGCCCGCGAAGCGGCGGCGCCATTGCTGCGCAAGATTCTCAATATCGGCTGGCTGGTCGGCCAGCAGCGTACACCTGCCGCAAGGTCGGTGGCGGCACCACTGCGCGAGGCTTCCCAGCGCCGCGGGTTGGTGGCAATCGGGTCTTCGGCGGGGGGGCCAGCAGCACTGGAAGTGTTGCTCAAGGGCTTGCCGGTCGCGTTTCCGGCGGCCATCGTGCTGGTCCAGCATGTGGACCAGGTGTTTGCCGCAGGCATGGCCGAATGGCTCAGCAGCGCAGCAGGCCTGCCGGTGCGACTGGCCCGTGAAGGCGAACCGCCGCGGCCAGGGCAGGTACTCCTGGCCGGTACCAACCACCACATTCGCCTGCTACAGAGCGGCCAACTGGCCTACACTGCCGAACCTGTGAATGAAATCTACCGGCCCTCGATCGATGTGTTCTTCGAGAGCGTGGCACGTTACTGGAATGGTGAAGCCGTGGGCGTGTTGCTCACCGGCATGGGCCGCGACGGTGCCCAGGGCCTGAAGCTGATGCGTCAGCAGGGCTTTCTGACCATTGCCCAGGACCAAGCCAGCAGCGCGGTGTATGGCATGCCCAAGGCTGCTGCGGCTATTGATGCCGCCGTGGAAATCCGCCCGCTGGAACGCATTGCCGGGCGCCTGACTGAATTTTTCGCAAAATGACGAAATGTATTGAATCACGCCGCCAGGCCGGTAGTGATCGGGTGAACAATGATGAATGATTTACCGATCGAAGGTTTCGCGACCACCAACGAGAACTCGGCGATGGTGCTGTTGGTTGACGATCAGGCAATGATCGGCGAAGCGGTGCGGCGTGGCTTGGCCGATGAAGACAACATCGACTTCCACTTCTGTGCCGACCCGCACCAGGCGGTGGCCCAGGCCATGCGCATCAAGCCCACGGTCATTCTTCAAGACCTGATCATGCCAGGCCTGGACGGCTTGACCCTGGTGCGCGAGTACCGCAACAACCCGGTGACCCAGGACATCCCGATCATCGTCCTGTCGACCAAGGAAGACCCGTTGGTCAAGAGTGCGGCATTTGCTGCCGGGGCCAACGATTACCTGGTCAAGCTGCCTGACACCATCGAGCTTGTGGCGCGCATTCGCTACCACTCGCGCTCCTACCTGACACTGTTGCAGCGCGACGAGGCCTACCGTGCCTTGCGCGTCAGCCAGCAGCAGTTGCTGGATTCCAACCTGATGCTGCAGCGGCTGATGAACTCCGATGGCCTGACTGGGCTGTCCAACCGCCGCCACTTCGATGAATACCTGGAGCTGGAGTGGCGGCGGGCGATGCGTGAACAGCAGCAGTTGTCTTTGCTGATGATCGACGTGGACTTCTTCAAAGTCTACAACGACAGCTTTGGCCACCTGGCCGGCGACGAGGCCTTGCGCCAGGTGGCCGAAGCCATTCGCGGCTCGTGTTCGCGGCCGACCGACCTTCCGGCGCGCTATGGCGGTGAAGAGTTCGCCCTGGTGCTGCCCAACACCTCGCCAGGCGGGGCGCGGCTGGTGGCCGAGAAGCTGCGCCAGACCGTGCTGGGCCTGGGTATCCCGCATACTGCGCCAACGGCTGATGCATTTTTGACCGTAAGCATCGGCCTGGCCACCCAGACGCCTGCTATCGGCAGCCACTGCCGGCAGCTGATTTCGGCGGCCGACAAAGGTCTTTACCTGGCCAAGAACGGTGGGCGTAACCAAGTCGGCATCGCCTAAGCACTTGGAGAGGGCGCGGCCGCTCTCACATGAGACCGCGCAGGTTGCCCTAAATACATACGACCGCCCGGCGGGTCTGCCGCCATGCTGCGGACTCGGTTATACTCGCGGGCTTTTCACCGAATTCGCACGAGTAGCCCGCCCATGGAAATCCAACCGATCCTGAACACCATCAAGGACCTCACCGAGCGTTCCCAGTCAATTCGGGGGTATCTTTGACTACGATCACAAGCATGACCGCCTGATCGAAGTCAACCGCGAGCTGGAAGACCCCAACGTCTGGAACAAGCCTGAGTACGCCCAGGCACTGGGCCGCGAGCGTGCCATGCTGGCCCAGGTCGTCGAGACCCTGGACAAACTGTCCAACGGCCTGGGTGACTGCCAGGACCTGCTCGACATGGCCGTCGAAGAAAATGACGAAGGCGCCGTCGGCGACGTCGTGACCGAGCTGGAAAGCCTGGAAGAAAACCTGGCCCAGCTTGAGTTCCGTCGCATGTTCAGCGGCGAGATGGACATGAACAACGCCTACCTGGACATCCAGGCCGGTTCCGGTGGTACCGAAGCGCAGGACTGGGCCAACATCCTGCTGCGCATGTACCTGCGCTGGGCCGACAAGCGTGGTTTCGACGCCACCATCATCGAGCTTTCCGAAGGTGAAGTGGCCGGTATCAAAGGTGCAACCGTGCACATCAAGGGCGAGTACGCCTTCGGCTGGCTGCGCACCGAAATCGGTGTGCACCGCTTGGTGCGCAAGAGCCCGTTCGACTCCGGTGCCCGTCGCCACACGTCGTTCTCGGCGGTATTCGTATCGCCCGAGATCGACGACAAGGTCGAAATCGAGATCAACCCGTCCGACCTGCGCATCGACACCTACCGCTCCTCCGGTGCCGGTGGTCAGCACGTGAACACCACCGACTCGGCGGTCCGTATCACCCACGTGCCGACCAACACCGTGGTGGCTTGCCAGAACGAACGTTCCCAGCACGCCAACAAGGACACCGCCATGAAAATGTTGCGGGCCAAGTTGTACGAGCTGGAAATGCAGAAGCGCAATGCCGCCTCGCAGGCGCTGGAAGACAGCAAGTCGGACATCGGCTGGGGTCACCAGATTCGCTCCTACGTACTGGATGACTCGCGCATCAAGGACTTGCGTACCGGTGTCGAGCGTAGCGATTGCCAGAAAGTCCTGGACGGCGACCTCGACCAGTATCTGGAAGCGAGCCTCAAGCAGGGCCTGTAATTCGCACCCCCATGCCGCGCTACCTGGCCAGCCGCCGGTAGCGCGTGCCCTGCCCGGAACGGGCAACGAATACCTGATGGAAAGAATGACGACATGAGCGACCTCAAGACCGAATCGCAAGACCTGCAACAGGAAGAAAACGCCCTGATCGCCCTGCGCAAGGAAAAACTTGCCGCCGAGCGTGCCAAGGGCAATGCCTTCCCCAACGACTTCCGTCGCGACAGCTACTGCAACGACCTGCAGAAGCAGTATGCGGACAAGACCAAGGAAGAGCTGGAAGCAGCCGCGATCCCGGTCAAGGTCGCCGGCCGCATCATGCTCAACCGTGGTTCGTTCATGGTTATCCAGGACATGACTGGCCGTATTCAGGTCTACGTCAACCGCAAGACCCTGCCGGAAGAAACCCTGGCCGCGGTCAAGACCTGGGACCTGGGCGACATCATCAGCGCCGAAGGCACCCTGGCCCGTTCCGGCAAGGGCGACCTGTACGTCGAGATGACCAACGTACGCCTGCTGACCAAGTCGCTGCGCCCGCTGCCCGACAAGCACCACGGCCTGACCGACACCGAGCAGCGCTACCGCCAGCGCTACGTCGACCTGATGGTCAACGAAGAAACCCGCCACACCTTCCGTGTGCGTTCGCAAGTGATCTCGCACATCCGCAAGTTCCTCATCGAGCGTGACTTCCTCGAAGTCGAGACGCCGATGCTGCAGACCATTCCGGGCGGCGCCGCTGCCAAGCCGTTCGAAACCCACCACAATGCCCTGGACATGGCCATGTTCCTGCGTATCGCGCCGGAGCTGTACCTCAAGCGTCTGGTGGTTGGTGGTTTTGAGAAAGTGTTCGAGATCAACCGCAACTTCCGTAACGAAGGCGTTTCGACTCGTCACAACCCTGAATTCACCATGCTCGAGTTCTACCAGGCCTATGCCGACTACCGTGACAACATGGACCTCACCGAGGAACTGTTCCGCGAGCTGGCGCAACTGGTATTGGGTTCTACGGACGTGCCGTACGGCGACAAGGTATTCCACTTCGGCGAGCCGTTCGCACGCCTGTCGGTGTTCGACTCGATCCTCAAGTACAACCCGGAGCTGACCGCTGCCGACCTGCAGGACGTCGACCGCGCCCGCGAGATTGCCAGGAAGGCCGGCGCCAAGGTGCTGGGCCATGAAGGCCTGGGCAAGCTGCAGGTGATGATTTTCGAAGAGCTGGTCGAGCACAAGCTGGAACAGCCGCACTTCATTACCGAGTACCCGTTCGAAGTGTCGCCGCTGGCCCGTCGCAACGACGACAACCCGGCCGTTACCGACCGTTTCGAGCTGTTCATCGGTGGCCGCGAAATCGCCAACGCCTACTCCGAGCTCAACGATGCCGAAGATCAGGCCGAGCGCTTCCTGGCCCAGGTGGCCGAGAAGGACGCAGGTGACGATGAAGCCATGCATTATGACGCCGACTTCGTTCGTGCGCTGGAGTACGGCATGCCGCCGACCGCCGGTGAAGGCATCGGCATCGACCGCCTGGTGATGCTGCTGACCAACTCGCCGTCGATCCGCGACGTCATCCTGTTCCCGCACATGCGTCCGCAGGCCTGAGTGAGCTGAACGAGCCGCCTTTCGAGGCGGCTTTTTCTTGCCTGAAGCTTTATGTTGTCAGGGCTGGCCCCTTCGCGGGTGAACCCGCTCCTACAAAGGCCTCAGCAGGCCCTTGCAGGAGCGGGTTTACCCGCGAAGAGGCCGGTACTGACGAAACACTGCCCATGAGGTATCCCCCGTGACACCCGCCATGCCTGACCAAGGCGCCGCCGGCATCGCCACCGCCGTCGCCGAAAGCGTGCAATACCAAGGCCGCAAGACTGCCCGCCAAGGCAGCGAACAGCGTCGCCAGTTGATTCTCGATGCCGCCATGCGCATTGTCGTGCGCGATGGCGTGCGCGGTGTGCGCCACCGGGCAGTGGCCGCCGAGGCCGGCGTGCCATTGTCGGCCACCACCTACTACTTCAAGGATATCGAGGACCTGCTCACCGATACCTTTGCCCAGTACGTCGAGCGCAGTGCGGCCTACATGGCCAAGCTGTGGGCCAACACCGAGGTGGTGTTGCGCCAGTTGCTGGCACAGGGCGATGGCAGCCCGCAGTCACGTGCGCGGCTGGCTGACGACGTGGCGCGCATGACCGCCGACTACGTTCAGCGGCAACTGCTGAACCGCCGTGACTTCCTGATGGCCGAACAGGCCTTCCGCCAGGAGGCGTTATTGTGCCCACGGCTGGCAGAGCTGGTGTGCGCCCATGAACAGATCCTGCTGCACGGCACCCGGCAATTGCTGCAGGTAGTAGGCTCGCGGCAGCCGGAGCAGGACGCACAGATGTTGACGGCGATTATCGAGCAGTTGGAATATCAAGGCCTGCTCAAGGATGCGAATGCGCAAGCCGATGGGCAGATGCTCGCTATGCTTACCCGATACCTGCAGCTGGTGCTGGCATCGGCCTGAGGCGAGAACGACCTTCTCAAGGAGAACCTGATGAAAGCCTGGCGTGTGGTGTTGTTGACTTTGTCATTCCTGCTGCTGGGCGGTTGTCTGGTGACCTTCCATGAGCCCTTGCCCAGCAACCAGGCAGCGCCCAAGGCCCTGCTCGGCAAGTGGAGCAGCAAGGACGCCTGGGGGGAGCCGCTGAAACTGGTGATCAGCCGTAGCGGTGGCGACGCCTACAAGGCGGTGGCCACGGCCAAGGGCAAGGCCCCTGAAGAATACGTGTTCACCGTGTCGCGTCACGGCAACCGCTGGTACTTGTCGGCCGGCGTGCCCAAGCGCCTGGGCGGCAATTTCCTGATTGGCGGCTTCGATATCGTCGATGGCAAGGAACTGGTGGTCTACAACCTGGATGTCGAGCAGGTGCAGCAGGCGGTGGACAAGAAGGAACTGAGCGGTCGTAGTACCGAAGTGCCGGAGGACAACGGCGACGGCGTGCTGATCGACAGCCCGGCGGCGCGGGTGCTGGCCTACCTGGACGACCCGGCCAACTCCGACCTGTTCGTCGAAGTGGCGCGGTTCCAGCGCTCGGGCAAATGACCGTGTTGGCGTCTTCGCGGGCTTGCCCGCTCCCACAGGTATTTCACAGGTATCTGATCCTGTGGTGTCCCTGTGGGAGCGGGCAAGCCCGCGAAGAGGCCGGTACAGGTTTCGTGTACTAGAAAGGAGTCCCCGTTGGACGAATACCAGCAAACCATCCGCGCCCTGTCCGACCGCATCGTCGCGGCCCAGACGCCTATCCGGGTCCTGGACGCGGTGAAGTGGGACGACAACATCCGCTTGGGCTTTCTCAAGGCCAAGGGCAAGGAGCCGCCGGCGGTTGATCGCGCCTACTACCAATCGCGCCCGCTGTCGTTCGACTCCAGCGCGGTCAAGGCCGAGTTCCAGGGCATCGAGCGCGACATCATTCGCCAGTTGGGCCAGTTCAACCCGGTCGGGCAGATCATGAAGCGCATGTGCCGCGAGTACCGCATGGTGGTGCGCATGCTCGAGGCGCGCGGCACCGAGGATTTCGGCCTGATCTCCCAGGAGCTGTACGGCGCCGCCTCGGATGCCTTCCACGCTGGTGACCCGACACTGGCCGACCTTGGGCTGATGCTGTCGGATTACCTGAACAACATCGATGGCCGTGGTGACCTCAAGGATGAGCCAAAGAACCTCACCGCCAAGGAGGCCGTGGAGATCCTCCAGCACCGGCTGAACAGAGTGTTCGGCGAGGCCGAGGGAACCATTCGTGTGTTCGAGTCAGACGGCATCGTCGCTGACGCCGCAGCCGGTGCCGACTACATCAAGGTGCGTGCCGATGCCATGTTCAACACCCGCGATGTGCGCGCCCTGGAGGTGCACGAAGGGTTGGTGCACGTCGGGACCACGCTCAATGGCCTGAACCAGCCGATCTGCACCTTCCTGGCCAAGGGCCCGCCCTCGTCGACGGTAACCCAGGAGGGCCTGGCCATCCTCATGGAGGTGATCGCCTTTGCCTCCTACCCCAGCCGCCTGCGCAAGCTCACCAACCGCACCCGAGCCATCCATATGGTCGAGGAGGGCGCAGACTTCATGCAGGTCTACGGTTTCTTCCGCGAGCAGGGCTTCGAGATGGCGCAGAGCTACAGCAACGCCAGCCGGGTGTTCCGCGGGTCGGTGCCCAACGGCTTGCCATTCACCAAGGACTTGTCCTACCTCAAGGGCTTCATCATGGTTTACAACTACATTCAGTTGGCCGTGAAGAAGGGCAAACTGGAACAGATCCCGTTGCTGTTCTGTGGCAAAACCACCCTGGAAGACATGCGCACCCTGCGCCAACTTGTCGAGGAGGGGCTGGTCGAGCCGCCCAAGTACCTGCCCGAACAGTTCCGCGACCTTAACGCGCTGTCGGCCTGGATGTGTTTCTCCAACTTCCTCAACCACCTGAGCCTGGACCGTATTGAAGCCGACTACGCGAACATTCTCTGAGCACTGCCGTCTGCTGGTCCTGGGCCTGGTCCTGCTGAGCCTTGGGGGCTGCAGCAGCCTGCTGTTCTACCCCGAGCGTGGTCAGGCCTTCACCCCTGAGCGGGCCAAGCTGGAATACCGCGACGTCACGCTGACCACTGCTGATGGCATCCGCCTTCACGGTTGGTGGCTGCCGGCCAAGGCCGGGGTGGAGGTCAAGGGCACGGTGCTGCACCTGCACGGCAACGGCGGTAACCTGCCTGGGCATCTGGGGGGCAGCTACTGGCTGCCGGAGCGGGGCTACCAGGTGTTGATGATCGATTACCGCGGCTATGGCTTGTCTCAGGGCCAGCCAAGCCTGCCGCAAGTGTACGAGGACATTGCCGCAGCCATGGCCTGGCTGGAGCAGGCCCCCGAGGTCAGGGGCAAGCCGCTGGTACTGCTGGGGCAGAGCCTGGGTGGTGCCATGGCCATTCATTACCTGGCGGCACACCCGGAGCAGCGCCAGCGCTTCAGCGCCCTGGTGTTCGATGGCGTGCCGGCCAGTTACCGCGCGGTGGGGCGCTTTGCTCTGAGCACCTCCTGGATGACCTGGCCACTGCAGGTTCCGCTGTCGTGGCTGGTGCCGGACGGCGACAGCGCGATCCACTCGATCGAGCGACTGAGCAGCCCGCCCAAGCTGTTTTTCCACAGCATCGACGACAACCTGGTCCCGATGGACAACGGCATCCGCCTGTATCAGCACGCGCCACCCCCTCGGGTGCTGCAACTGACCCGAGGTGGGCACGTACAGACCTTCGCCGACCCTACCTGGCGCCAGGTGATGCTGCGGTTCCTCGATGACCCCAGCCATTTCAACGGCCTGCGGCGGCTAGCCGAAGTGCCCAATTACCCTGACGAGAAGAACAAGCAATGAGTGAAGAACGCAACGCCATCCCGCTGATCCTGACCGGCGTCGGCAGCATCATCGTGACGGTGGGGGCCTTGTGGTACTACGGTTACCTGCATTTCGCCAAGCCCGAAGATGCCCTGCTGCTGCAGGATTTCACCATGCTCAAGACCATCCCCGGCGAGGACTACAAGGTATCGCTGGACCCGGCGCCGCAAGTGGCCCAGTGCGTCGACGGCGTGCTGGTGCTGTTCGACACCCAGCAGAAAGGCCTGACCGGCGTGCTGGTGGACAACCGCAAGCGTGCGGTGCGCTGCATGGGCGAAGAAACACCACAGCAGGTGCAGTGAGCCATTATCCCTGCTGCCTGTTCTGGCCTCTTCGCGGGCACGCCCGCTCCCACAGGGTCGCGCAAAACTCGAGACTGGCGCCGTACCTGTGGGAGCGGGCGTGCCCGCGAAGAGGCCAGAACAGGCAAAAGAAAGCCCCGCGTCGATCGCGGGGCTTGTCATTTCAGCTAACCAGCCTTACTGCTGAGCCTGGCTCACCGAGCGCGGTGCCACCGGCTGGTTGTCGTTGGAGATGGTCACCTCCACCCGACGGTTCTGCGCACGGCCCGAGTTGCTCGAGTTGTCCGCTACCGGGTACGCCTTGCCATAGCCCTGGGAAACGATTCGCGCCGGATCTACCCCGGCACGTACCAGTGCCATGCGCACGCTGTTGGCGCGGCGCTCGGACAGTGTCTGGTTGTAGTTGGCCGAGCCGACGCTGTCGGTGTAGCCCTCGACGATCACCTTGCGTTCCGGGTTTTCCTGTAGGAACCGCGCCAGCTTGGTGATGTTCGGGTAAGCGCTGCTCTTGAGTTCGGCCTTGTTGAAGTCGAACAGTACATCGCCGAAGGTCACCAGCGTTCCGCGGTCGGTCTGCTTGGCGTTGAGGCTGTCCTGCAGCTTGGCGATCTGCGCGTCGCGGGCATCCAGTTTGGCCTGGGCGCGCTGGGCCGAGGCGTTCTTCAGCTCGGCTTCGGCGGTGCGCAGGGCAATGGTCTGCTTGGCCACTTCGACGCGCTGGTTGGTCAGGTAGGCCAGTTGGTCGACTTTCTTCTCGTCTTCACGGTCCATGTACGCCTTGTCGGCCTTGTTCAGCCAGTCCTGGGCGTCCTTGGTCTCCAGTGCCGCGACCTTGCTCGCTTGCGGGTTGCTCTGCAGCGAAGAGAAGTTGGTGCGGGCCGCTTCCAGATTGGCATTCGGATCGTGCGAGCAGGCAGCAAGACCGACGCTCAGGGCCAGCAGGGCGGGAATCATGACGTGTTTGCGCATAGTGTTCATCCTTTGATCGTGTGCGAAGGCTAAGGTTGGCGGGGCAGGGCTCACTGAACGCTGCGCAGGCCTTCCTCACGTACGTCCTGAACGCCCTGGCGGGCATCCTGCACGGCCTTCTGGGCTTTGGCTGCCTGGGCCTTGCGTTCGGCGAGGCGGGCATCCCACTCGGCCTGTTGGGCCAGGCGCTTGGCCTCGTCGTACTTCTTGTCGTGCATGGCGATTTCGGCTTGCTTGAACTTGTCCTGAGCCGCTTTCATTTCCACGGCGGCGAACTCTGTACCGCCGGCGCTGACGGCGGAGTTCACGGCGGACTGGGTAACGGCATACTGCTCGGTGGGCGGATTGCCCGCACAGCCGGCCAGGACCAGGCTACTGCCCAGTGCCAGCGCGGCCAGCTTGAACCCGCGCACATGAGTGGATGACAGTTTGCTAGTGCGGGTCTTCATGGTGGTCAGCTCCATTGGATCACTCCTGATAACGACGATGTCCGTAGCAGTCCATCGCTCAATCCCTGACAAAACCGCGCGCTTCAGCTCAACGGTGCACGAGGGCAGTGTGCAGGGTTTTAGCGTGATGGCTATTGGCTCCGACTCGGACGTTTTTCGAATAGTTCAGAAAAAAGCGCCGGAATCGGATAACTATTTCTGACTGATCGGTCAGTGCGAATTGCCTGGAACTTTCCCAGGCTGGAGCTGTATTCCGGGCCTTCAGCAGGCCCGGAACGCAGGAGCGCAGGATTATTTGTCGCTGTCGACTGTAGCGTTGCTCAAGTTGTGCAGGTGCTGGCGGGACAGGGAGAGAAAGCGCGGCGTAGGACCGACGTCCTCGTACAGCGGGTCGCCTTCTTCGTCGGTAGCGATGACCTGGCGTCCCTGCACATAGGGGAAGCTGGCCTCCAATTCTTCAAGGGCGGCTGCGACCAGTTCGCCGAGCAGTTCTTCGGCCGTGCGTTTGGGGTACATGTCGATCAGCGCGGCCAGGCGCGCTTCTGACTCCAGGTCCAGGTGCAGGACATGGCCGGTACGGCTAAGGGTACCGGCGGCATTCTGTTCCCAGTGCTGGGCGAGTTCACGGATTTTCATGATGACCTCTGTTGACGCCTGGAAAGGCTGCACTGCATGGGAGTGCTGTGCTTTCACTTTAGTTTGGTTTGGCCGATCACGGCTTGCCATCGTCGCCCGGCTGTGGGCACTCTTGGGGGATACCGCCCCCCCCTGTAGGAGCGGGTTTACCCGCGAACACCGGCAACGCCGGTGCCAGGCACCGCCTTGGGTTGTTCACGGGTTAACCCGCGCTTGCACAGGGCGCGCTGAGGCTGATAGGGATGCAACGGAGAGAGCGCCAATGACCGATATCGATGTGCGTTTGCGTGAAGATGTCCATGTGTTGGGTGAACTGCTTGGCGAAACCATTCGCCAGCAGCATGGCGATGCGTTCCTGCAGAAAATCGAGGACATCCGCCACAGTGCCAAGGCCGACCGCCGCGGCCCTGGTGAGCAACTGAGTTCAACCCTGGCGGACCTGGCCGAAGAAGACCTGCTGCCTGTAGCGAGGGCCTTCAACCAGTTCCTCAACCTGGCCAACATGGCCGAGCAGTACCAGTTGATCCGCCGCCGCGACGCTGACCAACCCGAACCTTTCGAAGCGCGGGTACTGCCCGAGCTGCTGGGGCGCCTGAAGCAGGCCGGCCACAGCAACGACGCCCTGGCCCGGCAACTGGCCAAGCTCGATATCCAGTTGGTGCTCACCGCACACCCCACCGAAGTGGCCCGCCGCACACTGATCCAGAAGTACGACGCGATCGCCGGCCAACTGGCCGCACAGGACCATCGTGACCTGACCCCGGCAGAACGCCAGCAAGTGCGCGAACGCCTGCGCCGGCTGATCGCCGAGGCCTGGCATACCGAAGAAATCCGCCGCACCCGGCCTACGCCGGTAGACGAAGCCAAGTGGGGTTTCGCAGTGATCGAGCATTCGCTGTGGCACGCCATCCCCAGCCACCTGCGCAAGGTCGACAAGGCCCTGCTGGAGGCCACTGGCCTGCGCCTGCCGCTGGAGGCCGCGCCGATCCGCTTTGCCTCGTGGATGGGGGGGGACCGGGATGGCAACCCCAATGTGACCGCTGCCGTCACCCGCGAAGTGCTGCTGCTGGCGCGCTGGATGGCCGCCGACCTGTTCCTGCGCGACATCGATGCACTGGCCGCCGAGTTGTCCATGCAGCAGGCCAGCGACGCCCTGCACAAACAGGTCGGCGACAGTGCCGAACCCTACCGCGCAGTGCTCAAGCGACTGCGCGACCGCCTGCGTGCGACACGCGCATGGGCGCATTCGGCCTTGACCAGCAACCAACCAGCCGGTGCCGACGTGCTGGTGGACAACCGCGACCTGATCGCGCCACTGGAGCTGTGCTACCAGTCGCTGCACGAATGCGGCATGGGCGTGATCGCCGAAGGCCCGCTGCTTGACTGCTTGCGTCGCGCGGTTACCTTCGGCCTGTTTCTGGGCCGCCTGGACGTGCGCCAGGACGCTGCCCGTCACCGTGATGCGCTGACCGAGATTACCGACTACCTGGGCCTGGGGCGTTACGCTGACTGGGATGAGGAGCAACGCATCGCGTTCCTCCAGGCCGAGCTGAAAAACCGCCGGCCCCTGCTACCTGCGCATTTCAAGCCGCAAGCGGACACCGCCGAAGTGCTGGCGACCTGCAGGGAAGTGGCCGCTGCACCGGCCGCCTCGCTGGGGTCTTACGTCATCTCCATGGCGGGGGCCGCCTCGGATGTACTGGCGGTACAACTGTTGCTCAAAGAAGCCGGCCTGACCCGCCCCATGCGTGTGGTGCCACTGTTCGAGACCCTGGCCGACCTCGACAACGCCGGCCCGGTCATGCAGCGCCTGCTTGGCCTGCCGGGCTACCGTGCGGGCCTGCGCGGCCCGCAGGAAGTGATGATTGGTTACTCCGATTCGGCCAAGGACGCCGGCACCACGGCTGCTGCCTGGGCGCAGTACCGGGCTCAGGAAAACCTGGTGCGTATCTGTGCCGAGCATCAGGTCGAGCTGCTGCTGTTCCACGGCCGTGGCGGTACGGTCGGGCGAGGCGGTGGCCCGGCCCATGCCGCGATCCTGTCGCAGCCACCGGGTTCGGTGGCGGGGCGTTTCCGCACCACCGAGCAGGGTGAAATGATTCGCTTCAAGTTCGGCTTGCCGGGCATCGCCGAGCAAAACCTCAACCTGTACCTGGCTGCCGTGCTTGAAGCCACGCTGTTGCCACCGCCGCCCCCGCAGCCGGCCTGGCGTGAGGTGATGGACCAGTTGGCTGCCGATGGTGTCCAGGCCTACCGCGGCGTGGTGCGGGATAATCCCGATTTCGTCGAGTACTTCCGCCAGTCGACGCCAGAACAGGAGCTGGGGCGCCTGCCGCTGGGCAGCCGCCCGGCCAAGCGTCGCGCCGGGGGCATCGAAAGCCTGCGCGCCATCCCGTGGATCTTCGGCTGGACCCAGACCCGGCTGATGCTGCCGGCCTGGCTGGGCTGGGAAACCGCGCTGACGAATGCCTTGGCCCGGGGACAGGGTGAGTTGCTGGCGCAGATGCGAGAGCAATGGCCGTTCTTCCGCACCCGCATCGACATGCTGGAAATGGTGCTGGCCAAGGCCGATGCGCAAATTGCCGAGGCCTACGACGAACGTCTGGTGCAACCGCACTTGCTCCCTTTAGGTGCGCACCTGCGCGACCTATTGTCGCAGTCATGCCAGGTGGTGTTGGGCCTGACCGGGCAGCCGGTGCTACTGGCGCACAGCCCCGAGACACTGGAATTCATTAGCCTGCGCAATACCTATCTGGACCCGTTGCACCGCCTGCAGGCAGAGCTGCTGGCTCGCTCGCGCAGCCGCGAAGCCGCTCTGGACAGCCCGTTGGAGCAGGCCTTGCTGGTGACCGTGGCGGGTATTGCCGCTGGGCTGCGCAACACCGGCTAAGGGCAAGCCCGGGTCGTGTCTGGCGAGTGCCATACAGGCCCGGCACAATGACGGGGAGGGTGGTTGCGCCGGGCGCAACCGCCTGCCCGGTCAGCCGCAAGTGGCGCATTCCTGCAACTTTGGGACGCTTGTCTGGCTGCCGGGCGCTGTGTATCTTGAGCAGCCTTCTGACCGATTTATGGTCATACCCGATTTTCCGGACTTGGCCCTGGTCGCCGAATCCATTGAATTTCATAAAAAAATTTGAGGAGCACAAGATGCGCGTAATTCTGCTGGGAGCTCCCGGGGCCGGTAAAGGTACTCAGGCAAAGTTCATCACCGAAAAGTTCGGTATTCCACAGATCTCCACCGGTGACATGCTGCGTGCCGCCGTCAAGGCCGGCACCCCGCTGGGCCTGGAGCTGAAGAAAGTCATGGATGCAGGCCAGCTGGTCTCCGACGAGTTGATCATCAGCCTGGTGAAGGAGCGCATCGCTCAGCCTGATTGCGCCAACGGTTGCCTGTTCGACGGCTTCCCACGCACCATCCCGCAAGCCGAAGCCATGGTCGCTGCCGGTGTCGACATTGATGCCGTGGTTGAAATTGCCGTGGACGACGAAGAAATCGTCGGCCGCATGGCGGGCCGCCGCGTGCACCTGGCCTCGGGCCGTACCTACCACATTCAGTACAACCCGCCGAAAGTGGAAGGCAAGGACGACGAGACCGGTGAAGACCTGATCCAGCGTGACGACGACAAAGAAGAAACCGTTCGCCATCGCCTGTCGGTCTACCACAGCCAGACCAAACCGCTGGTGGATTTCTACCAGAAGCTGTCGGCTGCCAATGGCGGCAAGCCGAAGTACAGCCACATCGAAGGTGTCGGCTCGGTTGAAGCCATCACCGCCAAGGTCCTGGCAGCCCTGAGCTGAACCGGCGCCTGACGCACCTCGACAACGGCCCGCTTGCGGGCCGTTGTCGTTTGTAGGCCGCACAGCGGCCCCCTCGGGACACAACGCCGCTGCTGCTCTATACTGCCGCTCTTTTTCATTCGCACCTGGATACCCGTTCGATGACCACCCTGCTGGCCCTGGATACCGCCACCGAAGCCTGTTCCGTCGCGCTGCTGCATGACGGCAAGGTAACCAGCCACTACGAGGTGATCCCGCGCATGCATGCCCAGAAGCTGCTGCCGATGATCAAGCAACTGCTGGCCGACGCTGGCGTGGCACTGAATGCGCTGGATGCCATTGCCTTTGGCCGCGGCCCGGGCGCGTTCACTGGCGTGCGTATTGCCATCGGTGTGGTGCAAGGCCTGGCCTTTGCCCTCGAACGCCCGGTGCTGCCGGTGTCCAACCTGGCCGCACTGGCCCAGGGTGCATTGCGCGAGCATGGTGTGCAGCAGGTGGCAGCGGCCATTGATGCACGCATGGATGAAGTGTACTGGGGTTGCTACCAGGCCACGGCGGGCGAAATGCGCCTGGTCGGCCGTGAAGCCGTGTTGCCGCCCGAGCAGGTGGCGCTGCCGGCAGGCAGCAATGGCGAGTGGTTCGGTGCCGGTACCGGATGGGGCTATGCCGAGCGCCTGGCGGTTCAGGTGGCCGCGAGCAACCCTGGCGCCTTGCCCAATGCCCTGGACGTCCTCAGCCTGGCCACCTTCGCCTGGGCGCGTGGCGAGGCAATCGTCGCCGAGCAGGCGCAGCCGGTTTATCTGCGCGATAATGTAGCCACGCCCAAGAAGCACTGAGTGCTGTTCGTCGGTTATCGCCGAACACACTAAAACCTTTTGCGCGATCTGTGGTCCAGTTATCACTCAAGCATTAGCGACGGAACCCTGATGCTGCTAAATTGCCATCATTGGTCCTGAGTGCTCATGCCATGCGTATCGACGGTTTCTCATCGCAGTCCTACCCGCTCAAGCGCACCTCGCGCAAAGCAGCGGTGCGTGACCAGGCCATCGACGATGCCGAGGTAATCGAGGAGGCAGAAGCCGCCCCGCAGGAAACCACCGCCCGCCGCCCTGGCGGTGGCCTGCCAGCCCGCCAGCAGGACATGGTTTTCCCTCGTGCCCGTGACCGCCGCACCGCCACCGCACTGGCCAGCTACCTGAGCACTGCCGGTTTTACCGACTGGGACATGGAAGTACTGGGGCTCGACCTGTACATTTGATGGATGAATCCGTCACCACTGCCTTACTTTCTCGGTTGCCCGTCGTGGAGCGAAAACGCCTGGCGCGACTACCTGTACCCCGCCGACGCCAGCAGTAATCAAATGCTTGGCTTCTACAGCCAGGTCTTCAACGCCGTCGAAGGCAACACCACTTTCTATGCACGTCCCGCGCCCGGTACCATTGCCCGCTGGGCGCAAGTCATGCCCGAGCACTTTCGCTTCACTGCCAAGTTTCCGCGGGATGTCAGCCATGAGGGCGACCTGCGTGACCAGCTTGAGCCTGCCTTCGACTTCACCCGGCTGATGGCCCCGCTGGGCCAGCGCGTGTCACCCTACTGGCTGCAGTTGCCGGCCCAGTTTGGCCCGGCGCGCCTGGGTGAGCTTTGTCACTTCCTCGATCAGATCGCCGTGCCCGTGGCCGTGGAAGTGCGCAACCAGGCCTTTTTTGCCAAGGGTGAGGAAGAACGCCTGCTCAATCGCCTGCTGCACGAACGCGGCGTGGAGCGCATCTGCCTCGACCCGCGCGCGCTGTTCAGTTGCACCTCGCGCGACCCTGCCGTGCTGCATGCGCAGTCGAAGAAGCCCAGGGTGCCACCGCGTCCGGCAGCCTTCAGCCAGCACCCTCAGGTTCGCTTCATCGGCCATCCGGAACTGGAGGCCAACCACACCTTCCTCGGCCCTTGGGTAGAAAAAGTCGCCGCCTGGATCGAAGAAGGCCGCAATCCCTATATCTTCCTGCACACCTCGGACAATCGCCTGGCTGCGGCGCTGGCCCAGCGTTTCCATCAGCGGCTGATGGCACGGCTGCCGGGCCTGGCACCTTTGCCGGAATTGCCGCGCGCCCCTGAGGTCGAACAATTAGGGCTACTCTGACCTTTCCCTGACTGCCGGAGGTTGAACCATGGATGTGCAAACCCTGCGAGCTGAGGCCTTCAAGGCTTTACACGAGCGCGACGGCGCGTTCGTCATCCCCAACCCGTGGGATGCCGGCTCCGCCAAGTTGCTCGCCAGCCTGGGTTTCGAGGCACTGGCCACTACCAGTGCAGGCCTGGCCTTCAGCCTGGGCCGGCCAGACGCCGAAGGCGCCTTGAGCCTGGACGATACGCTGGACAATGCCGGCGAGATCGTCGATGCCACCGCGCTGCCGGTGGCCGCCGATCTGGAAAACGGTTTTGGCGATTTGCCCGAAGACTGTGCCCAGACCATTCTGCGTGCCGCCGAAGTCGGCCTGGTAGGCGGCTCCATCGAAGATGCCAGTGGCCGCAGTGATGCGCCCATCTATGACTTCGGGCTGGCCGTGGAGCGCGTGCGCGCCGCTGTGCAGGCGGCGCGTGGCCTGCCATTTCCGTTCACCTTGTGCGCCCGGGCAGAAAACCTGCTGCACGGGCGCATGGACCTCGATGACACGATCTTGCGCCTGCAAGCCTACGCCGAAGCCGGTGCCGACGTGCTCTACGCCCCGGGGCTGCGTACCGTGGAGGAAGTCCGTGCCGTGGTGCAGGCAGTCGCACCGCGCCCTGTGAATGTGCTGATGGGCATGGCGGGCGTGCAGCTCAACGTCAACCAGTTGCAGGACCTGGGCGTGCGTCGCATCAGTGTGGGCTCCTCGCTGGCCCGTGCTGCACTCGGGGCCTTTCACCGAGCCGCGCTGGAAATTCGCGATGAGGGCACGTTCGGCTACGGTGAGCAGGCCATGCCGTTTGCCCAACTGAACGACCTGTTCCGCCGCTGATGCGGGCATTGCTGGCGATATTGGCCGGCCTGCTGACGGTGGCCGGCCTGGCCTGGCACTTCGGCTGGCGCCTGCCTGCCCTGTGGAACCCCTGGGCGCCGCTGGACGTGCGCCAGCCGCCCAACCTGCTGACCCCCTACAAACTGTCGCGCCTGCGCAATGACCCGGCGCTGTGCCGGCAGGCGCTGGAAACCAGCCACCTGCGTTACCGGGCACAAGCCGACAGCCCGGCGTCGGCCAACTGCCCGCTGCAGAACGTCTGGCGCATCGAGGGCGGCCAGGCGCGGCTGAGCAGCAGCTTTCTGGCCAGTTGCCCGCTGGCGGTGGCCTATGCACTGTTCGAGAACCATGGCTTGCAGCCGGCGGCGCAGGAAGTGTTTGGGCAATCGGTGACGCAGGTCGATCACCTGGGCAGCTTTGCCTGCCGCAATGTCTACCATCGCAAGCAGGGCCGATTGAGCCAGCACGCCACGGCCAATGCGCTGGACATCAGCGGATTTCGCCTGAAGGACGGCCGGCGCATTATTCTGGCGCGTGACTGGCAGGCAGGTGGACAGAAGGCGGAATTCCTGCACCGGGTGCAGCGGGCAGCTTGCGAGAGCTTCAGCACGGTACTGGGGCCGGACTACAACGCTGCGCACCGCAACCACTTCCATCTGGACATGGGGCGCTGGCAGATCTGTCGTTAGCTTCAGGCGTACGCGCGCACGTTGTTCAGCACCACTGGGCGCGCCCAGTGGATGTCGAACTCCAGGTCATTCTGCTGCTTGGCCAGGGTGGCTTCGTCGAACGGCTCGGGTGCCGGGTCCAGCAGGTTGGTCTCGAGCTCGGCAATGGGCAGGAACAATAACCGTGGTGTGGGGCCCGGGCCAGGCTCGGCAATGGGCTGGCCCTGGCTCATTACCACCGGACGCAGCCAGCTGTTGTTGATGTCGAGCTGACGCTGCTGCTCGATCAGTTCAATGGCGCTGAACGGCTCGGGCGCGGGTGGCAGCAGCTTGGCCTCGAGCTCGGCCTTGGGCAGGAAAAGCGGCTCGGGCGGTGCCACCACGGTGTCTTGCACCGGGCAGGCGCGCTGGGCGTCGATCAGGGCCAGGGCACGGGCCCCGCCGATGGGTTCGCCGCTGTCCTGATCGTACTGCACGAACGACTGGCTGACGCCGTCTACGGGCTCTTCCTGCTGCTCGGCCATGGCCCGGGCAAAGAAATCCTGCCACAGGTGGCTGACGCCCCCGAGTGCCTGGGTGTTGTGCTGACTGTAGTTGCCGACAGGCGACAAATAGGTCAAGCCGATGGGAAGAGTATCTGACATGGCAGTCGTGCGCGCTGTGCTCTGGCAGAATAGCGGGATATTGCCTGTATCGGCCGTGGTTGCCGATTCATTAAGGGCTTGGTTTGATTTTTCGGGTGTGAACGATGGAAGAGCAAGGCACGGGTATCAGGGTCGAGACAATGACAGCTGAGTATGCGCAACAGGCCAGGGCGTGGGCTGAACGCCTGGGCCTGCCGCTGCAGGACGATACCGCCGGCTTCGCTGTGCAGGTGGGCGCCGACGGCTTGCAGATTCAGCAACTGGGCCCGCAGGCGCCCGGGCCGGTGCGCGTGGACTTCGTCGAAGGCCAGGCTGCGCATCGCCGCCAGTTTGGCGGTGGCAACGGGCAGATGATCGCCAAGGCCGTGGGCATTGCCCAAGGTATCCGGCCGCAGGTGCTGGATGCCACGGCGGGGCTGGGCAAGGACGCGTTCGTGCTGGCCAGCCTTGGCTGCCAGATGACCCTGATCGAGCGCCAGCCGCTCATTGCCGCGCTGCTGGAGGACGGCCTGGCGCGGGCGCGAGCGGACGAAGAAGTGGGCCCGATTGTCGGGCGCATGCGCCTGCTGACCGGCAACGCCATCGAGCGCATGCGCGCCTGGGAAGGGGAGGCGCCGCAGGTGATCTACCTCGACCCGATGTTCCCGCACCGCGACAAGAGCGCCCTGGTGAAAAAGGAAATGCGCGTGTTCCGGCCTTTGGTGGGCGATGACCTGGATGCCCCGGCGCTGCTCGAAGCCGCCCTGGCGCTGGCCAGCCACCGGGTGGTGGTGAAGCGCCCGCGCAAGGCACCGATCATCGACGGGCCGAAGCCCAGCCACAGCCTGGAAGGCAAGTCGAGCCGCTATGACATTTATCCGAAGAAGGCGTTGAAGGCCTAGTCTCCACGCAGGCGCCTCAGGCGTTCTTTCAACTCTTGGTCTACAAAGTCTTCCGGGATTGAAGGGTCAATGGTTGAAGGGCCGCCAAGTATATCTTCAGCGGTTTTACGGCTAGGGCCGGAGTAGACTGGAATTTCACCATGTAGCTCTTGAGTAAGTGTAAAGTTAAAACGACCGTTCTGGTCAGCTGACAACTTTTTCAATGTTGCGTGTTGCCGATCAAGCGTGCTTAATTCTTGGAGCACATTTTCCGTTGTATGAGGAGCGTCATATTTAAGTCCAAGTTCTAGTTTTTTTTCAGATCTGAGTTGGCGCTTGCTGATGGATTTTGAGAGCTTATTGTATTCATTTCTAGATAGGTTAGGTCTGCGCTCATCCAGACGTGGAGCCAGCTTCTTGTATGAGTAGCCACCATTTAACTTTTTGTACAGCCTTCCGAAAAATCTGCCGCTAGGGTCCACTCTGTTGATGGGGTCGTTACCGCAATAGGCATAGGCATTGAGACCACCTTTTCCGAACGGGGAAAAGCTGTCCGCACTGTGAAAGCGCATCAGTCTTGAATTGAACAGACGGTGACCATTACCTAGCAAGTAACCTATGGCAGAGGGTAACCAACTCTGGCCTGTGAATCGAGATAGTAAGGGGTTGGTAGGCGGGCAATTGTCATTGCCGTAAGGGCTGTAGTTAATGTTCCTCTGGCTTTTCGAGCCAATGCTGACTGTTGACTCTTGTGCGTCGGTGGCCAATAGACGTACTTGTGGAGGGGTATTTGTCGTTTCGCTTAGATTCCGGTTATTGGCGCTGAGCAATGTCTGGTGAGTACTCCCTGTATGCCAGGTTGAAAGCTTATTATCCTTATAGAAAAAAATCAGTGTGTGCGCTGGCATGGTGATGCGTTCATGTTAATGAGTTAGATATGAACCTACCGGGAGTTTTTCTGTTTGGCTACTGGCAGAAATGCTAGGTAGGGGCATTGGTTAAACAGGTTCGGCTGATTGGCGAATATGGCCCGTTGTGCGCCTCTATCGCGACACAAGGCCCCCTACAATGGCCTGTGTCCAACATCGATCAGTGTGTAGGAGCGGGTTTACCCGCGAATATGGTGGCGGCAGCAACGGTGAACGGCTGGTAGAAATTGGCCGGCAGACCCGGCCCTTTCGCGGGTAAACCCGCTCCTACAGGGAGACGTGATAGGTGTTTTCAGGGTGGAAAGCCCGCAAGAATACTTCTACCACCTCTCGCACATGCGCCTCGGCCTCATCTCCCTCCAGCGGCCCCGCACAACCCAGCAGCAAGCGGTAATCTGGCGCCCCCTTGACCAGGCAGAAGAAGTGCTCCGCCGCCCTCAATGGGTTGTCGATGCGCAGCAGCCCGCGCTCGTGGGCCCCGCGCAGCAGGGCTTCCATCCCGGCCAGCACGCGCTTGGGCCCGGCCTCGTAGAAGTACTCGCCAAAACTCGGGTCCAGGCTGCCCTGGGCCATGATCAGGCGGCTGAGCTTGATCGCTTCGTCACTGCTGATAAGCGCCTGGAAGTTGCGGGCAATGGTCAGCAGCACTTCTTCCACCGGTACCCCCTCGGGATACTCGAACAGCAGGTCAGGCAACTGGATCTGGCAGGTGGCCATGACCGCCGAGCAGAACAGGGTCTGCTTGTCGGTGAAGTGGCTGTACACGGTGAGCTTTGAAACACCTGCCGCCGCAGCGACCGCATCCATGCTGGTGTTGGCGTAGCCAAGGCTGAGGAACAGCGTCTTGGCCGCTTCGAGGATCGCCTCGCGCTTGGCCAGGTCCTTGGGCCGGCCTGGGCCGATGGGTGCGTCGTTGGACATTGTGGTCTGCATCTGGTTGAAGGATCACCATCTTAACGGGTCAGGCGCCATCCGGCGAAAGCCAGGCTGCATTACCTGCTCACCGCACGCTTGAAAAACCAGCGCACACCCTTCCCGCCATCCTTTCGCTGACTTAATATACCCGTCAGTACAAATATTAAATGTGCACTCCGCGAAAGGATTCATCATGTTGCGCCATGCCTTGTCCATCGCTCTGCCCGCCGCTGCTGCCCTGCTTCTGGCGGCGTGTGGCCAGGAAGCCGCCCCACCCGCAGCACCGCGCCCGGCACTGGTGGTTCAGCCACAGCCGGCCGAAGCCGCTGCCGACAGTTACCCCGGTGAGGTGCGTGCGCGTTTCGAACCGGAGCTTGCCTTCCGCATTGGCGGCAAGGTCAGCAACCGTTTGGTCGAGGAAGGGCAGCGGGTCAAGGCCGACCAGCCGCTGGCCGAACTGGACCCGCAGGACGTGCATCTGCAGCTGGAAGCCAACCGCGCCCGGGTGGCCGCTGCGCAGGCCAATCTGTCGCTGGTGCGCGCCGAGCGCGACCGCTACCAGAAGCTGCTGGAGCGGCAGATGGTCAGCCATTCCCTGTACGACAATGCCGAAAACCTCTACCGCGCAGGCCTTGCCCGTCTGAAGCAGGCCAAAGCCGAGTTCGATGTGGCTGGCAACCAGGCCGAATATGCCGTATTGCGTGCGCCGCAGGCCGGGGTGATCGCCAAGCGCCAGGTTGAAGTGGGCCAGGTGGTCGCCGCCGGGCAGACCGTGTTTACCCTCGCCGCCGATGGCGAGCGAGAAGTGGTCATCGGCCTGCCGGAACAGCAGTTCGCTCGCTTCGCTGTGGGTCAACCGGTGAGCGTGGAGCTGTGGTCGCACCCGCAGGCACGTTTCCAGGGGCGCATTCGCGAGCTGTCACCGGCTGCCGACCCGCGCTCGCGCACGTTCGCGGCGCGCGTCGCCTTTACCACGGCCGCCGTTCCGGCTGAGTTGGGCCAGAGCGCCCGGGTGTTCATCGCCAAGGATGGGCTGATCCCGCTGTCGGTACCGCTGTCGGCAGTGACTGCGGAAAACGGTCAGGCCTATGTCTGGCGGGTGAACAAGGAAAGCCGCCTGGAGCGGGCGACCGTGCGGCTGGGGGCATATGGCAGCGACAGTGTGCCGGTGCTCGAAGGCCTGGACCCGGGTGACTGGGTGGTTGCCGCTGGTGGCCATGTACTGCGCGAGGGCCAGGAGGTACGCCCCGTGGACCGCAGCAACCGTGTAGTGAACCTGGCGGCCAAGGAGTAAGTCCCGATGGGTTTCAACCTTTCTGCCTGGGCGCTGCGCAACCGCCAGATCGTCCTGTTCCTGATGATCCTGCTGGCCGCCATTGGCGCCATGTCGTACACCAAGCTTGGCCAGAGCGAGGACCCGCCATTCACCTTCAAGGCTATGGTCATCCGCACCCTGTGGCCAGGCGCCAGCGCCGAAGAAGTGTCGCGCCAGGTGACCGAGCGCATCGAGAAGAAGCTGATGGAAACCGGCGAGTACGAAAAGATTGTCTCGTTCTCTCGCCCCGGTGAATCGCAGGTCACTTTCATGGCCCGCGACTCGCTGCATTCCCAAGACATCCCTGAGCTGTGGTACCAGATTCGCAAGAAGGTTGCGGACATTCGTCATACCTTGCCACCGGAGATCCAGGGCCCGTTCTTCAATGACGAGTTCGGCACTACCTTCGGCAATATCTATGCGCTGACTGGTGAGGGTTTCGATTATGCGCTGCTCAAGGACTACGCCGACCGTATCCAGATCCAGCTGCAGCGGGTCAAGGATGTGGGCAAGGTCGAGCTGATCGGCCTGCAGGACGAGAAAGTCTGGATCGAGCTGTCCAACCTCAAGCTGGCGACCCTCGGGGTGCCCCTGGAAGCTGTGCAGAAGGCGTTGCAAGAGCAGAACGCGGTGAGCACCGCCGGTTTCTTCGAGACGCCCAGCGAGCGCCTGCATCTGCGGGTGAGCGGGCGTTTCGACAGCGTCGAGCAGATCCGCCAGTTCCCCATTCGCGTGGGTGATCGCACCTTCCGGATTGGCGATGTCGCCGAGGTGCACCGTGGCTTCAACGACCCACCCGCACCACGCATGCGCTTCATGGGCGAGGATGCCATTGGCCTGGCAGTGTCGATGAAAGACGGTGGCGACATCCTGGTGCTGGGCAAGGCCCTGGAAGGCGAGTTCGAGCGCCTGGCGCACAGCCTGCCGGCCGGCATGGAGCTGCGCAAGGTCTCGGATCAACCGGCGGCGGTGAAGGCTGGCGTGGGGGAGTTCGTCCAGGTGCTGGTCGAGGCGCTGGTCATTGTGCTGTTGGTGAGCTTCTTCTCGCTGGGCCTGCGCACCGGCCTGGTGGTGGCGCTGGCCATTCCGCTGGTGTTGGCCATGACCTTTGCCGCCATGCATTACTTCGGCATCGGCCTGCACAAGATTTCCCTCGGCGCACTGGTGCTGGCCCTGGGCTTGCTGGTGGATGACGCGATCATTGCCGTGGAGATGATGGCGATCAAGATGGAGCAGGGCTACGACCGGCTCAAGGCGGCCAGCTATGCCTGGACAAGTACGGCCTTCCCGATGCTCACCGGTACGCTGATCACGGCAGCAGGCTTTCTGCCGATTGCCACCGCGGCCTCCAGCACGGGCGAATACACCCGGTCGATCTTCCAGGTGGTAACCATCGCTCTGCTGACCTCGTGGGTGGTGGCCGTGGTGTTCGTGCCTTATCTGGGCGAGCGCCTGTTACCCGACCTGGCCAAGCTGCATGCCGCGCGGCATGGCAAGGACGGCCATGCGCCAGACCCATACGCCACCCCGTTCTACCAGCGCGTGCGACGGCTGGTGGAGTGGTGCGTACGGCGGCGCAAGACGGTAATCCTGCTGACCATCGCTGCCTTTGTCGGCAGCATCCTGCTGTTCCGCTTCGTACCCCAGCAGTTCTTCCCGGCTTCCGGGCGCCCGGAGCTGATGGTTGACCTGAAGCTGGCCGAAGGCGCCTCGCTGGCCAATACCGCCGAGCGGGTCAAGCAGCTGGAGGCGCTGCTCAAGCAGCAGGACGGTATCGACAACTACGTGGCCTATGTGGGCACCGGTTCGCCGCGCTTCTACCTGCCGTTGGACCAGCAACTGCCGGCAGCCAGCTTTGCCCAGTTCGTGGTGCTGGCCAAGTCGATGGAAGACCGCGAGCGCCTGCGCAGTTGGCTGATCAGCACTGTGGACCAGCAGTTCCCCGACCTGCGTGCCCGGGTCACGCGCCTGGAAAACGGCCCGCCCGTGGGCTACCCGGTGCAGTTCCGGGTCACTGGCGAGCATATCGAGAAGGCCCGTGCACTGGCCCGTGAAGTGGCTGACAAAGTGCGCGAGAACCCGCATGTGGTGAACGTGCATCTGGACTGGGAGGAACCCAGCAAGGCGGTGTTCCTCGAAATCGACCAGGACCGCGCCCGGGCGCTGGGTGTGAGCACCGCGCACCTGGCGAGCTTCCTGCAAAGCTCGCTGATCGGCACCACGGTCAGCCAGTACCGCGAGGACAACGAGCTGATCGAGATCCTGCTGCGCGGCACCCCCCAGGAACGCAGTGAGCTGGGCAACCTGGGTAGCCTGGCGTTGCCCACCGACAATGGCCGGAGCGTGGCGCTGTCGCAGGTGGCGACCCTGGAGTACGGCTTTGAAGAAGGCATCATCTGGCACCGCAACCGCTTGCCGACGGTGACCGTGCGTGCCGATATCTACGACCAGGAGCAGCCGGCGACGCTGGTGAAGCAGATTCTGCCGACCCTGCAGGACATCCGCGCCAAGCTGCCCGATGGCTACCTGCTGGAGGTGGGCGGCACGGTGGAGGACTCCGAACGGGGGCAGAAATCGGTGAATGCCGGCATGCCACTGTTCGTCGTGGTAGTCCTGAGTTTGCTGATGATCCAGCTGCGCAGTTTTTCGCGCACGGTGATGGTGTTCCTCACCGCGCCGCTGGGGCTGATTGGTGTGACCCTGTTCCTGCTGGTGTTCCGTCAGCCGTTCGGCTTTGTCGCCATGCTTGGCACCATTGCCTTGGCGGGGATGATCATGCGCAACTCGGTGATCCTGGTGGACCAGATCGAGCAGGACATCGCAGCGGGGATGGAGCGCTGGCAGGCGATCATCGAAGCCACCGTGCGGCGCTTCCGGCCGATTGTGCTGACCGCGCTGGCGGCGGTGCTGGCCATGATCCCGTTGTCGCGTAGTGTGTTCTACGGGCCGATGGCGGTGGCGATCATGGGCGGGTTGATCGTGGCCACGGTGCTTACACTGCTGTTCCTGCCGGCGTTGTATGCGGCGTGGTTCAGGGTGAAGAAGGGCTGAAGGCCGCAGGGGGAGGGCTTGGCCCTCCCTTCGCGGGTGAACCCGCTCCTACGACGGCCTGTGTCCAACCCCGCCGCCGTGTAGGAGCGGGTTTACCCGCGAATACGGTGGCGGCAGCAACGGTGAGCGGCTGGTGAAAATTGGCCAGCAGGCCCGGCCCTTTCGCGGGTGAACCCGCTCCTACAGCGCGCCGAAGACCTTCTTGGCCAGGCTGGTAGCCGCGGCTGCCGGGTTCTGGCGAATGCTCTGCTCCTGTTTGCCGATCATCTCGAACAGGCCATCCAGTGCCTTCTCGGTCACGTAGTTCTCGATATTGGCGTCATCCTTGACCAGCCCCAGGCCTTTGGCCTGGGCAGCGAAGGCATTGTACTGCTGGGCCACGCCGACCTTGTCGGTGGCCTGCTTGACGATTGGCAGGAACTTGGCGCGGATCTGCTCGCGGCTGCTCTTGTTCAGGTACTGGGTGGCCGAGTCGTCACCGCCGCTGAGAATGCCCTTGGCATCGGTCACGCTCATGTTCTTCACGGCATCCACCAAAATCGCCTGGGCCTGCGGCACGGCAGCCTCGGCGGCCTTGTTCATGCTGGTTTCCAGGGCTTCGACCTGTTCACCCTTGCCGAACATTTTCATCGCCTTGGCAGCTTTGCCCAGATTGCCTGGCAGCTCGATGCGCACGTCCGGGTTGTTGCTGAAGCCGCCTGGGGCACTCAGTTGCTTGACGGCCAGTTGCGCACCTTGGGTCAGGGCGTCCTTCAGGCCGCCGGTGGCGTCTTTCTGGCTGAGGTCGCCCAGCGACAGGGCCAGGGCACTGGCCGACAGCAGCAGGCCGGCGCACAGGGTGGTGAAGCGCAGGGAAGTGCGGATCATGAAGCTTTCCTTGTAAACGGATGAGGACGGGTATCAGCGAACCTGGTCTACCTTGATGCGTACCGATTGCGGGTCACTGCCATCGAGCGCGACACCGTGGTGTTCGGTATTGATGAACAGCAACTTGCCATTCAGCTCGATGCGCGCGCTCACCGCGTAGCGGTGGCCAGGCTTGACCTGCGCGGGGTCATAAGTGAGATGGAAGGGCAGCGGCACGTTGCCTTTGACCGGGCCGGCCTGGCGCGCCAGTGTCACGGCAGGGGCGTCCATCAGCGACACATCCTGCAGTTCCACGCTCAGGGTGGCGGCAGGCGGCAGGGCAATACGCTGCAGGTAGAAGACTTCTCCGTCCAGACTGGCCTGGTTGTGTGGCGGTTGACTGGAACAGGCTGCAAGCAGGGATGCGCAACACAGCATAAAGAGTTTTTTCATGGAATCTCCGGTGTCCTTGGAGCTGGCTTGTGGCCAACCCCAGGGACTTTAGCGGATTTTACCGACCGATGAACCGTTAGAGGGTCGAAGTTTCCAGCCCGTCCTCCCGGTGCAGGGCCACCTGGCGGATCGACAGACGCAGCTCGGCCGACAGCACACGCTTGGCCACGCCCTCGGCCAGCTCGCCGAGCTTGTCGTGATAACCCAGCTTGCCTTGCGCGTCGGCGTGCAGCACGCCTTGCTGAAGCAGGGTCTGGATGAAGTGGCGGAACAGCGTCTTGTCGAAGAACTCCGGCGCGTTCAGGCCATGCAGGATCGACAGGCGCTGGGCCATCATCACGCACAAGTCTTCCAGCGCTTCGGCGCTCAGGCTGTTCTGCCCGCTGTTGATCAGCAGCGAGGTGGCCATGTAGAAGCGCTGCAGGGTCTGGGTGATGGTGCGGGCAAGCAGGGTCAGCAACACGAACTGCCGCGAGCTGGGCGCCGGGCGCACGTACAGGTCGTTGTCCTGGCGCAGCAGGCCCTGTTCCACCAACGCGACCAGCCATTGGTCGATGACCTCGTCCAGCTGTTCTGGTGTCCAGCGCAGGAACAGTTCGGCCTGCAGGTAGGGGTAAAGCGCGTGCACATACTGGCCCAGCAGTTGGCGGCTCATGCGTGAACTGCTGAGGAAGAAGCTGGCCAGCAGCGCCGGCAGGGCGAAGATGTGCAGCACGTTGTTGCGGTAATAGGTCATCAGTACCGCATTGCCTTCATCCAGATAGAGGATGCGGCCCAGGGCGTCCTTCTGCTCGGCCACCAGGTTCATGCTGCGTACATGTTCGATCAATGCCTGGCCGTCGCCCTCGGGCAGGGTGGTGTGCGGCGAGTAGGGCACTTGGCGCAGGAGCGCCAGGTACAGGTCGAGTACGCGGGTCAGGGCGCGTTCGTCCAGGGCAAGGCGGCTGGTGGACAGCAGTGCCAGGGCCACCAGGTTGACCGGGTTGATGGCGGCTGCCTCGTTGAGGTGACGGGCCACGGTTTCTCCCAGGCGAGCGGTGGTAGCGTTGAGCCAGTCCGGACGGTACTGCGGACCGTGATCCTGGTCACGCCAGCCGGGCTGCTGCTGGTCGAGGAAACCAGCCAGGCGGATGGGTTCGCCGAAGTTGACGTAGACCTGGCCAAAGCGCTGCTTGAGTGCGCCGAACACCTTGAAGATGTCGAACACCGACTCCTTCTTCTTGCTGGCGCCGCGCAGTTCGCCCAGGTAGGTACGGCCTTCGAGCACGCGCTCGTAGCCGATGTACACCGGCACGAACACGATTGGTGTACGCGACGAACGCAGGAAGCTGCGCAGGGTAATGGCCAGCATCCCGGTGCGCGGCTGCAACATGCGCCCGGTGCGCGAGCGGCCGCCTTCGACGAAGTACTCGACCGGGAAACCCTTGGTGTACAGCGTGTGCAGATACTCGTTGAACACTGCCGTGTAAAGCGGGTTGCCCTTGAACGTGCGGCGCATGAAGAAGGCGCCGCCACGGCGTAGCAGGTTACCCACCACCGGCATGTTGAGGTTGATGCCCGCCGCCACGTGCGGCGGGGTGAGGCCGTTGCGGAACAGCAGGTACGACAGCAGCAGGTAGTCGATGTGGCTGCGGTGGCACGGCACGTAGATCACTTCATGGCCAGGGGCGATACCCTGTACCTGTTCGATGTGGTTGACCTTGATGCCGTCGTAGATCTTGTTCCAGAACCAGCTGAGCACCACTTCGAGGAAGCGGATGGCGGTGTAAGTGTAGTCCGAGGCTATCTCGTTGCCGTAGCGCAGTGCCTGGGCCTCGGCTTTGGCCAGCGGCAGGTTCTCGCGCTGCGCTTCGTCGGCAATCGCCTGGCGCACTTGCGGAGCATGGACCAGGCCTTTGACCAGGGTGCGCCGGTGCGAGATGTCCGGGCCGATGACAGCAGTCTTGAGGTTGCGAAAGTGCACGCGCATCAGGCGCTGGGCCATGCGCACGGTGCGCTCGTGGCCTTTGTTGTGCTGCACCAGTTCGCGCAGGTGGATTGGCGCGGAGAATTGTACCCGGGTCTTGCGCCCCAGGATCAGTACGGTCAGCAGCCGGCGCAGGCGCCCGGTTACCGCCCAGCTGTCGGCGAACAGCAGCTTCCAGGGGCTGGACTCGCTGGCCGGGGTCTGGCCCCAGAACACGCTGACAGGAATGATCTGCGCATCTTCTTCGGCATGCTGTCTGACGGCAGCCACCAGGCGCTCGAGCGTGGGCGGGGCGCCACTTTTGTCCTGCCGGCCGAGCCAGTCCGGGTCGGGGGTCAGGTAGAAGAACGCGGCGGGTTCCTGCAGTGGGCCGACGGCTACCGGCAGCACCGGGCGCGGCAGCCCCGCCTTGGTGCACTCGTGGTCGAGCACGGCCAGGTCGGTGAGCGCGGGCGAGGGCAGCGCATAGAACACCGGCCGACTGCGGTCCAGGTTGAGGGTCATGGAAGACTGGTTGATGGTCTCGGAGCGCACCCACAGGTACAACAGGCGACGCAGGCCGCCGAAGATCAGGCGGCGCAGGGGGGAACGGGTCATGGGGTGTGTGCCCTGGGTGTGATTATCAGGTGAGTATCCTGCTATTTAGTCTGCCGTATCGGCGTAAGTTCAGCAAAATTCGGCCAACAGCGGGGCCGTCATCAATTTTTTTTGTTCTGTGTCATATACTCGGCCTGCCACTTGCAGGATATTTCGGCAAGCGGCGTTGGCATGGGGCAGGTGACCTCATGCCTGCAAGGCGATCTTCACAATAAAAATCCGGAGTAGTTCAGATGTCGTCTCGTGAGACTGGGAATGTAAAGTGGTTCAACGATGCCAAGGGTTACGGCTTCATTCAGCGCGAAGGTGGTGCAGATGTGTTCGTCCACTATCGGGCGATTCGCGGTGAGGGGCATCGTACCCTGGTCGAAGGGCAGCGGGTGGAGTACGCCTGCGTGCAGGGCCAGAAAGGCCTGCAAGCCGAAGACGTAGTGGGCCTCTGAGCCTCTGGTTTCAAGCCGTAGGAGCGGGCTTGCCCGCGAAGCAGCCACCACGGTGGCTGCCACGGGCATGGCCCGTGTTCGCGGGTAAACCCGCTCCTACAGAAACGAGCAAGGCTGCCGTTTCATGATGTACGCCAGGTGATTTCCTCCTCACCGTCGGCGCTGATGCGGACCCAGCGGTCGGCATCTTCTTCCCCGTCTTCCTCAACCCAGCCACCCGGCGCACAGCGCACTTCCACACCCAGCGCGGCAAATGCAGCCCTGGCGCAGGCAACGTCATCGGCCCACGGCGTCTGGTCGCTTTCCAGGTACAGGCTGTTCCATTTCCCTACAGCCTTGGGTAACCAAGTGACCGGAATGTTACCGGCATGGCATTTGAAGGTCTGGCCTTTCTGCTTCCATTCAGTGCACGGGCCGATTGCCTGGGCAAGCCACTCGGCAATCTGCTTGTGGTCGACGTCGGCGTCCTTCAGGTAGATCTCGATATCAGGTTGACGCATAAGGGCTCCGGTGTGCTCAGTCTTGGCGCACGAAATAGTCATAACGCATGGAAACCGTGACCTCGAACGGCTCGGGCTGGTCGATCACCCGGGCACGTTTTTCGGCGCTGGCGCGCCAGCCGTGTGGGGTCATGGCCAGCAGGTCGGCGCGGGCCTTGGGCGCGGCCAGGCTCAGGCGGAACTCGAGGGTTTCGCTGTGGGCATGGGCCATGCCTTCAGGGACCAGGGCCAGGTGCTTGTCGTCGGCGTAAGGGCGTACTTCATCGTAGAGCACTTCACGCAGTTCCATCAGATGGCCGCTGGTCGGGCCGACCCGCATCAGGCCGCCGCCGGGGCTGAGCAAACGCTTGGCCTCGGCCCAGTCCAGCGGGCTGAAAACGCTGGCGATGAACTGGTAGCTGGCGTCGGTCAGCGGTACGCGGGCCATGCTGGCGACCATCCAGGTGACCGCCGGTGCTCGGCGGCAGGCACGCTTGACCGCTTCGCGGGAGATGTCCAGCGCATAGCCGTCGGCGGCCGGCAAGGCCTGGGCGACCTGTGCGGTGTAGTAACCCTCGCCGCAGCCGATGTCCAGCCAGGCGCCAGGCTGGCGCTCGGCGGCCAGCTCGGCCAGGCGGCGGGCGACTGGCGCGTAATGGCCGGCGTCGAGAAAGTCGCGGCGTGCCTCGACCATGGCCTGGTTGTCACCGGGGTCGCGGCTGTTCTTGTGCTGCACCGGCAGCAGGTTCAGGTAACCCTGGCGGGCGCGGTCGAAGCGGTGGCCAGCCGGGCACACCACACCATTGTCGAGCCGGCTCAGCGGCGCCTGGCAAAGCGGGCAGGCAAGCATCAGGCGAGCAACCGGACCAGGGTCTGGTAGTAGATTTCGGTCAGCAGATCGAGGTCGCTGGCAAGGATCCGCTCGTCAACCTGGTGGATGGTGGCGTTGACCGGGCCGAGTTCGACTACCTGGGTGCCCATGGTTGCGATGAAACGGCCATCGGAGGTGCCGCCGCTGGTGGAGGGCTGGGTTTCGCGACCGGTGACGCCCTTGATGCTGGCCGCCACGGCGTCGAGCAGCTCGCCTGGTTCGGTCAGGAATGGCAGGCCCGACAGTGCCCAATCGACCGACCAGTCCAGTTCATGCTTGTCGAGAATCGCCGACACTCGGGCCTGCAGGCCTTCGACGGTGGACTCGGTAGAGAAGCGGAAGTTGAACAGCGCGGTCAGCTCGCCCGGGACCACGTTGGTGGCGCCGGTGCCGGAATTGACGTTGGAGATCTGGAAGCTGGTTGGCGGGAAAAACGCGTTGCCTTCGTCCCAGTGCTCGGCAGCCAGTTCCGCCAGGGCCGGGGCGGCCAGGTGGATCGGGTTGCGCGCCAGGTGCGGATAGGCCACATGGCCCTGCTTGCCGCGTATGGTCAGCTTGGCGCCCAGTGAACCACGGCGGCCGTTCTTGACCACGTCGCCCAGCAAGGTGGTGCTGGACGGTTCGCCGACGATGCACCAGTCCAGGCGCTCGTTGCGCGCTTTCAGGCGCTCGACTACCGCCTTGGTGCCGTGGTGGGCCGGGCCTTCCTCGTCGCTGGTGATCAGAAACGCGACCTTGCCGCGATGGTTCGGGTAGTCCTGCACAAAGCGCTCGCTGGCGATGACCATGGACGCCAGGCTGCCCTTCATGTCGGCGGCGCCACGACCGCAGAGCATGCCGTCGGCGTCGATCAGCGCCTCGAACGGTTCATGCTGCCATTGCTGGACCGGGCCGGTGGGCACCACGTCGGTGTGGCCGGCAAAGCACAGCACCGGGCCTTCCTGGTTGCCGTGGGTGGCCCAGAAGTTGTCGACGTCTTCGATGCGCATCGGCTCCAGCTGGAAACCAACGGCGCCCAGACGGTTCATCATCTGCGCCTGGCAATCGGCATCGACGGGGGTGACCGAGGGACGACGGATCAGGTCGCAGGCCAGTTGAAGGGTAGGCGAGAGCTCGGCAGGGGCCGTCATGGGGGACTCCGGGGCAAGGCAAGGCGGGGAAATCTGAGGGGCGTTATCTTATATCAAATGGTTTCGGGCAGCACGGCCCATTCGCGGTCGTGCCCGCGAATGGGCTGCACAGGTCAGCCCAGGCAACTTCAAGCCTGCTGCGCTTCGGCAGCCTTTTCTGCGGGCTTGGGCAGCGACGACAGGAACGCCATCACCAGCGCTGCCACATATGGCAACGACTGCACCAGCAACATCGCCACCCAGAAGCGCATGTCCGAGCTCGGCAGCCCCTGCACCAGGTAGATGCCCAGCGCCGCGCCCCACAGCAGCACCATGATGAACAGCTCTTCACGCGCTTCGGAAATTGCCACCAGCAACCCATGGCTGTCAGCATTCTTCGGCGTGCGGAAGAACGGCATGCTGCTGGTGAAGAAGCCATACAGGACCGCCTTGGCGATGGTGTGCGACAGTGCCAGCCCGGCCAGTGCAGCTGCGAAGGCATCCTTGAGGTTCACCCCCACCGCTCGGCGGTACAGGAAGACGATCTTGCCGACTTTGAAGAAGAACAGCGCCAGCGGCGGGATGGCGAAGATCATCAGTGGCGGGTCGACCCGATGCGGCACGATGATCATCGCCGCCGACCACAACAGCGCGCCGATGGTGAAGAAGATGTTCATGCCATCGGCGATCCACGGTAGCCAGCCGGCCAGGAAGTGGTAGCGCTGGCCACGGGTCAGCTGGCTGCCTTTGCCGCGCAGCAGCGCACCGGCGTGGTGCTTGATGATCTGGATGGCGCCGTAGGCCCAGCGGAAGCGTTGCTTCTTGAAGTCGATGAAGGTGTCGGGCATCAGGCCCTTGCCGTAGCTGTTGTGGGCGTAGGCGGCGGACAGGCCTTTCTCGAACACGCGCAGCCCCAGCTCGGCATCCTCGCAGATGCACCATTCGGCCCAGCCCAGTTCTTCCAGCACACTGCGCCGGGTCATGGTCATGGTGCCGTGCTGGATGATCGCGTCACGGTCGTTGCGGGTGACCATGCCGATGTGGAAGAAGCCCTTGTATTCGCTGTAGCACAGCTTCTTGAAGGCACTCTCGTGCTGGTCGCGGTAATCCTGCGGTGACTGCACCACGGCAATTTTCGGATCGGCGAAGTGCGGCACCATGTGCTTGAGCCAGTTGCGGTCGACGCAGTAGTCCGAGTCGATTACCGCGATCACTTCGGCGTCCTTGGCCGTGTGCGGGATCAGGTAATTCAGTGCACCGCCCTTGAAGCCGGCCAGAGGCGCGACGTGGAAGAACTTGAAGCGCTCGCCAAGCTTCTCGCAGTGGGCCATGAGCGGCTCCCACACGGCCGGGTCCTTGGTGTTGTTGTCGATCACCAGTACTTCGTAGTCGGGGTAGTCCAGGGCGGCCAGGGCGTCGAGGGTTTGTTTCACCATCTCAGGTGGCTCGTTGTAGCACGGCACGTGCACCGACACCTTGGGCCGGTAGGCACTGTCGGCCTGCACGGGCAGGAATTCGCGGCGGCGCTTGTGTATCCAGACCGCCTCGGCCAGCTCGTGGGCTTCGGTGAGCAACACGATGAACACGCCCAGCGCGCCGAGGGCCAGCAGCACGCCCACGGTCAGGCTGAACCAGGTGCTGTATTGCTGGCTGTAGTCATAGGCGATCCACACCAGTACCGACCCGCACAGGAAGGTGATGAACGTCAGGAAGGTACGGCCACGCTGGCGCAGGGCCGAGCCATCGATGAACAGCACCATCAGGGCGATCATTGCCAGCACCACCGACGCCACTGCCAGGGCCCGCCACTGCGGGATCGCCACCACGGGGCCGTCGAAGTTGAACTTCTGCTGGCGCTCGGCGTTGTAGACGCCCCAGTAGGCGCCTACCGAGCCTTCGTCGCTGGCCTTCCAGGGTTGGTCATAGGCTTCAATGACAAAGTAGTTGTAGCCACGGCGGTTGAGGGTATTGACCAGGGTGCGCAAGTAGATGGCCTGGTCGGCCTGTGTGGCATCGGCACCACCGCGCATGCGGCCGTTGCTCGGCCAGCCGACTTCCGACAGCAGCAGGGGTTTGCGCGGGAACTGGTGCTTCAGTTCACGGGCGCGGTCGAGGACGAACTCGACCGAGTCCTTCATTGGCACGAACTCCCAGTAGGGCAGGATGTGCGCGGCAATCAGGTCGACGTGCCTGGCCAGCTCAGGATGTTCCTTCCAGATGTGCCATTGTTCACTGGTGGTCACAGGCACCTTCACGGCTGCGCGTACCTGGTCCAGGTATTTGATCAGGTTTTCCGGTGTGACTTCTTCACGGAACAGCGCCTCGTTGCCGACCACCACCCGCACCACGCTGCGCGAGGTATTGGCCAGCTGGATGGCCGTGGCGATCTCGCGCTCGTTGCGCTCCAGGTCCGGGCTGATCCATATCCCCAGCGTCACCCGCAGGCCGAACTCTTCGGCCAGGCGCGGGATGTCGGCCTGAGTGCCCTCCACGGTGTAGATACGGATGCTGTCGGTCAGTTTGCTCAGTTGCTCCAGGTCCTGGCGCAGTTCTTCGTCAGTGGGGTACTGACCCTTCTGCGGGCTTTCGCCCAGGCGGAACGGCGAATACGAAAAGCCAGAAATCTGTTCTGGCCAGGCGGGGGCGAAGACCGGGCGGTTGATCAGTGCCCAGAACCCGGTGAACAGTGCGGCGATGGCCAGCACCACTACCAGGTTCAGGCCGAATTTACGTGAAGACATCGTCGTCCATTCGTGGCGAAGTGATAGGACATTAAAGCAGTGTTGGTAGTCTCTTTCCTAACGATGCAGGCCTTGGGGCTGCTGGCATATAATGCGTGCCGGTTTTTTGGGGTATGAACATGAGCACAGAAGATCCACGCTTTGCCGGCGTTGCCCGGTTGTATGGCGACCAAGGGCTGCAGCGGCTGGGCCAGGCCCATGTGGGCGTGGTCGGTATCGGCGGGGTGGGCTCGTGGGTGGCCGAAGCGCTGGCCCGCAGCGGCGTGGGCGAAATCACCCTGTTCGACCTGGACGATGTCTGTGTCAGCAACACCAACCGCCAGACCCATGCGCTGGAAGGGCAGGTGGGGCGGCCCAAGGTCGAGGTCATGGCCGAGCGCCTGCGGGCGATCAACCCCGGGTGCACGGTGCATGCGGTGGCCGACTTCGTCACCCGCGAGACCATGGCCGAATACATCACCGAGCACCTCGACTGCGTGATCGACTGCATCGACAGCGTCATGGCCAAGGCGGCGCTGATCGCCTGGTGTCGGCGGCGCAAGATTGCCATTGTCACTACCGGTGGCGCGGGTGGCCAGATCGACCCGACGCAGATCCAGATCGCCGACCTGAACAAGACCTTCAACGACCCGTTGGCGTCACGGGTGCGTTCCACCCTGCGCCGCGACTACAACTTTTCGCGTAACGTCAGCCGCAACTATGGCGTGCCGTGCGTGTTCTCCAGCGAACAGCTGCGTTACCCCAAGGGTGATGGCAGCGTTTGCTTGCAGAAAAGCTTCGTGGGTGAGGGCGTGCGCCTGGACTGCTCGGGTGGCTTTGGTGCAGTGATGATGGTGACCGCGACCTTTGGCATGGTAGCGGCGAGCAAGGCGATCGAGAAGCTGGTGGCTGGAGCGCGCCGGCCGTCGGAACGGGTCAAGCCTGAATAGACCGCGTGGGCGTCTTCGCGGGCCCGCCCGGTCCCACAGGTACTGCATCTCTCTCAAGCATGACGCCGTACCTGTGGGAGCGGGCAGGCCCGCGAAGAAACCGGCGCCGATTCAGCGGTTGGACGCCAACTCCGCCATCCGCTGCAACACCGCATGCAGCCCATTGCTGCGCGACGGCGACAATTGGCGTTCCAGCCCGAGCTGGGTAAACCACTCGCGCAGATCAATCCCGGCCAGCTCCTCACTGGCCAGTCCCTGCACCCGCACCAGCAACAGCGCCAGCAGCCCACGCAACAAGCGGGCATCGCTGCTGGCCTTGAACCGCCATACTCCCTCGATCTGCTCGGCCACCAGCCACACCAGGCTCTCGCAGCCATGCACCCGGTTGGCCTCGGTCCTTTCGGCATCAGCCAGCGGCTCCAGGCGGTCACCCCACTGCATCAGCAACCGAGCACGCTGTTCCCAGCCTTTGCCCTGTTGAAAAGCTACCAGCGCTTGATGCGCCTGTTCCGGCAGGCTCATCGCAACAGCTCCAGGCCTTGATCCAGCGCGTCGAAGAAATGTTGCAAGTCATCGCTGTCGTTGTACAAACCCAGCGACACCCGTATCGCGCCCTCTAGCCCCATCCCCTTCAGCAGTGGCATGGCACAGTGGTGACCGGCACGCACGGCAATGCCCTGTTCAGTCAGCAGATGAGCGATATCGGCGTTGTGCACGCCCTCGATGACGAAACTGGCCAGGGCCGTCTGCGGTGCACCCAACACCCGCACACCTTCGCGGTCGCCCAGGCCACGCAGCAGGTGCTGGTGCAGGTTGGCTTCATGCGCTGCGACCGCATGGGCATCGAGGCTGGCCAGGTAGTCCAGTGTTGCGCCCAGGCCTATCACTCCGGCAATGGGCGGCGTACCCGCCTCGAATCCCAGGGGCGCGGGGCGGAAGCTGGCGCTGTGGTATTCGGCCAACTGCACCATCTCGCCACCGAACTGCCAGTGGCGCAACAGCTCCAGGGCCTGGGCGCGACCATAGAGCACGCCGACGCCGTCTGGACCGTACAGCTTGTGGCTGGAAAACACATAGAAGTCGCAGCCCAGTTGCTGCATGTCATGGCGACCATGCACCACGCCTTGGGCACCATCGACCACAGTCAGCGCGCCCTGGGCGCGGGCATGGGCCAGTAGCGCTGGTAGCGGCTGCCAGGTACCCAGCACGTTGGACAGCTGGCTGACGGCGAGCACCCGGGTGCGCGGGCCGATCAGTTGCAGTGCCTGTTCCTGGTCGATACGGCCATGGGCATCCAGCGGCAGCACCACCAGGCGCAGGTTGCGCCGGTGCGCCAGCTGTTGCCAGGGCAGCAGGTTGGCATGGTGCTCCAGGGCACTGACGGCAATTTCGTCACCGGCTTCGAGGCGGTGCTCCAGGCCATAGGCCAGCAGGTTCAGCGCCGAGGTAGCACCGTGGGTGAACACGATCTGCCGCGAGTCTGCGGCATTGAGCCAGGCGGCGACCTTGTCGCGGCTGGTTTCGAAGGCCTGGGTCGCCAGCGCGCCGGGCAAATGTTGGGCGCGGTGCACGTTGGCCGCGCCATGGCCGTAGTAATGGCTCAGGGCGTCGAGCAGGGCTTGCGGCTTCTGGGTGGTGGCTGCGCTGTCCAGGTATGTCTGGTGCTGCCGTTGCAGGGCGGCGATGGCGGGAAAGTCGGCACGCCAGGGAGAGGGCTGAAACATGTTTGCGAGGCCTGGAATGAAAATCGGGTCTGGTGCATTGGCGCCAGACCCGATCTTAACACCTCAAACCCGGCAAGGTTCTCAGTTGTGAGCGTGCAGCGCTTCGTTCAGCTCGATGGCCGACTTGTGGGTCTTGCACTCAACTGCGCCGTTGAGCGAGTTGCGACGGAACAGAAGGTCGGTCTGGCCGGCCAGATCGCGGGCCTTGACCACTTTGACCAGCTCGTTGTTCTCGTCCAGCAGGTTCACCTTGGTGCCTGCGGTGATATACAGGCCGGCTTCGACGGTGTTGCGGTCGCCCAGCGGAATACCGATGCCTGCGTTGGCGCCGATCAGGCAGCCCTCGCCAACCTTGATGACGATGTTGCCGCCACCGGACAGGGTGCCCATGGTCGAGCAGCCGCCGCCCAGGTCCGAACCTTTGCCAACGAATACGCCAGCGGAAACGCGGCCTTCGATCATGCCCGGGCCTTCGGTGCCAGCATTAAAGTTGACGAAGCCTTCGTGCATGATGGTGGTGCCTTCGCCGATGTAGGCACCCAGGCGCACACGGGCGGTGTCGGCGATACGCACGCCGGCCGGTACCACGTAGTCGGTCATTTTCGGGAACTTGTCCACCGAGAACACTTCCAGCAGCTCGCCCTTCAGGCGTGCTTCCAGTTGCAGCTCGGCCAGCTCGCCCAGGTCGACTGCGCCCTGGTTGGTCCAGGCCACGTTCGGCAGCAGCGGGAAGATGCCGGCCAGGCTTACGCCATGCGGTTTGACCAGTCGGTGCGACAGCAGGTGCAGCTTGAGGTAGGCCTCTGGAGTCGAGCTCAGAGCGGCGTCTTCGGCCAGCAGGGTGGCGACCAGCGGCTTGTGGCTCTCTGCCAGGCGGGTCAGCAGGGCGGCCTGGGCGGCGTCCACGCCTTTTACGGCTTCGGCCAGTTGCGCGGCCTGGGCGTTGCTGAAGGCGATGGCCTGGTTGCCACCTTCGTAACCGAGAACAGGGGCGACTGCAGCAACCAGTTCGGCGCTCGGGTTGAGCAGCGGTTGTGCGTAGAACACTTCCAGCCAGGCGCCCTGGCGGTTCTGGGAGCCGACACCGAAGGCCAGGCTGAACAGGGTATTGGACATGTGATTACCTCGTGCGAAATAGGGTGGGGGCTCAGGCCAGGGCAGCGGCGTACAGGTCGGGCTTGAACCCGACCAGGGTACGCGCGCCAAGGTCGAGCACCGGGCGTTTGATCATCGACGGCTGGGCCAGCATCAGCTCGACGGCCTTGGCCTGGTCGAGGTCTGCCTTGCTGGCGTCGTCCAGCTTGCGGAAGGTGGTGCCGGCACGATTGAGGATGACTTCCCAGCCGTGTTCGGCGCACCAGCGGTTCAGGCTGTCACGGTCGATGCCTTGGGTTTTGTAATCATGGAATTCGTAGGCGATGGCGTTGTCTTCGAGCCAGGTACGCGCCTTTTTCATGGTGTCACAGGCTTTGATGCCGTAGAGCGTGTAGGTCATTGTGTACATTGGGGTTACAAGTCGCCCCAATCTCTCCGTTTTCCGATGTCAGTCGCGGGATTATGCGGGAACGATCCTCGCGGCGCCACGCCCGTGGCGCCCCTGTTTATTGATCAGGATGTGTTCAAGCGACCAGGCGCTGGACCGACCCGATGATCTCATCGCCGTGTTGCTGTTCGGCTGTGCGCAGGTCGAAGGCCGTCTGCAGGTTGAGCCAGAACTCAGGGGTGGTGTCCAGGCAGATGGACAGACGCAGTGCCATGTCGGCGGATACACCGCCCCGTTCGCGCAGGATGTTGTTGACGGTTGGCGTTGCTACACCCAACGCCCTGGCCAGAGCCGCGGCGCTGAAGCCCATTTCCTTCTGGAAGTCCTCCCGCAGGATTTCACCCGGATGGATTGGACGCATACCGTTCTTGAGCATGATGCACCTCAGTGGTAATCGACAATTTCAACGTTAACTGGCCCGTGTTCTGTCCAGGTGAAGCACAACCGCCATTGGTCATTTACACGGATACTGTGTTGGCCGGCGCGGTTGCCGCTCAGTGACTCGAGGCGATTGCCAGGTGGCGACCTAAGGTCTCGCAACTCTGTTGCGGCATCGAGCATGGCCAGTTTGCGCTCCGCGACTGACTTGATATCTGACCAACGCCGTGTCTTTCCCGTTGTGAAGAGCGCTTCCGTGTCGGCACAGCTAAAGCTTCGAATCATGAGCCTGAATGCTTAACGTTATTCGTTAATGTCGATTATACGACGGGATCGCTGTAGTTCAAGTCTTCAATAACGGGGCACGCCACTCGCAAGCTCCGGTCACATCTGCTGGGTATCATCATGTTACATATTCACCCGTCACCTGCGACTATCGTGCAGCGGCCCCGAACCGTCGGTCGCCGCTAACATATTGTTCCAATGGCGATGTCTCGCCTTGATATAGTTTCTGGTTCACAAAGGAAGCTTTCCCGGATGCAGTCCGCCTACACCGTTCTCATCCTGCTGACGCTGGTCAGCCTGTCGAAGCTGGTCGGCCGTGTGATTCCGCTGCCATTGCCGCTGGTACAGATTGCCGCCGGTGCCTTGCTGGCGTGGCCGACGCTGGGCCTGCATGTAGCCCTTGACCCCGAATTGTTCCTGTTCCTGTTCCTGCCTCCGCTGCTGTTCGCCGACGGCTGGCGCATCCCCAAGCGTGAGTTATGGCGCATTCGTGGCCCGGTAGTGGCGCTGGCCGTGGGGCTGGTGTTGTTCACCGTGGTCGGCGCCGGTTACTTCATCCACTGGTTGTTGCCGAGCATCCCGTTGCCGGTGGCCTTCGCCCTGGCCGCAGTGCTTTCGCCGACCGACGCCGTGGCCGTTTCGGCCATTGCCCAGGACCGCCTGCCCACTCCCCTGATGCACATGCTGCAGGGCGAGGCGCTGATGAACGACGCGTCGGGCCTGGTAACCTTCAAGTTCGCCTTGGCGGCGGCGATCACCGGGGTGTTTTCGTTGGCTGACGCCGGCTTCAGCTTCGTGTTGGTCGCACTGGGCGGCCTTGCGGTGGGCGTGATACTGAGCTGGTTGATCGGTCGCCTGCGCATGTGGATGATCACCCGGGGCTGGGACGATCCGGCTACCCATGTGGTCTTCATGCTGCTGCTGCCGTTCGCCGCCTACGTGCTGGCCGAGCGTGTGGGTGTTTCGGGCATTCTCTCGGCGGTGGCGGCCGGCATGATGCAGAGCTGGCTCGACCTGCTGCCGCGTCAGACCAGTACCCGCCTGCTCAACCGCAGTGTGTGGTCGTTGCTGGAGTTTGCCTTCAATGGCCTGATCTTCCTGTTGTTGGGCTTGCAGTTGCCAAACATCATCAAGGCTGTGGTCAGCCACGAAGCGACCCTCTGGCCGACATTGGCCTACCGCTGCCTGGACGTGGTGGCGATCTTTGCCGCACTGATTCTGTTGCGGTTCATCTGGGTCCAGAGTATCTGGCGCTCGATCGGTGTGGTCCGTCGCTGGCGCGGCAAGCCGGCACTGGTGCTGATGCCTACGGCGCGTTCCTGCTGGTTGCTGACCTTGGGTGGTGTGCGCGGCGCTGTCACCCTGGCGGGTGTCATGTCGATCCCGTTGCTGATAGGGGCTGGTACAGCTTTCCCGGAGCGTGACCTGCTTATCTTCATTGCTGCGGGGGTAATACTGCTGTCGTTGATCAGTGCCTGCCTTGCCCTGCCGCTGTTACTGCGAGGGGTGACCAAGAGCCCTGACGAGCGCTTGCACCAAGAGGTGCAGGAAGCCTGGCGGCGCACAGCCGAGGCGGCGATTCATGCCTTGGAGGCAGAAGAGGTGATCGACAGCAACGCACCGCAGGATGCTGCGCAGGCAACCTTGGCGACCGAGTTGAAGGCGCGCTTGATGGCTGAATACCGGGATGAGCTGGAAAGCTACGACGACAGTGCCGAAGCCAAGGCCCTGGCCGCACAGATGGACTTGCTGGAGCGGCGTTTACGCTTGCGTGCCCTGAGGGCCCAGCGGCTGGAACTGTACAACCTGCATCGTCAGCACCTGGTGGGCGATGAGGTGGTGCGGCAAGTACTGGGTGAGCTGGATATGAGTGAGGCGAACCTGGGTTCAGTCAAGTAGACCCTATCAAGGCCCTTCGCGGGCGTGCCCGCGAAGGGGTTGATCAGCGGTTTTGCAGGAAGGCGCGAATCCGCTCCGCCGCCTCGATGCATTCGGCCAGTGGCGCAACCAGTGCCATGCGCACGCGCCCGGCACCCGGGTTCACCCCGTCCACTTCACGCGACAGGTACGACCCCGGTACCACGGTCACATGCTGGGCTTCGAACAGGTCACGGGTGAACTCGGCATCGTCGCCCGGTACCTTGGCCCACAGGTAGAAACTGCCGTCCGGGCGTTGCACGTCCAGTACCGGCTGCAGAATATCCAGCACGGCATCGTACTTGGCCCGGTATTGGTCGCGGTTGTCGCGCACATGCGCCTCGTCCTGCCAGGCGGCGATGCTGGCCAGTTGGGTTTGTACCGGCATCGCGCAGCCGTGGTAGGTGCGGTACAGCAGAAACGGCTTGATGATCCGGGCATCGCCGGCGACGAAGCCCGAGCGCAGCCCTGGCAGGTTGGAGCGCTTGGACAGGCTGTGGAACACCACGCAGCGCGCAAAATCGCTACGGCCTAGCTCGGCGCATGCCGTCAACAGGCCTGGCGGTGGCGCGTCTTCGTCGAAGTACAGCTCGCTGTAGCACTCGTCGGCGGCGATCACGAAGTCGTGCTCGTCAGCCAGGGCAATCAGCTTCTTCAGGGTGTTCATCGGCACCAGCGCACCCGTAGGGTTGCCCGGCGAGCACAGGAACAGGATCTGGCAACGCTTCCACACTTCGGCCGGTACGGCGTCGAAGTCCGGGTTGAAACCGTTGTTCTCCAGGCACGGCAGGTAGTGCGGGGTGGCGCCGGCCAGCAGCGCTGCGCCTTCGTAGATCTGGTAGAACGGGTTGGGGCTGATCACCAGGCCGTCATCGGCGCGGTTGACCACGGCCTGGGTGAAGGCGAACAGCGCTTCACGGGTGCCGTTGACCGGCAGGATGTGGCGGTCGGCGTCCAGCCAGCCGGCTGGCACACCAAAGCGTCGTTCGCACCACTGGCCGATGGCCTGGCGCAGGGCTGGCAGACCGATCGTGCTGGGGTAGACCGCCAGCTTGTCGAGGTTGTCGGCCATGGCCTGGGCGACGAACGCCGGCGATTCGTGCTTCGGCTCACCGATCGACAGGGCGATGGCGCGTTTGTCCGCCGCGGGCTTCACGCTGCCCAGCAGGGCACGAAGCTTTTCGAACGGATAGGGCTGAAGCTGGGTCAAGGCATGGTTCATCGGCGCGAGGTCTCGTCAATCGTCTAATCGTTAAATGGTCACGCGGGTCTGGCTGGTGTCGCTACCTTGGCCGGCCTGCAGTTGCTGCACGATGGCTTCCTGCAGGCGGCTGCACAGTTGCGGGTCTGACAGCGGCTGGTTGTCGGCATCGGTAATGAAGAACACGTCTTCAACCCGCTCGCCGAGGGTGGCGATCTTGGCGTTTTGCAGCGACAGGTCGAACTCCAGGAAGATCCGCCCCAGTCGGGCCAGCAGGCCCGGGCGGTCTGGCGCGGTGATTTCGAGGATGGTCACCGGCCGCTGGGCATCGTTGAGGATGGTCACTTGCGGCGGGAAGTCGAAGTGCTTGAGCTGCCGCGGCACCCGGCGCTGGATGATGGTCGGGTAGTCCTCGGGGTTGCGCAGCGCTTCGGTCAGGCCGTCGCGAATCTGCTTGACCCTCTGCGGGTTGTCGCCGATCGAGCCACCGTCGTTGTCCAGCACAATGTAGGTGTCGAGGGTGAACTGGCTGCTCGACGTGATGATCCGTGCGTCGTGGATGTTCAGGTTCAACTGTGACATGGCCGCCACCGTCACGGCGAAGAAATCGTGCTGGTCGGGGGCATAGATGAAGATCTGCGTGCCGCCTTCGAACTCGCGCTGGGTGGTTTCCTTGATCAGCACCAGCGGCCCGCCGTCGGCCGGTTGCTGCAGGATCGCATCCGTGTGCCAGGCCACGTCGGCGGCTGTGTGCTTGAGGAAATAGTCATCGCCCAGTTGCGCCCATAGCTGCTCGACGTCGTCCGGGTCGGTGCCCTCGCGCACCAGGATATCCAGCGCTGACGACTGGGTCTGGCGAATCTGCTCTTCGCGGTCCAGCGGGTTTTCCAGGCCGCGGCGCAGGGCGCGCTTGGTCTCGGTATACAGCTGGCGCAGCAGGCTGGCCCGCCACGAGTTCCACAGGCTCGGGTTGGTGGCGTTGATGTCGGCCACGGTCAGCACGTACAGGTAGTCAAGGCGCGTCTCGTCGCCCACGTGCAGGGCAAAGTCGTTGATCACCTGTGGGTCGGACAAGTCCTTGCGCTGGGCGGTAGTCGACATCACCAGGTGGTTCTGCACCAGCCAGACGATCAGGCGGCTGTCCCAGGCCGGCAACTGGTGCCGTTCGCAGAACTTCTGCGCGTCCACCGCACCGATTTCCGAGTGGTCGCCCTGGCGACCCTTGCCGATGTCGTGGTACAGGCCGGCCAGGTAGATCAACTCGGGTTTGGGCAGGCGCCCCATGAGCTTGCTGGCCAGCGGGAATTTCTCGGACACCGGCGTGTATTGCAGCTTGCGCAGGTGCTTGATGAGGTTGAGGGTGTGCGCGTCGACCGTATAGATGTGGAACAGGTCATGCTGCATCTGCCCGACGATCAGGCCGAACTCTGGCAGGTAGCGGCCAAGAATGCCGTAGCGGTTCATCCGGCGCAGGTTGCGGTGGATGCCGATTTCGCACTTGAACAGCTCGATGAACAGGCTGGTATTGCGGATATCAGTGCGGAACGTGTCATCGATCAGGTGGCGGTGTTCGCGCAGCAAGCGCACGGTATCGGCACGCACCCCCTTGATCTCGGGGTGTTGGGCCATCAGTACGAAAATTTCCAGCATGGCGAACGGCGTGCGCTTGAACACGTTCGGGTTGGCGGCCTCTATATAGCCGTCATGCAGGCGGAACCGCGCGTTCAGCGGCTGGGTGCTGCCACTCTCCTCGTCGGCGAGGATAACTTCTTCGAAGTGCTGGATGATCAGGTCGCACAGCTGGCTGATGCTCATCACCACCCGGTAGTACTGCTGCATGAACTGTTCGATCGCCCGCTTGGGGTTTTCATCGCTGTAGCCCAGCAGCGTGGCGATGCTGCGCTGGTGGTCGAACAGCAGGCGGTCTTCGGCGCGTCCGGCCAGCATGTGCAGGGCATAACGGACTTTCCAGAGGAAGTCCTGGGACGAAGCCAGCAGTTCATTCTCGCTTTCCAGCAAGAAGCCTTCGCCGGCCAGTGCATGCAGGTTGAGCGTCCCGTACTGGCGGCGGGCCACCCAAAGGACCGTCTGGATGTCACGCAGGCCGCCTGGCGAACCCTTGACGTTGGGTTCGAGGTTGTACTCCGTGTCGTTGTACTTGTGGTGGCGGGCCTTGAGTTCGGCGCGCTTGGCCAGGAAGAATTCCTTGCTCGGCCACATTTGCGCGGTGCTGGTGACTTCCAGCATGCGCTGGCGCAAGGCCTCGGGGCCGGCGATGGTGCGGCTTTCCATCAGGTTGGTGATTACCGTCAGGTCGGCGCGGGCCTGTTCGGCGCACTCGTCGACGGTGCGCACGCTCTGGCCGACTTCCAGGCCAATGTCCCACAGCAAGGTCAGAAAGCGCTCAATGGCGTCGCGGTACTGTTCGTGCTCGGCCGCGCCCAGCAGAATCAGCAGGTCGATGTCCGAGTGCGGGTGCAGTTCACCGCGCCCGTAGCCGCCCACCGCAACCAGGGCAATGCCGCTCTGGTCGCCCCAGTCGAACTGGTTCCACGCCTGTTGCAGGATATTGTCGACGAGCCAGGCGCGGGCCTCGATCAGCGGGCGGATGTCGCTGCCGGCGCTAAAACGTTTGTCGAGCACCTCGCCGGCCAGGCGGATGGCTTTCTTGAAGGCGGCGATGGGGCTCGCCTTGAGGGCCAGTTCCGCCTGGAACTGGCCACGGTCGAACAGCTCGGGGTCCACCTGGGGCATCGCGTCACGTTCCTGTCGTGGGGTGGCCTGTCGGGGTGCGGTCAGGCCGAAGTGCGCGGGATGGTGTCGTCCTTGCGCAGGGTGAAGATTTCGTAGCCGGTCGCGGTCACCACCAGGGTGTGTTCCCACTGGGCCGAGAGCTTGCGGTCCTTGGTGATGGCGGTCCAGCCGTCGCCCAGCACCTTGGTGTCGGCCTTGCCCTGGTTGATCATCGGCTCGATGGTGAAGGTCATGCCTTCCTTCAGCTCCATGCCCGTGCCAGCGCGGCCGTAGTGGAGGATCTGTGGCTCTTCGTGGAACACCTTGCCAATGCCATGACCGCAGAACTCGCGCACCACCGAGAAACCGTTCTTTTCCGCGTGCTTCTGGATCACTTCACCGATGTCGCCCAGGCGGCAGCCCGGCTTGACCAGTTCGATGGCCTTGTACATGCATTCCTGGGTGACCTTGGACAGGCGCTCGGCCCAGACCGGCACGTTACCGACGTGGAACATGCGGCTGGTGTCGCCGTGGTAGCCGTCCTTGATCACGGTGATATCGATATTGAGCGTGTCACCGTCCTTGAGCGGCTTGTCGTTGGGGATGCCGTGGCAGACCACATGGTTGATCGAGGTGCAGATCGACTTCGGGTAGCCCTTGTAGTTGAGCGGTGCCGGAATGGCCTGCTGGACGTTGACGATATAGTCGTGGCACAGGCGGTCGAGCTCTTCGGTGGTGACACCGGGCTTGACGTGCTCTTCGATCATTTCCAGCACTTCGGCGGCCAGGCGGCCAGCGATGCGCATCTTCTCGATGTCTTCTGCGGTCTTGATGGTGACGGTCATTACAGGCTCTCTACGGCGCCGTGCACGGCGCGAACAAACGGGAAAGGCCGGATTCTAGCAGAGCAGGGCGCCGATCGGTCGGGATAAAGGCGGCCATGCTGTTGTCTACAGCTGGCATTCTGGCGCGAAAGCCGGGGTGCTGCAAAAAGTGCTGACAGACGCAACAGTATCCGGGTTCCGTTCGCTCGCGGTCTGTGGTATAAAATGCGCCGCTTTCGGGGACGACCCCGTCAGCACTTAACCCACACACGTGTCGACACGATGACCTGGGTGCCCCGAGTTGCAGAATTCGCGGGTTGGTCATTGGGATACGTGGAGGCCCAACCCGACTTATCAAGGAACTATCATGTCCCAAGTCAACATGCGCGATATGCTGAAGGCCGGTGTGCACTTCGGCCACCAGACCCGTTACTGGAACCCGAAAATGGGCAAGTACATTTTCGGCGCGCGTAACAAGATCCACATCGTCAACCTGGAAAAAACCCTGCCAATGTTCAACGACGCTCTGTCGTTCGTAGAGCGCCTGGCCCAGGGCAAGAACAAGATCCTGTTCGTCGGCACCAAGCGTTCCGCCGGCAAGATCGTTGCCGAGCAAGCAGCTCGTTGCGGTTCGCCGTACGTTGACCACCGTTGGTTGGGCGGCATGCTGACCAACTACAAGACCATCCGCGCTTCGATCAAGCGTCTGCGCGACCTGGAAACCCAGGCCGAAGACGGCACTTTCGCCAAGCTGACCAAGAAAGAAGCCCTGATGCGCTCCCGCGACCTGGAAAAACTGGATCGCAGCCTGGGTGGCATCAAGGACATGGGCGGTCTGCCAGACGCTCTGTTCGTTATCGACGTTGATCACGAGCGCATCGCGATCACCGAAGCCAACAAGCTGGGTATCCCGGTTATCGGCGTTGTCGATACCAACAGCAGCCCGGAAGGTGTTGACTACATCATCCCAGGTAACGATGACGCCATTCGCGCTATCGAGCTGTACATGACTTCGATGGCTGACGCAGTCATTCGCGGCCGCAACAACGTTGCCGGCGGCACCGAAGTTTACGCTGAAGAAGCGGCTGCACCTGCTGCTGAGTAATAGGCGCTAGCGTCTACTTGGCACGCAAAAAGGGGGCTTTGCCCCCTTTTTGCCACCTTGAAATCCTGCTGTCAGCATCGGCCCCGCATCATGGGCCTGCTGAAATGAAAGCAGCGGATTTGCAGAATTGAACGCCCGTGATTGACGGGTGGAATGGTTGAAAAACTTTCCAAGAGGATTTTGAAATGGCAGCAATTACTGCAGCGCTGGTAAAAGAACTGCGCGAGCGTACCGGCGAAGGCATGATGGATTGCAAAAAGGCCCTGGAAAAGGCCGGCGGCGACATCGAGAAAGCCATTGACGACATGCGTGCCTCGGGCGCCATCAAGGCCGCCAAAAAGGCTGGCAACGTCGCTGCTGAAGGCGCTATCGCCGTCAAGACCGACGGTACATCCGCCGTCCTGCTGGAAGTGAACTCGCAGACCGACTTCCTGGCCCTGCAAGACGACTTCAAGAACTTCGTGGCCGAAAGCCTCGAAGAAGCCTTCGCCCAGAAGCTGACCGACGCCGCTCCGCTGATCGCCTCGCGTGAAGCTGCTCGTGAAGCCCTGGTTGCCAAGTGCGGCGAGAACGTCAACATCCGTCGCCTAGTGCGCGTTGAGGGTGACGTTGTCGGTGCCTACCTGCACGGCAACAAGATCGGCGCTGTCGTCGTTCTGAAAGGCGGTGACGTGGAGCTGGCGAAGAACATCGCCATGCACGTCGCAGCTTCGAACCCTGAGTTCCTGGATTCGTCGGAAATCTCCGCCGAGGCCATCGAGCGCGAGAAGAATGTCTTCCTGCAGCTGAACGCCGACAAGATCGCCGGCAAGCCGGAAAACATCGTTGAGAACATGATCAACGGTCGTATCACCAAGTTCAAGGCAGAAGCCTCGCTGAAAGAGCAAGCTTTCGTCATGAACCCGGAAGTCAAGGTTGGCGAGCTGGCCAAGAAAGCCGGTGCTGAAATCGTTTCCTTCACCTACTTCAAGGTAGGCGAAGGCATCGAGAAGCCAGTCGACGACTTCGCTGCTGAAGTTGCCGCTCAGGTAGCTGCTGCCAAGCAGTAAGACAGCCCCGTCTGTCGCCCCAAAGAGGCTGCCCGCTCACGCGCGCAGCCTCTTTGTCAAAACGGGGAGGGGTTTATACGACTCCCTCTTCGCTGGCACCGAAGCGGTGCCACGCTACAGTTAGCAGGCTGCAAACAGCCCGCACGAATTTTCTAAAAGTACGCCGCAGGAGAGACTCGCAATGGCTCAGCAGGTGAGTGGTCGCCAACCTCGCTATAAACGCATTTTGCTCAAACTTAGCGGCGAGGCCCTGATGGGGTCGGAAGACTTCGGGATCGACCCGAAAGTGCTGGATCGCATGGCGCTTGAAGTTGGCCAGCTGGTAGGGATCGGTGTACAGGTCGGCCTGGTCATCGGTGGCGGCAACCTGTTCCGCGGCGCCGCGCTCAGCGCAGCCGGCATGGACCGCGTCACGGGTGACCACATGGGCATGCTTGCTACCGTGATGAACGGCCTGGCCATGCGCGATGCGCTGGAGCGCTCGAACATCCCGGCGCTGGTCATGTCGGCCATTTCAATGGTGGGTGTCACCGATCATTACGATCGCCGCAAAGCTATTCGTCACCTCAACTCCGGGGATGTGGTAATTTTCTCCGCCGGTACCGGCAACCCGTTCTTCACCACCGACTCCGCGGCCTGCCTGCGCGCCATCGAAATCGATGCCGACGTGGTGCTGAAGGCGACCAAGGTCGATGGCGTGTACACTGCCGATCCATTCAAGGACCCGCATGCCGAGAAATTCGATCACCTGACCTACGATGAGGTTCTGGATCGCAAGCTGGGTGTGATGGACCTGACCGCAATCTGCCTGTGCCGTGACCACAAGATGCCATTGCGGGTATTCAACATGAACAAGCCTGGCGCCCTGCTGAACATCGTGGTGGGTGGCGCTGAAGGCACACTGATCGAGGAAGGCCAAGCATGATCAACGACATCAAGAAAGACGCGCAGGAGCGCATGGGCAAGTCCATCGAAGCCCTGTCCCGCAACCTGGCTGCAATCCGCACCGGTCGCGCTCACCCAAGCATCCTGGACAGCGTCAAGGTTACCGCCTGGGGTAGCGAAATGCCGCTGAACCAGGTCGCCGCGATCACCGTCGAAGATGCGCGCACCCTGAAGATCGTCGCTCACGACAAGAACCTCAGCGCTGCCATCGAAAAGGCCATCCTTACCTCCGATCTGGGCCTTAACCCGTCCAGCGCCGGTACCACCATCCGAGTACCGATGCCGGCCCTGACCGAGGAAACCCGCAAGGGCTACACCAAGCAGGCCAGCGGTGTTGCCGAGGATGCCAAGGTAGCCGTGCGCAACGTGCGCCGCGACGCCCTGGCTGACCTGAAAAAACTGACCAAGGACAAGGAAATCAGCGAAGACGAAGAACGTCGCGCCGCTGACGAGATCCAGAAGCTGACCGACAAGTTCGTCGCCGAAGTGGATGCTGCCTTCAAAGCCAAGGAAAAGGACCTGATGGCCGTTTAAGGCCGGGGTTTTTTAATGGAAAAGACCAAGCCAGCGGCGCCGTCCTCGGTGCCGCGTCATGTCGCGATCATCATGGATGGCAACAACCGCTGGGCGAAAAAACGCCTGCTGCCCGGCGTGGCCGGGCACAAGGCGGGTGTGGATGCCGTTCGCGCGGTCATCGAAGTCTGTGCCAAGTCCGGGGTCGAGGTGCTGACCCTGTTCGCCTTCTCCAGCGAGAACTGGCAGCGCCCTGCCGAAGAGGTCGGGGCGCTGATGGAGCTGTTCTTCTCGGCGCTGCGCCGTGAGGCCAAGCGCCTTGACGAGAACAATATCAGCCTGCGCATCATCGGCGACCGTTCGCGTTTTCATCCTGAGCTGCAGGCCGCCATGCGCGAGGCCGAGGCAGTGACCGCTGGCAACAACCGCTTCATTCTGCAGATAGCAGCCAACTACGGTGGCCAGTGGGACATTGCCCAGGCTGCCCAGCGGTTGGCGCGGGAAGTGCAGGCCGGGCACCTGCGCCCGGAAGACATCACCCCGGGTCTGCTGCAGACCTGTCTGGCAACCGGCGAGCTGCCGTTGCCGGATCTTTGCATTCGCACCGGTGGCGAGCATCGCATCAGCAATTTCCTGCTGTGGCAACTGGCCTATGCCGAGTTGTACTTCTCCGACCTCTACTGGCCGGACTTCAAACACGAGGCCATGCGCAATGCCCTGGCCGATTTCGCTTCGCGCCAGCGCCGCTTCGGTAAGACCAGCGAGCAGGTCGAGGCTGGAGCTCGTGCTTAATGCTTAAACAACGCATCATTACTGCGCTGATCCTGTTGCCGGTCGCGCTGGGCGGTTTCTTCCTGCTCAATGGCGGGGACTTCGCCCTGTTCATCGGATTCGTAGTGACCCTCGGTGCCTGGGAGTGGGCGCGCCTTGCCGGGCTGATGGCCCAGCCGCTGCGCATTGCCTATGCAGCGGTGGTCGCCGGAGCGCTGATGCTGCTGTACATCCTTCCGGAGCTGGCGCCCTGGGTGCTGGGCGCTGCGGTTATCTGGTGGGGGCTGGCTACCTGGCTGGTGCTTACCTATCCGCGCAGCAGCGAGCTGTGGGTCAGTGCTGCCTGTCGGCTGTTGATCGGCCTGCTGGTGCTGTTGCCGGCCTGGCAGGGACTGGTGCTCCTCAAGCACTGGCCCCTGGGGAACTGGCTGATCCTGTCCGTCATGGTGCTGGTGTGGGCCGCCGACATCGGTGCGTACTTCTCTGGCCGGGCGTTCGGCAAGCGCAAGCTGGCCCCGCAGGTCAGCCCGGGCAAGAGCTGGGAAGGTGTGTATGGTGGGCTGGCAGTCAGCCTGTTGATCACCCTGGGTGTCGGCATCAGTCGCGACTGGGGCTTTGGTCAGATCCTGCTGGGCCTGCTGGGCGCTGCGTTGCTGGTGATGTCCTCGGTGGTCGGTGACCTGACCGAGAGCATGTTCAAGCGTCGCTCCGGCATCAAGGACAGCAGCAATCTGCTACCTGGGCACGGTGGTGTGCTCGACCGCATCGACAGCCTGACAGCGGCAATTCCGATCTTCGCGGTGCTGTTGTGGGCTGCCGAATGGGGTGTGATGTGAGTCGCCCGCAACGTATTACCGTGCTCGGGGCGACCGGCTCCATCGGCCTGAGCACGCTGGATGTGATTGCGCGCCATCCCGACCGTTATCAAGCGTTTGCCCTCACCGGCTATTCGCGCGTCGACGAACTGTTGGCGCTATGTGTGCGTCATCGTCCGGCATTCGCTGTGGTGCCGAGCACCGAGGCGGCGGTGAGGTTGCGTGCAAGTCTGGCTGCAGTTGGTTGTACCACCGAGGTGCTGGAGGGCGAGGCAGGGCTTTGCCAGGTGGCGTCGGCCGCTGAAGTGGATGCGGTGATGGCAGCCATTGTCGGTGCTGCCGGCTTGCGCCCCACGCTGGCGGCCGTCGAGGCAGGCAAGAAGGTGTTGCTGGCCAACAAGGAAGCACTGGTAATGTCGGGCGCGCTGTTCATGGAGGCGGTGCGGCAAAAGGGTGCCGTGCTGCTGCCGATCGACAGCGAACACAACGCTATCTTCCAGTGCATGCCAGGCGACTACGCCCGTGGCCTGAGCGCCGTCGGTGTGCGTCGGATCCTGCTTACCGCTTCCGGCGGGCCATTCCGCCAGACGCCGGTCGAGGCGCTGCTGGACGTGACCCCGGAGCAAGCCTGTGCGCACCCTAACTGGTCCATGGGGCGCAAGATCTCCGTGGATTCGGCCAGCATGATGAACAAAGGCCTCGAGTTGATCGAGGCCTGCTGGTTGTTCGATGCCGCGCCGTCCAAGGTTGAGGTGGTGGTGCACCCGCAAAGCGTGATCCACTCGCTGGTCGACTACGTGGACGGTTCGGTGCTCGCGCAGTTGGGCAACCCGGACATGCGTACGCCGATCGCCAACGCGTTGGCTTGGCCGGAACGGATCGATTCCGGGGTCGCCCCCCTGGACCTGTTCGCCATCGCCCGTCTGGATTTCCAGGCGCCCGACGAACAACGCTTCCCTTGCCTGCGCCTTGCGCGGCAGGCTGCCGAGGCTGGCAACAGTGCGCCAGCGGTGCTCAATGCAGCCAACGAAGTGGCGGTCCAGGCATTTCTTGAACGGCGCATCCGCTTCCCGGAGATCGCGGGTATGATCGAACAGGTACTCGACCAGGAACCCGTCGTACCGCTGCCGTCGCTGGATGCGGTATTTGCCGCCGATCAGCGTGCCCGGGAGCTTTCCCGAGAGTGGCTGAGGCGTCACGGCCGCTGATGCAGGCCCGCCAAGGTTCGTGAGGGGGCTGGGGGATGCCAGCCCGCTGAACATCATTCGGAGATGGACATGACAGCGCTCTACATGATTATCGGCACCCTCGTGGCTCTGGGTGTGCTGGTCACTTTCCACGAATTCGGTCACTTCTGGGTGGCGCGCCGCTGCGGCGTCAAGGTGCTGCGTTTTTCGGTGGGTTTCGGCACGCCGCTGCTGCGGTGGCATGACCGCCACGGCACCGAGTTCGTTGTTGCGGCCATTCCTCTGGGTGGCTACGTCAAGATGCTCGACGAGCGCGAAGGCGATGTGCCGCCAGCGCTGGCCGGGCAGTCGTTCAACCGCAAGTCGGTGCGCCAGCGTATTGCGATTGTCGCGGCAGGCCCGATCGCCAATTTTCTGCTCGCTATCCTGTTTTTCTGGGTACTGGCGATGCTGGGTACCCAGCAAATCCGCCCGGTTATCGGTGCGGTCGACAGTGGCAGCCTGGCAGCATCGGCCGGGCTGACCGCGGGTCAGGAAATCGTCTCTGTCGACGGTAAGCCGACCAACGGTTGGTCGGCGGTCAACCTGCAGTTGGTTCGTCGTCTGGGTGAGAGCGGTACCTTGCAGATTGGCGTGCGCGATGAGGGTGCCAGCGCCGAGCGCCAGTTGCAGGTCAAGCTGGACAGCTGGCTCAAGGGCGCCGACGAGCCGGACCCGATTCAATCCCTGGGGCTGCGCCCCTGGCGCCCGGCGATCACCCCGGTGCTGGCCGAGATCGACCCGAAGGGGCCGGCTGCCGCTGCTGGCCTGAAAACCGGTGACAAGCTGCTGGCTCTGGATGATGTGGCGGTGACCGAATGGCAGCAGGTTGTCGACCGCGTGCGCGCCCGCCCTGATGCCAAGGTAGTGGTGCGAGTGGAGCGCGATGGAGCTGCCCTGGAGCTGCCGGTGACCCTGGCCCGCAAGGGTGAGGGCAAGGCAGTCGGTGGCTATCTTGGTGCTGGCGTCAAAGGTGGCGAATGGCCTGCCAACATGCTCCGCGAAGTCAGCTACGGCCCGCTGGATGCGGTGGGTGAGAGCTTGTCGCGTACCTGGAGCATGAGCGTCCTGACCCTTGAATCGCTGAAGAAAATGCTGTTCGGGGAGCTCTCGGTAAAAAACTTGAGTGGACCGATAACCATTGCTAAAGTGGCGGGCGCTTCAGCCCAGTCCGGCGTGGGGGATTTCCTGAATTTCCTGGCCTACCTGAGCATAAGCCTGGGGGTTCTTAACCTGCTGCCCATACCCGTACTGGATGGGGGGCATTTGCTGTTTTACCTGGTCGAGTGGGCGCGCGGTCGTCCGCTGTCGGATCGGGTGCAAGGTTGGGGGGTTCAGATCGGTATCAGTTTGGTCATAGGGGTGATGTTGCTCGCCCTGATCAACGATCTGGGTCGACTATAAAGCTTCGCTCAATTGCGAACCTGCCGTTTTGTGACGGCAGGTTGTTTATTGCCAGTTGGAATAAAAGGACTTCATGAAACGTCTGCTGCTAACTGCGGTCATGTCCGCACTGATGATCGCTGAAGTTCACGCCGAGTCCTTCACCATCTCCGATATTCGCGTCAACGGCCTGCAGCGGGTTTCCGCCGGCAGTGTGTTCGGTGCCTTGCCGCTGAACGTTGGTGACCAGGCCGACGACCGCCGCCTGGTGGACTCGACTCGTTCCTTGTTCAAGACCGGGTTCTTCCAGGACATCAGGTTGAGCCGTGATGGCAATGTGCTGATCATCAACGTGGTCGAGCGCCCGTCGGTGTCGAGCATCGAGATTGAAGGCAACAAGGCGATCAGTACCGAAGACCTGATGAAGGGCCTGAAGCAATCGGGCCTGGCCGAAGGCGAGATCTTCCAGCGTGCCACCCTCGAAGGCGTGCGTAACGAGCTGCAGCGCCAGTACGTGGCCCAGGGGCGCTACTCGGCCGAGGTAGACGCCGAAGTGGTGCCGCAGCCGCGCAACCGCGTGGCGCTGAAGATCAAGATCAACGAAGGCACCGTCGCCGCCATCCAGCACATCAACGTCGTTGGCAACAACGTATTCGATGATGAGACCCTGGGGCAGCTGTTCGAGCTGAAGACCACCAACTGGCTGTCGTTCTTCAAGAACGACGACAAGTACGCCCGTGAAAAACTCTCCGGTGACCTGGAGCGTCTGCGTTCCTATTACCTGGACCGCGGCTACATCAACATGGACATCGCCTCCACCCAGGTGTCCATCACGCCGGACAAGAAGCACGTCTACATCACCGTCAACATCAACGAAGGCGAGAAATACACCGTTCGCGACGTGAAGCTGTCCGGCGACCTCAAGGTGCCGGAAGACCAGGTCAAGTCGCTGCTGCTGGTGCAGCCGGGCCAGGTATTCTCGCGCAAGGTGATGACCAGCACATCCGAGCTGATCACCCGTCGCTTGGGTAACGAAGGCTACACCTTTGCCAACGTCAACGGTGTGCCACAGCCGAACGACCAGGACCACACGGTCGACATCATGTTCGTGGTCGACCCGGGCAAGCGTGCCTACGTCAACCGCATCAACTACCGCGGCAACACCAAGACCGAAGACGAAGTGCTGCGCCGCGAAATGCGCCAGATGGAAGGTGGCTGGGCTTCGACCTACCTGATCGACCAGTCCAAGACCCGTCTGGAGCGGCTGGGTTACTTCAAGGAAGTCAACGTCGAGACCCCTCAGGTGCCTGGCACCGACGACCAGGTGGACGTGAACTACAGCGTTGAAGAGCAGGCCTCCGGTTCGATCACCGCCAGCGTCGGTTTCGCCCAGAGCGCCGGCCTGATCCTCGGTGGATCGATCAGCCAGAGCAACTTCCTCGGTACCGGTAACAAAGTGTCCGTCGGCCTGACCCGCTCGGAATACCAGACCCGCTACAACTTCGGCTTCGTTGATCCCTACTTCACTGCCGATGGCGTCAGCCTGGGCTATAACGCCTTCTACCGCAGCACCGATTACGACGACCTCGACGTCGACGTTGCCAGCTATGCGGTGGACAGCTACGGTGCGGGCGTCAGCCTGGGCTATCCGATCAGCGAGACCTCGCGCCTGACCTACGGCCTGAGCGTGCAGCAGGACAAGATCAAGACCGGCAAGTACACCGTTGACGAGATCTTCGACTTCCTCGAGCAGGAAGGTGACAACTTCCTGAACTTCAAGGCCTCGATCGGCTGGTCCGAGTCGACCCTGAACAAAGGCGTGTTGGCCACCCGTGGCCACTCGCAAAGCCTGACCCTGGAGTCCACTGTTCCGGGCAGCGACCTGTCGTTCTTCAAACTTGACTACCGTGGCCAGCTGTTCAAGCCGATCACCAGCGACTACACCCTGCGCCTGCATACCGAGCTGGGCTATGGCGATGGTTACGGCAGCACCTCCGGCCTGCCGTTCTACGAGAACTACTTCGCGGGTGGTTTCAACTCTGTCCGTGGCTTCAAGGACAGCAGTCTGGGCCCGCGCAGTACCCCGAGCATCGGTGAGGCCGCGGGTGGCAAGCCAGGCACCATCGCCGACCCGGATCAGGATCCGTTGCCGTTTGGTGGTAACGTGCTGGTGCAAGGCGGTGCCGAGCTGCTGTTCCCGCTGCCGTTCGTCAAGGACCAGCGTTCACTGCGCACCTCCGTGTTCTGGGACGTGGGTAACGTGTTCGACACCAATTGCGGCAACAAACCTGATTGCGAGAAGGTCGGGTTCTCGGGCATGGCCAGTTCGGTCGGCTTGGGCGTGACCTGGATTACCGCACTGGGCCCGCTGAGCTTCAGCCTGGCAATGCCGGTCAAGAAGCCGGACGATGCCGATACCCAGGTGTTCCAATTCTCTCTGGGCCAGACCTTCTAAGGTCGGCCCTTGCTTAATGACAACGGTTTATCCAGGAGTGCATCGTGCGTAAATTGGCTCAATTGGCCGTAGTGGCCGCGGCGCTGGTCGCCACCCCGGCTTTCGCCGAAATGAAGGTTGCCGTCCTGAACTACCAGATGGCCCTGCTCGAGTCGGATGCCGCCAAGAAGTATGCGGTTGATGCCGAGAAGAAATTCGGTCCGCAACTGACCAAGCTGAAAAACCTGGAAAGCAGTGCCAAGGGCATCCAGGACCGCCTGATCAAGGGCGGCGACAAGATGCAGCAGCAGGAGCGTGAGCGCTTGGAGCTCGAGTTCAAGCAAAAGGCCCGGGACTTCCAGTTCCAGTCCAAGGAATTGAACGAAGCGAAGGCCGTTGCTGATCGCGACATGCTCAAGCAACTGAAGCCGAAGCTGGATGGTGCTGTCGAGGCAGTGATCAAGAAGGGCGGCTACGACCTGGTCCTCGAGCGTGGTGCGGTCATCGATGTCAAACCTCAGTATGACATCACCCGCCAAGTCATCGAGCGCATGAACCAAGCCCGTTGATATGAGTGTGACCATGACGTTAGGCCAGCTGGCCGAGGCACTCGGAGCCACCCTCAAAGGGCCCGAGACGCTGCAGATTACCGGGCTGGCCACCTTGCAGGAGGCTGGCCCCGGTCAGTTGAGCTTCCTCGCCAACCCGCAGTACCGCAAATTCCTGGACGACAGCCAGGCGGCCGCAGTGCTGCTCAAGGCGGCGGATGCCGACGGCTTTGCCGGCAATGCACTGATCGTCGCCGATCCGTACCTGGCCTACGCACGCATTTCCCACCTGTTCGACCCCAAACCCAAGGCTGTGGCGGGTGTTCATCCCAGCGCCGTGGTGGCTGAGGACGCGCAGGTGGATGCCAGTGCCAGCATCGGGCCGTTCGCGGTCATCGAAAGCGGTGCGCGTATCGCGGCCAATGTCACTGTGGGTGCACACTGCGTGGTCGGCGCGCGTTGCGTGATCGGCGAGGGTGGTTGGCTGGCACCGCGGGTCACCCTGTACCATGACGTGACCATCGGCAAGCGCGTGGTCATTCAGTCGGGGGCGGTGATTGGCGGTGAAGGTTTCGGCTTTGCCAACGAGAAGGGTGTGTGGCGCAAGATCGCCCAGATCGGTGGCGTGACCATCGGTGATGACGTGGAAATCGGCGTCAACACTGCTGTCGACCGCGGTGCTTTGTCTGACACGCGGATCGCTGACGGGGTCAAGCTCGACAACCAGATCCAGATCGCCCATAACGTGCAGATCGGCGAGCACACGGCCATGGCCGCTTGCGTCGGGATTTCCGGTAGCACGCGCATTGGCAAGCACTGCACCATTGCCGGCGGTGTCGGCATGGTCGGCCATATCGATGTCTGTGATAACGTTTTCGTGTCCGGGATGACCATGGTAACCCGTTCGATCACCGAACCGGGTGCCTATTCTTCCGGCACTGCCATGCAGCCGCTGGCTGACTGGCGCAAGAGCGCCGCGCGTATCCGCCACCTGGACGACATGGCCAAGCGTCTCCAGCAGCTGGAAAAACGCGTCGATACCGTGACCTCAGGTGGCCTGCCGACATCAGAAGGCTGATACCATTCCCTGAGCAAGAGTGAACAGTCGCTAGCTGGCTCCTCTTTGGATTGCAAAAGGAGCGTGTGGTCAGCACCTGCGCTCCCTATTCTTATTACAGGCTTCCCCACCGAAATGATGGACATCAACGAGATTCGCGAATACCTGCCTCACCGCTACCCGTTCCTGCTGGTAGATCGGGTGACGGATCTGGACTTCGAGGCCCAGAGCATTCGTGCCTACAAGAATGTCAGCATCAACGAGCCGTTTTTCAATGGCCACTTCCCGGCACACCCGATCATGCCGGGTGTCCTGATCATCGAAGCCATGGCCCAGGCGGCCGGCATCCTTGGTTTCAAGATGCTCGATGCCAAGCCGGCCGATGGCACCCTGTACTACTTTGTCGGTTCCGACAAACTGCGTTTCCGTCAGCCGGTTCTGCCGGGTGACCAGCTTGTGCTGGAAGCCAAGTTCCTCAGCCGTAAAAGCATGATCTGGAAGTTCGAGTGCCGCGCCCTGGTCGACGGCAAGCCGGTCTGCTCGGCAGAAATCACCTGCGCGGAACGCTCCCTATGAATTCGATTGATCCTCGGGCCATTATCGATCCGTCGGCCAGGCTGGCCGACGGCGTCGAGGTCGGCCCTTGGTCGATCGTTGGCCCTGATGTAGAAATCGGGGAGGGCACCGTTATCGGCCCGCATGTTGTGCTCAAAGGCCCGACCCGCATCGGCAAGCACAACCGTATCTTCCAGTTCTCTTCCATCGGTGAAGACACCCCGGACCTGAAGTACAAGGGTGAGCCGACGCGCCTGGTGATCGGCGATCACAATGTCATTCGCGAAGGGGTGACCATCCACCGCGGTACTGTTCAGGACCGCGCGGAAACCACCGTGGGTGACCATAACCTGATCATGGCCTATGCCCACATTGGCCACGACAGTGTCATCGGCAACCACTGCATCCTGGTCAACAATACGGCGCTGGCAGGTCATGTGCATGTGGGTGACTGGGCGATCCTGTCCGGTTACACCCTGGTTCACCAGTACTGCCACATTGGCGCCCACGCGTTTTCCGGTATGGGCACGGCGATTGGCAAGGACGTTCCGGCCTTCGTGACCGTGTTCGGCAGCCCGGCCGAAGCCCGCAGTATGAACTTCGAGGGCATGCGCCGCCGCGGTTTCAGCGACGAGGTGATCCATGTGCTGCGTCGTTGCTACAAGATTGTCTACCGTCAGGGCCTGACCGTAGAAGACGCGCTCAAGGAGCTGGCCGAACCCGCTGCGCAACACCCCGAGGTCGAGCTGTTCCGTCAGTCGATCCTGAGCTCCGCTCGCGGCATCACACGCTGATATGGCCCAGCTTTGCGTAGCGCTGGTCGCCGGTGAGGCCAGTGGCGATATTCTTGGTTCAGGCTTGATGCGTGCCCTGAAGGCGCGCCACCCCGACGTACGTTTCATCGGGGTTGGCGGCCCTTTGATGGAGGCCGAAGGCCTGCAATCCTATTTCCCCATGGAACGTCTCGCCGTCATGGGGCTGGTCGAGGTGTTGGGGCGCCTGCGCGAGCTGCTCAAGCGCCGCAAGTTGCTGATCCAGACCCTGATCGAAGAAAAGCCCGACGTATTCATCGGCATCGACGCCCCTGACTTCACCCTCAATATCGAGCTGAAGCTGCGTCAGGCCGGGATCAAGACCGTCCACTATGTCAGCCCGTCAGTGTGGGCCTGGCGGCAGAAGCGCGTGCTGAAGATTCGCGAAGGCTGCGACCTGATGCTGACGCTGCTGCCGTTCGAGGCGCGGTTCTACGAAGAGCAGGGTGTGCCAGTGCGTTTTGTCGGCCACCCGCTGGCAGACACCATCCCGCTTGAAACCGACCGCCCGGCCGCGCGCGCCGCGCTGGGCCTGGGCGAGGGGCCTGTGGTGGCGCTGATGCCGGGCAGCCGGGGTGGCGAAGTAGGGCGCCTGGGTACGCTGTTCCTTGACGCTGCCGAGCGCCTCTGCCAGCAGGTGCCGGGTGTACGCTTCGTATTGCCCTGCGCCAACGCCACGCGACGCGCTCAGGTCGAACAGATGCTTGAAGGGCGCCAACTGCCGCTGACCCTGCTCGATGGCCAGTCGCACCAAGCCCTGGCGGCCTGTGACGCGGTGCTGATCGCCTCGGGCACCGCTACCCTCGAGGCGCTGCTGTACAAGCGGCCGATGGTGGTGGCGTACCGCCTGGCGCCGTTGACCTACTGGATTCTCAAGCGTCTGGTGAAAAGCCCTTACGTGTCATTGCCAAATCTGCTGGCCCAACGAGAACTGGTGCCCGAGCTACTGCAGGACGACGCTACCAGCGAAGCGCTGGCCAACACCTTGGCGCCACTGGTGCGCGATGGAAGCCAGCAGACCGAACGTTTCGACGCAATTCACCGTACCTTGCGCCGTGATGCCTCCAATCAGGCCGCCGAGGCGGTACTGGCCCTGCTCAAGGACCGCTGACATGCAAATTGGACTGGACTTCAACCTGGTAGAAGACCTGGTCGCCGGCGTTGACGAAGTAGGCCGTGGTCCGCTGTGTGGCGCGGTGGTCACGGCGGCGGTGATTCTTGATCCTGCGCGGCCGATTCTCGGTCTGAACGACTCGAAGAAGCTCACCGAAGCCAAGCGTGAGGCGCTGTTCGACGAGATCTGCGAAAAGGCCTTGAGCTTCTGCATCGCCCGCGCCGAAGTCGAGGAGATCGACAGCCTGAACATCCTGCAGGCCACCATGCTGGCCATGCAGCGGGCAGTGGAGGGCCTGCATATTACGCCGAAACTGGCCCTGATCGATGGCAATCGCTGCCCGAAGCTGGCTGTGCCGGCAGCACCGGTGGTCAAGGGGGATAGCCAGGTGCCGGCCATTGCAGCGGCATCGATCCTGGCCAAGGTGACCCGTGATCGGGAGATGAGCGCCTTCGAACTGATCTACCCGGGGTATGGCATTGGCGGGCACAAGGGCTACCCGACCCCGGTGCATCTCGAGGCCTTGGCGCGCCTTGGGCCTACGCCCATTCATCGGCGATCCTTCGCCCCTGTGCGGGCGGCCTGGGAAGCGCGCGAAGGCGTCACCGATTCCCTGATCTGACCTATTGGGGCCGCTTTGCGGCCCTTCGCGGGCACGCCCGCTCCCACAGGATTCATCGGTCTGAGCAGCGGGGCCGTACCTGTGGGAGCGGGCGTGCCCGCGAAGGGCTGCAAAGCAGCCCCAAAAAAAGCCCCTAGTTAGGCTACAATCCCGCCCTTGTCGTTAAGCACTGCTACAGGATCTTCCATGTCGGTTTCCTTCGTTCACCTGCGCGTCCACTCTGAATTCTCGCTGGTTGACGGCCTGGTGCGGATCAAGCCGCTGGCCAAGGCACTGACCGGGATGAACATGCCGGCGGTCGCCATCACCGATCAGAGCAACATGTGCTCGCTGGTGAAGTTCTACAAGACTGCCATGGGCGCCGGTATCAAACCGATCTGCGGTGCCGACCTGTGGCTGGCCGGCGCCGACCCGGAAGCCCCCCTGTCGCGCATCTGCTTCCTGGCCATGGACCCCAAGGGCTATCGCAACCTTACCGAACTGATCTCGCGCGGCTGGACCGATGGCCAGCGCAATGGCCTGGTCATCCTCCAGCGTGAATGGATCGCGCCGGCCAGCGAGGGCCTGATTGCCCTGTCCGCGGGTAAGGAAGGCGACATCGGCATGGCCTTGCTGGCTGGGCGGCAAGATGAAGCCGAAGCGCTACTTCAAGACTGGATGGGCATGTTCCCCGAGCGCTTCTACGTTGAAGTGCAGCGCACCAATCGGGCACGCGACGAAGAATACGTGCACGCGGCGGTGGCGTTGGCCGACAAGCTTGGCGCCCCGCTGGTGGCTACCAACGACGTGCGTTTCATCAAGCAAACGGACTTCGACGCCCACGAAACCCGCGTATGCATTGGCGAGGGATGGACCCTCGACGACCCGCGCCGTCCGCGTTGCTACAGCGACCAGCAGTACCTGAAGTCGGCCGAGGAAATGGCCGAGCTGTTCAGTGACCTGCCCGACGCCATCGCCAACACCGTCGAGATCGCCAAGCGCTGCAACATCCAGGTGCAGCTGGGCAAGTACTTCCTGCCTGACTTCCCCACGCCCAACGGCATGGGCATCGACGACTACCTGCGGCATGTGTCCCACGAAGGCCTGGAAGAGCGCCTGGCGGTGCTGTGGCCGAAAGAGACCACGCCCAATTATGAAGAAAAGCGTCAGGTCTACCTGGATCGCCTGAAGTTTGAACTGGACATCATCATCCAGATGGGCTTCCCCGGTTACTTCCTGATTGTTATGGACTTCATCAAGTGGGCCAAGAACAACGATGTACCGGTTGGCCCGGGCCGCGGCTCGGGTGCTGGCTCGCTGGTGGCCTATGTACTGAAGATCACCGACCTCGACCCGCTGGCCTACGACCTGCTGTTCGAGCGCTTCCTCAACCCTGAACGTGTTTCCATGCCCGACTTCGACGTCGACTTCTGCATGGACGGCCGTGACCGGGTGATCGACTACGTAGCCGAGGCCTACGGCCGTAATGCGGTGAGCCAGATCATCACCTTCGGTACCATGGCCGCCAAGGCGGTGGTGCGTGACGTGGCGCGGGTGCAAGGCAAATCCTATGGCCTGGCCGACCGCCTGTCGAAGATGATCCCCTTCGAAGTGGGCATGACCCTGGAGAAGGCCTACGAGCAGGAAGAGATCCTGCGTGACTTCCTCAAGGGCGACGAAGACGCCCGTGAAATCTGGGACATGGCCCTGAAGCTGGAGGGTGTGACCCGGGGCACCGGCAAGCACGCCGGTGGTGTGGTTATCGCACCGACCAAGCTCACCGACTTTTCGCCGATCGCCTGTGATGAAGAGGGTGGTGGCCTGGTAACCCAGTTCGACAAGGATGACGTCGAGGCCGCCGGCTTGGTGAAGTTCGACTTCCTCGGCCTGCGTACCTTGACCATCATCAAGTGGGCGATGGAGATCATCAACCGCGAGCAGGCCAAGAAGAACCTGCCTGACCTCAATATCGACTTCATTCCGCTGGACGATCGCAAGACCTACGAGCTGCTGCAGAAGGCCGAAACCACGGCGGTGTTCCAGCTTGAATCGCGGGGCATGAAGGAGCTGATCAAGAAGCTCAAGCCCGACTGCCTGGAAGACCTGATCGCACTGGTTGCGCTGTTCCGCCCGGGCCCGCTGCAATCGGGCATGGTGGACGACTTCATCAACCGCAAGCACGGCCGCGCCGAACTGGCCTACCCGCACTCCGACTACCAGTATGAAGGCCTCAAGCCAGTACTGGCGCCGACCTACGGCATCATCCTGTACCAGGAACAGGTGATGCAGATCGCCCAGGTGATGGCAGGTTATACCCTGGGTGGTGCCGACATGCTGCGCCGGGCCATGGGTAAGAAAAAGCCCGAGGAAATGGCCAAGCAGCGCGGTGGTTTCATCGAAGGTTGCGTAGCCAACAATATCGATGCGGACCTCGCCGGTAACATCTTCGACCTGGTAGAAAAGTTCGCCGGCTACGGCTTCAACAAATCCCACTCCGCTGCCTATGGCCTGGTGTCGTACCAGACCGCCTGGCTGAAAACCCACTACCCGGCGCCGTTCATGGCTGCGGTCCTGTCGGCGGATATGCACAACACCGACAAGGTGGTGGTGCTGGTGGAGGAGGTGCGCAGCATGAAGCTGCGCCTCGACGCGCCGGACGTGAACTTCTCGGACTTCAAGTTCACCGTCAACAACGACGGCCGGATCGTCTACGGCCTTGGCGCCATCAAGGGTGTCGGCGAAGGCCCGGTGGAGGCGATTGTCGAAGCCCGTGCCCAAGGCGGTCCGTTCAAGGACCTGTTCGATTTCTGTGAACGCATCGACCTCAAGCGGGTCAACAAGCGTACCCTTGATGCGCTGGTGCGCAGTGGCGCGCTGGACCGCCTTGGCCCGCACTTCCATGACGAGATCAAGGCCTACCACGCCAATATCGACATCAACCGGGCAACCTTGCTGTCGGCGCTGGGCGAGGCCATCAAGGCAGCCGAGCAGGCTGCGCACACCGCTGACAGTGGCCATGTCGACCTGTTCGGCGGCATGTTCGACGCGGCAGATGTCGACGTCTACGCCAACCATCGCAAGGTGCGCGAGCTCACCCTCAAGGAGCGTCTGAAGGGAGAGAAAGACACCCTGGGCCTGTACCTGACCGGCCACCCGATCGACGAGTACGAGGCCGAGATTCGCCGCTTCGCCCGCCAGCGCATCGTCGACCTCAAGCCGTCGCGCGAAACCCAGACCATCGCCGGCATGATCATTGCCCTGCGGGTGATGAAGAACAAGAAGGGCGACAAGATGGGCTTCGTCACCCTGGATGACCGTTCCGGGCGGATCGAGGCATCGCTGTTTGCCGATGCCTTCATGGCGGCACAGTCCTTGCTGCAGACCGATGCCATGGTGGTGGTGGAAGGCGAGGTCAGCAATGACGACTTCTCCGGGGGCTTGCGCCTGCGGGTGAAGCAGGTGATGACCATGGAAGACGCGCGCACCAAGCTGGCTGAGAGCCTGCGCCTGAAGGTGGCGCACGACGCACTGAAAGGCGACCGGCTGAAGTGGCTGGGCGAGCTGATCACCCGCCATCGTGGTGCTTGCCCGATCACGCTGGAGTACACCGGCAGCGACGCCAAGGCCATGCTGCAGTTTGGCGAGCAGTGGGCGATCGACCCGGCCGATGGGCTGATTCAGGCGCTGCGTGACCAGTTCGGGCGTGAGAACGTCTTCCTGCAATATCGTTGAACCGACAAAAATTTAATCTCGACCTGAATGCGCCTGATCCCTTAAGGTATGGCGCCAAACGGATCAACCGGCCGGCCGCCTGGCCGTAGACCCAAGACGGATGACTATGAACCCGAATTTCCTCGATTTCGAACAGCCGATTGCCGACCTGCAAGCCAAGATCGAAGGCCTGCGCCTGGTGGGTAACGACAACTCGCTGAACATCAGCGATGAAATTGCCCGTCTGCAAGACAAGAGCAACACCCTGACCGAAAGCATCTTCGGCAACCTGACCAGCTGGCAGATCGCCCGCCTGGCCCGTCACCCGCGTCGTCCATACACCCTGGACTACCTGGAGCACATCTTCACCGAGTTCGAAGAGCTGCACGGGGACCGTCACTTCTCTGACGACGCCGCCATCGTGGGTGGTACTGCGCGCCTGGACGGCAAACCGGTGATGGTCATTGGCCATCAGAAGGGCCGTGAAGTGCGCGAGAAAGTGCGTCGCAACTTCGGCATGCCGCGCCCGGAAGGCTACCGCAAGGCCTGTCGCCTGATGGAAATGGCCGAACGCTTCAAGATGCCGATCCTGACCTTCATCGACACGCCGGGCGCCTACCCGGGCATCGACGCCGAAGAACGTAATCAGAGTGAAGCCATTGCCTGGAACCTGCGGGTCATGGCACGCCTGAAAACCCCGATCATCGCGACCGTGATTGGTGAGGGTGGTTCCGGTGGGGCACTGGCCATTGGCGTGTGCGACCAACTGAACATGCTGCAGTACTCCACCTACTCGGTTATCTCGCCGGAAGGGTGTGCGTCGATTCTGTGGAAAACCGCCGACAAGGCAGCAGACGCGGCCGAGGCCATGGGCATCACCGCCGAGCGCCTGAAGAGCCTGAACATTGTCGACAAGGTCATCCAGGAGCCGCTGGGCGGCGCCCACCGTGATCCGGCCCAGATGTCCGAAAGCATCCGTGCCGATCTGGTGCAGCAGCTGGACATGCTCGGCAAGTTCGACAGCGACGCGCTGCTGGCCCGTCGTTACGAGCGCCTGATGAGCTACGGTCTCTGATAGCGCGCTGAAGGGCACCGGCTTTGCCGGTGTTCGCGGGTAAACCCGCTCCTACAGGTATTGCGCTGCCCTTGAGGCTTGCGCCGTGCATGTGGGAGCGGGCTTGCCCGCGAATGCTTTCTTGAATCGAGCGAGGGCTAGATGATCAACCTCACTCCTTGGCTCAACGCCCCCGCCTGGCACGTCGCCTTCTCCGGCGGACTCGATTCCACCGTCCTCCTGCACCTGCTGGCTGATTATGCCCGCAATCACGTTTCCCCCCCGCTGCGTGCCATTCATGTCCACCATGGCCTGCAGTCCGCTGCTGACGCCTGGCCTGCTCATTGCCAAGCCGTCTGCGACAATCTTGGCATCGAACTCCACGTCATTCACGTCCAGGTCAGCCCCGGCGCCAGCCTGGAGCAGGCGGCCCGAGATGCCCGCTATGCCGCCTTCAGGCAAGTGCTCGGCCCAGGCGACATCCTGTTCACCGGCCAGCACCGCGACGACCAGGCCGAGACTCTGCTGTTCCGCCTGTTGCGCGGCGCCGGCCTGCGCGGCCTGGCAGCCATGCCGGTGCAGCGGGCATTAGGGCAGGGCAGCCTGGTCAGGCCGTTGCTGGGTTGTTCGCGGCAGCAGTTGCAGGACTACGGCAAAGCCCAAGGGTTGGTCTGGATCGAAGACCCGTCAAACGCCGACACACAATTCGCCCGCAACTACCTGCGTGGCGAAGTGATGCCGCACTTGCAGCAACGTTGGCCTCAGGCCAGCCAGAACTTCGCCCGTGCAGCAGAGCATCTGGGTGAGGCGCTGGGTTTGCTGGACGAACTGGCCCAGGAGGATCTGGCGCTTGCGCGTAAGGGGGCGCCCATCGCCTGGCCGGGGCTGGATTCCCTCGGCCTGGCCACCCTGGTAGCGCTATCGCCAGCCCGTCAGCGCAATGCCTTGCAGTACTGGCTAAGCCAGCGCACCCGTTTGCCCGATACCCGGCACTGGGCCGGCTGGGCAGACCTGCGCGATGCCGCCGCCGATGCCCGGCCAGTCTGGCGGCTTGCCGATGGGCGGTTGGTGCGTAGCCACGGGCGCATCTGGTGGTTGAGCGGTGATTGGCTACAGCAACCCGCTGGCTCGCTGGCCTGGCCCGACCCTGATGGGCCGCTGCGGTTGCCGGGCAATGGTTGCGTGCGTCTTGTCGGCGCAGCCGTGCCGGGCGGGTTGCGCATTGCCTACCGTCAGGGTGGTGAAATGCTGGAGGTTCCCGGCCGAGGCCGGCGTGACCTCAAGCGCCTGTTAAACGAGCAGCAAGTGCCGCATTTCCTGCGCTCGCGCCTGCCCTTGCTATATAGCGACGATTGCCTGCTGGCGGTGGCCAACCTGCCCGGGCTGGTGAGGGCGGATTGCCAACTGCACTGGCAGTTACCGACGAACGCGCAAGGTTTGAGCTGAAGGGTACATTCCGGTAGACTACCCTCCCTTCTTGATACAACTTCTGTGGGTTCCGCGAAAACACAGGGGTTGCCGATTACCAAGCAGTTTTTTGCCGAGCTGATTCTGGAAATGACGAGCGAACGCCATGCCGGGTATACCCTGGCTGTACAGACGCGGCAGTTTTTCGAGATGCACTGTGATTGACGCAGGTGATCGGGGGCTTCGGCCTTCCTTCGCTTTCTCCGGCGGCGCTGGCCGCCTTAACGCAGACTTCTAGGGTTTTTCATGACGCGCTACATATTCGTCACGGGCGGTGTTGTTTCTTCATTGGGGAAAGGCATTGCCTCGGCTTCCCTGGCGGCCATCCTGGAAGCGCGGGGCCTGAAGGTCACCATGCTCAAGCTGGATCCGTACATCAACGTCGACCCGGGCACCATGAGCCCGTTCCAGCACGGTGAAGTGTTCGTCACCCACGATGGCGCCGAGACCGACCTCGACCTGGGGCACTACGAGCGGTTCATCCGCACCACCATGACCCAGAACAACAACTTCACCACCGGCCGTATCTACGAGCACGTGCTGCGCAAAGAGCGTCGTGGTGATTATCTGGGCGCGACCATCCAGGTCATCCCGCACATCACCGACGAAATCAAGCGTCGCATCATCAAGGGTGCCGGCGATGCCGACGTGGCCCTGGTGGAGATCGGCGGTACCGTGGGTGATATCGAGTCGCAGCCGTTCCTCGAGGCGATTCGCCAGTTGCGCGTCGAAGTGGGCTCCAAGCGTGCCATGCTGATGCACCTGACCCTGGTCCCGTACATCGCCACCGCTGGCGAAACCAAGACCAAGCCGACCCAGCACTCGGTCAAGGAGCTGCGCTCCATCGGCCTGCAGCCTGACGTGCTGATCTGCCGCTCCGACCACCCGGTCGATGCTTCGTCGCGTCGCAAGATCGCGCTGTTCACCAACGTTGAAGAGCGTGCGGTGATTTCGCTGGAAGACGTCGACACCATCTACAAGATCCCGGGCGTACTGCATGCTCAGGGCCTGGACGACTTCGTCGTCGAGCGCTTCGGCCTGCAGTGCAATGGCGCCGACCTGTCCGAGTGGGACAAGGTGGTCGATGCCAAGCTCAACCCGGAGCACGAAGTGACCATCGCCATGGTCGGCAAGTACATGGAGCTGCTGGATGCGTACAAGTCGCTGATCGAAGCGATGAGCCACGCCGGCATCACCAACCGGACCAAGGTCAACCTGCGTTACATCGACTCGGAAGACATCGAGAACCAGGGCACCAGCCTGCTCGAAGGCGCCGATGCCATCCTGGTACCGGGCGGTTTCGGCCTGCGCGGTGTGGAAGGCAAGATCACTGCGGTGCAATACGCCCGTGAGAACAAGGTGCCGTACCTGGGTATCTGCCTGGGCATGCAGGTGGCCGTCATCGAATTCGCCCGTAACGTGATGGGCTGGAAAGACGCCAACTCCACCGAGTTCGACCGTAACAGCGGCCACCCAGTGGTCGGCCTGATCACCGAGTGGGCCGATGCCACCGGTGCCGTCGAGACCCGCGACGAGGCTTCCGACCTGGGCGGCACCATGCGCCTGGGCGCACAGGACTGCCAGCTGGCTGCCGGTTCCAAGGTGCACGACTGCTACGGCAAGGATGTGATCACCGAGCGTCACCGTCACCGCTACGAAGTGAACAACAACCTGCTGCCACAACTGGTGGAAGCTGGTCTGGTGGTTTCCGGCCGTTCCGAAGACGGCGCGCTGGTGGAAGTGGTCGAGTCCAAGGACCACCCATGGTTCGTCGCTTGCCAGTTCCACCCGGAGTTCACCTCCACCCCGCGTGACGGCCACCCGCTGTTCAGCGGCTTCGTCAAGGCAGCCCTGGCTCAGAAGAACAAGGCCTGATCGATGACCCAGAAGATCATTCGCGTCGGTAACATCGAGATCGCCAACGACAAGCCGTTCGTCCTGTTCGGCGGCATGAACGTTCTGGAATCCCGTGATCTGGCGATGAAGGTCTGCGAAGAGTACGTGCGGGTTACCGAGAAGCTCGGTATCCCGTATGTGTTCAAGGCCAGCTTCGACAAGGCCAACCGTTCGTCGGTGACGTCCTATCGTGGCCCTGGCATGGACGAGGGGCTGAAGATCTTCGAAGAGATCAAGCGCACCTTCAACGTGCCGGTGATCACCGACGTGCACGAGCCTTACCAGGCCGAGCCCGTCGCCAAGGTATGCGACATCATCCAGCTGCCGGCTTTCCTGTCGCGGCAGACTGACCTGGTGGTGGCCATGGCCAAGACCGGCGTGGTGATCAATATCAAGAAGGCTCAGTTCCTCGCACCTCAGGAAATGAAACACATCCTGGCCAAGTGCGAGGAGGCCGGTAACGACCAGTTGATACTCTGCGAGCGTGGTTCGAGCTTCGGCTACAACAACCTGGTGGTCGACATGCTGGGCTTCGGCATCATGAAGCAGTTCGAATACCCGGTGTTCTTCGACGTTACCCACGCCCTGCAGATGCCGGGTGGTCGCGCCGATTCCGCCGGCGGCCGTCGTGCCCAGGTTACCGACCTGGCCAAGGCCGGCATGAGTCAGGGCCTGGCCGGGCTTTTCCTCGAAGCCCACCCCGATCCGGACAACGCCAAGTGCGATGGCCCATGCGCCCTGCGCCTGGATAAACTGGAGCCGTTTCTGGTCCAGCTCAAGCAATTGGACGACCTGGTGAAAAGTTTTCCGACGGTAGAAACCGCGTAAAGCTCATTTCTCGGGTAAAGTACCGCCCGATCCACCCCTGACCAGTCGGTCAGGGGCTCCCTTCATCAGGCCTGCCCAAAGCAAGTTCGCCCGATGAACGGCAAGAATTTCCTAAGCTAAGTTGTTTTCGTCAAATTCTGGAGTGCTTACAACAATGGCAAAAATCGTCGACATCAAAGGTCGTGAAGTTCTCGATTCGCGTGGCAACCCCACTGTGGAAGCCGATGTACTGCTCGACAACGGTATCATCGGCAGCGCTTGCGCGCCGTCCGGTGCTTCTACCGGCTCGCGCGAAGCGCTGGAGCTGCGTGATGGCGACAAGAGCCGTTACATGGGCAAGGGCGTGCTGAAGGCCGTCGCCAACATCAACGGCCCGATCCGCGACCTGCTGCTGGGCAAGGATCCTTCCGACCAGAAGGCTCTGGACCGCGCCATGATCGAACTGGACGGTACCGAGAACAAGGCCAAGCTGGGCGCCAACGCCATCCTGGCTGTTTCCCTGGCTGCCGCCAAAGCTGCTGCCCAGGACCAGGACCTGCCGCTGTACGCGCACATCGCCAACCTGAACGGCACCCCGGGCCAGTACTCGATGCCGGTTCCGATGATGAACATCATCAACGGTGGTGAGCACGCCGACAACAACGTCGACATCCAGGAGTTCATGGTTCAGCCGGTTGGCGCCAAGACCTTCTCTGACGGCCTGCGCATGGGTACCGAAATCTTCCACCACCTCAAGGCCGTACTGAAGGCCCGTGGCCTGAACACCGCCGTAGGTGATGAAGGTGGTTTCGCCCCTAACCTGGCGTCCAACGAAGACGCCCTGGGCGCCATCGCCGAAGCTGTCGAAAAAGCCGGCTACAAGCTGGGCACCGACGTGACCCTGGCCCTGGACTGCGCGGCTTCGGAATTCTACGAAGACGGCAAGTACAACCTGTCCGGCGAAGGCAAGTCGTTCGACGCCGAAGGCTTCGCCGACTACCTGAAAGGCCTGACCGAGCGTTTCCCGATCATTTCGATCGAAGACGGCCTGGACGAGTCCGACTGGGCTGGCTGGAAAATCCTCACTGACAAGATCGGTGAAAAAGTCCAGTTGGTCGGTGACGACCTGTTCGTGACGAACACCAAGATCCTCAAGGAAGGCATCGAGAAGGGCATTGGTAACTCGATCCTGATCAAGTTCAACCAGATCGGCTCGCTGACCGAAACCCTGGAAGCCATCCAGATGGCCAAGGCTGCTGGTTACACTGCAGTGATCTCGCACCGTTCCGGTGAAACCGAGGACTCGACCATCGCCGACCTGGCTGTGGGTACTGCTGCTGGCCAGATCAAGACCGGTTCGCTGTGCCGTTCCGACCGCGTTTCCAAGTACAACCAACTGCTGCGCATCGAAGAGCAACTGGGTGCCAAAGCGGTTTACCGCGGTCGTGCCGAGTTTCGCGGCTAAGCAAGAGATGGTAAAAAGGCAGCAGCCGAAGTTGTAGGAACGTTCGTACTGAACTTTCCTACGTACTAATGGGTTTCTGTCGACGAAGCCTGGCCTCGGCCAGGCTTCGTGCTATTCGAGGCCCCGAAGTGAAAAGTACGCGGCAGCCTTTTTAACCTGGATAACGTGATGCGCAGTCCCTATTGGTTGTTCCTCGTTCTGCTCTTGCTGTTGGGTGGCCTGCAGTACCGCCTGTGGGTGGGTAACGGCAGCCTGGCGCAAGTGACCGAACTGAAGCAGCAGATTGCCGATCAGCATGCCGAAAACGAGCGTTTGCTCGAGCGTAATCGTGTGCTCGATGCTGAAGTGCTAGAGCTGAAAAAAGGCATGGAGACCGTTGAAGAACGGGCCCGCCATGAATTGGGGATGGTCAAAGAGGGCGAAACCCTCTTCCAGTTGCCACAGAAATGATCGATACCTTGCCGGCCTTCTGGGCCGTGATTCCTGCGGCGGGTGTAGGTGCCCGCATGGCTGCCGACCGCCCCAAGCAATACCTGGAGCTGGCTGGGCAGACCCTTCTCGAGCACAGCCTCGACTGTTTTCTAGGCCACCCGGCGCTTAAAGGCGTGGTGGTCAGCATTGCCGAAGATGACCCTTACTGGCCTGGCTTGCGCTACGCCAGCGACCCACGCATCCAGTGTGCGGCGGGCGGGCGTGAACGAGCTGACTCGGTGCTTAACGCCTTGTTGATGCTGCATGCCCAGGGGGCGGCTGAAAGCGACTGGGTACTGGTGCACGATGCCGCGCGGCCGAACCTGGCGCGCGGCGACCTGGACAAGCTGTTGTCGGAGCTGGCGGACGACCCGGTGGGTGGACTGCTGGCGGTGCCGGCGCGCGATACCCTCAAGCGCGCCGACAGCCATGGCCGGGTGAGTGCTACCGTGGACCGCAGCACGATCTGGCAGGCGTACACACCACAGATGTTTCGCCTTGGGGCGTTGCACCGGGCGCTGGCCGAGTGCCTGGTGTCGGATGTGGTGGTGACCGACGAGGCTTCTGCCATCGAATGGTCCGGTCAGGCGCCGCGGCTGGTGGAAGGGCGCAGTGACAACATAAAGGTGACCCGGCCCGAAGATCTCGAATGGTTGCGCCAGCGCTGGGCGGGTAAACGCTGAGCGTTCGCCTGTGCCGGTCTCTTCGCGGGTAAACCCGCTCCTACCACGGTGGTGGACACACATCGGGCGTTGGACACAGGCCGTCGTAGGAGCGGGTTTACCCGCGAAGAGGCCAGTACATGCAGCACATCCCGTCAGCCGAAACGATATTCCGGCAACCCTGCCAACCCCTCCTTCAGGTAATCCACCAGCCGCCGTACCTTCGGCGACAGGTGCCTCTGCTGCGGATACAGCGCCCATACCGCCGTATTCGGCGGCTGGTGCGCCTCCAGCAGCGACACCAGCGCACCGCTATTGAGGTGTTCCAGCACGTAGTAATCCGGCAACTGGCATAACCCTATCCCTTGTAACGCCGCATCCAGCACTGCCTGGCCACTGTTGCAGCGCCAGTTGCCCTGTACCCGCTGGCTGATCTCACGGCCATCCTGCTGTAATGCCCACAAGTCCGAACTCCCCACCAGGCAATTGTGCCGCGCCAGCTCCGACAGGCTGTGCGGCCGGCCATAACGCTCAAGATAGGCCGGCGAGGCGCACAGGTACATGCGCCTTGGCGCCAGGCGGGTAGCCACCAAGCGAGAGTCGGCCAGGCGACCCAGGCGGATGGCCAGGTCCATGCCTTCATGCAGCAGGTCGAGGGTGTGGTTGCTCAGCTCCACATCCACGCGCAGCTGCGGGTACAGCGCCATGAATCGCGTCACCAGTGGCACGATGAAGCGCTCGCCGTAGGCCACAGCGCAGGTCATGCGCAGCAAGCCCTTGGGCTCGCTGGCCAGGTCGCCCATGGCGCGCAGCGCTTCCTCACGGCCATCCTGCAAGCGTTGGCAATGCTGCAGGAAGGTCTGCCCAGCTTCGCTCAGGGTGACCCGGCGGGTACTGCGGTACAGCAAGCGCGTTTGCAGGCGTTCTTCCAGCCGGGCGATCTGCCGGCTGATGTGCGATGAGGAAACCCCCAGGCGTTCGGCGGCGGCAGTGAACTGGCCCGATTCGGCCACGGCGACGAATTCGTCGATGCCTTCCCATCGGCTGCTCATCGATTATCCCTATATGGCAATAATGTTTTGTCTTTGGCCTGATTATTCATCAAAAGGCGCTGAATTACACTGCAAGACTGAATCGACCCACTGTCTGGAGACCTTTGATGATCAAGTCCCGTGCTGCCGTAGCCTTCGAAGCCAAGAAACCCCTGGAAATCGTCGAAGTCGACGTGGCCATGCCAAAGGCCGGTGAAGTGCTGCTGCGCGTGGTCGCCAGCGGTGTCTGCCACACCGATGCCTATACCCTGTCCGGTGCTGACCCGGAGGGTATCTTCCCATCGATCCTCGGCCACGAAGGTGGTGCAATCGTCGAAGCGGTAGGCGAGGGGGTCACCTCGGTCGCTGTAGGTGACCACGTCATCCCGCTGTACACCCCGGAATGCGGCAAGTGCAAGTTCTGCCTCTCGGGCAAGACCAACCTGTGTCAGGCCATCCGCGCCACCCAGGGCAAGGGCCTGATGCCGGACGGCACCACGCGCTTCTCGTACAAGGGCCAGGAGCTGTTCCACTACATGGGTACCTCGACCTTCTCCGAATACACTGTGCTGCCGGAAATTTCCGTGGCCAAGATCCAGAAAGAAGCACCACTGGAGAAGGTCTGCCTGCTGGGCTGCGGCGTCACCACCGGTATCGGCGCGGTGCTCAACACTGCCAAGGTCAAGCCGGGTGATACCGTGGCCATCTTCGGCCTCGGTGGCATCGGCCTGTCGGCCGTGATCGGTGCGGTCAAGGCCAAGGCCTCGCGTATCATCGCCATCGACATCAACCCGGCCAAGTTCGAAATCGCCCGCCAGCTGGGTGCCACCGATTGCGTCAACCCGAAAGACTACGATCGCCCGATCCAGGAAGTGATCGTCGACCTCACCGATGGCGGCGTGGACTTCTCCTTCGAGTGCATCGGCAACGTTCAACTGATGCGCGCCGCCCTGGAATGCTGCCACAAGGGCTGGGGTGAGTCGGTCATCATCGGTGTGGCCGGTGCCGGCCAGGAAATTTCCACGCGTCCGTTCCAGCTGGTGACCGGTCGGGTTTGGCGTGGTTCGGCGTTCGGCGGCGTGCGTGGCCGCAGCGAGCTGCCGAGCTACGTGGAAATGTCCGAGAAAGGTGAGATCCCGCTGGACACCTTCATCACCCACACGATGGGTCTGGAAGACATCAACAAGGCCTTCGACCTGATGCATGAAGGCAAGAGCATCCGTAGCGTGATCCACTTCTGAGGTTTGCCATGAGCCTGGATAACATCTCCTGCCAGAAGAGCTTCGGCGGCTGGCACAAGCGTTACCGGCATCACTCCAAGGTGCTGGGTTGCGACATGGTGTTCGCTGTGTACCTGCCGCCGCAGGCCGAGCAGGACGAAAAGCTGCCGGTACTGTACTGGCTCAGCGGCCTCACCTGCACCGACGAGAACTTCATGCAGAAGGCCGGCGCCCAGCGTCTGGCCGCCGAGCTGGGGCTGATCATCGTTGCTCCCGACACCAGTCCGCGTGGCGAGCAGGTGCCGGGCGATCCGGACGGCGCCTGGGACTTCGGCCTGGGGGCGGGCTTCTACCTCAACGCTACCCAGCAACCCTGGGCCCAGCACTACCGCATGCATGACTATGTGGTGGAGGAGTTGCCAGCCCTGATCGAGGCACATTTCCCGGCGTCGGGCGAGCGCAGCATCAGCGGCCACTCCATGGGGGGCCATGGCGCGCTGGTGTGCGCCTTGCGCAACCCGGGGCGCTACCGCTCGGTGTCGGCATTCTCGCCGATCAGCAATCCGATGGATTGTCCGTGGGGCGAGAAGGCCTTCAGCCGCTACCTGGGTGAAGACCGTGGGCGCTGGCGTGAGTGGGATGCCAGCGTGCTGCTGGCTGAAACCCCTGCTGGCCAATGCCCGCCGTTGCTGGTGGACCAGGGCGACCGTGACGACTTCCTCGAGAAGCAACTCAAGCCTGAAGCACTGGAACAGGCGGCACGCAAAGGTGGCCATGAAATGACCCTGCGTATGCAGCCGGGCTATGACCATAGCTACTACTTCATTGCCAGCTTCATCGAGGAGCACCTACGCCATCATGCGGTGGCACTGGGGCGCGTGTAACACCCTGGTCCAAAAGCCGCCAAACCCGCTGCAAAGCAGGTAGAATCACGCCCTGACTCTTTCAGGGCGTTTTCTTATGCGTATTGGCCACGGCTACGATGTGCACCGTTTCTGCGACGGTGATTTCATTACCTTGGGCGGGGTGCGCATCCCGCACAAATACGGCCTGCTGGCCCATTCCGACGGTGACGTGCTGCTGCACGCCCTGAGCGATGCCTTGCTTGGCGCTGCGGCACTGGGCGACATCGGCAAGCACTTCCCTGACACTGACCCGCAGTTCAAGGGGGCTGACAGCCGCGCGCTGCTGCGCCATGTAGTCGGCATCGTCAAGGCCAAGGGCTGGAAGGTCGGCAACGTTGACGCCACCATCGTCGCCCAGGCACCGAAAATGGCCCCACACATCGAAACCATGCGCCAGCTGATCGCCGAAGACCTGCAGGTCGAGCTCGACCAGGTCAATGTCAAGGCCACCACCACAGAGAAGCTGGGCTTTACCGGTCGCGAGGAGGGCATTGCCGTGCATTCGGTCGCCCTGCTGCTGCCAGCATGACCGAACTGGAACTGCTGGGCCCGCGCGCATCGGGTGAATCCCTGGGTACCGCCGTCCTCAAAGCGGTTGCCGAAGACTTTCAGGTTGACGAAGTCCTGGATATCCCGCTATCGGGCCAGGGCGAGCACCTGTGGCTGTGGGTCGAGAAGCGTGATCTGAACACTGAAGAAGCTGCCCGGCGCCTCGCCCGCGCCGCTGGCGTGCCGGTGCGCAGCATCAGCTACGCCGGCCTCAAGGACCGCCAGGCGCTGACCCGCCAGTGGTTCAGCCTGCACCTGCCGGGCAAGGCCGACCCGGATCTGTCGCGAGCCGAGGATGCCAGCCTGCGTGTGCTCAAGCAGGTGCGTCACCAGCGCAAACTGCAGCGCGGGGCGCATTCGGCCAACGGTTTCACCTTGCGCCTGACGGCCTTGGCTGCCGATCACCAGGCGGTTGATGCGCGTCTGGAACAGCTCAGGCGGCAAGGTGTGCCCAACTATTTCGGCACCCAGCGCTTCGGGCACGGCGGTGGCAACGTCCATGACGCCCTCGATTGGGCCGTACGCAAGGCTTTGCCTGAACAGCGCAACGTGCGTTCGCGGCTGCTTTCGGCCGGGCGCAGCTACCTGTTCAATCAGGTGCTGGCTGCGCGTGTCGCTGACGGTAGCTGGGCCCGAGCCCAGGTCGGGGACCTGCTGGCGTTCACCGACAGCCGCAGTTTCTTCCCGGCGGGTGAGGCGGAATGTGGCGACCCGCGCCTGGCGATTCTCGACCTGCATCCGACCGGCCCGATGTGGGGGGAGGGCGCTTCGCCTGCTGGCGCTGCGCCTGCCCAGCTGGAAAACGCTATCGGCTCAAGTCAGCCAGCACTTTGCCAGTGGTTGGCCCAGGCGGGCATGGATCACGAACGACGAATTCTGCGGCTCCCTATTGGCGGCCTGACGTGGCATTATCCCGAGCCTGATATCCTGCAACTGGAATTCGTCCTGCCGGCCGGATGCTTCGCCACCGTGGTGGTGCGTGAAGTCGTGGATCTGGTGTCGGCAGGGCAGACGGACAGCCCATGCGTATTCTGATTTCGAATGACGACGGTGTTACCGCACCTGGCATCGCCGCGCTGCATGCTGCGCTGGTGGATTATGCCGAGTGCGCGGTGATCGCCCCGGATCAAGACAAGAGCGGCGCCAGCAGTTCGCTGACGCTGGACCGGCCACTGCATCCGCAGACCCTGGCCAATGGCTTCATCAGCCTCAATGGCACGCCGACCGATTGCGTGCACCTGGGGCTCAATGGGCTGTTGCCGCAGACGCCGGACATGGTCGTATCGGGGATCAACCTCGGTGCCAACCTGGGCGATGACGTGCTGTATTCTGGTACGGTCGCTGCGGCGCTGGAAGGCCGCTTCCTCGGTGGAACCTCGCTGGCGTTCTCGCTGTTGTCGCGCCAGCCGGACAACCTGCCGACCGCGGCCTATATCGCCCGCCGCCTGGTCGAGGCACAGTCGCGCCTGGCGTTGCCGCCACGCACCGTACTCAACATCAATATTCCCAACTTGCCGCTGGAGCACATCCGTGGCATCCAGCTCACCCGTCTCGGTCACCGGGCGCGGGCGGCGGCGCCAACCAAGGTAGTCAACCCGCGTGGCAAGGAAGGCTACTGGATTGCCGTGGCCGGTGATGCCGAGGATGGCGGGCCGGGCACCGACTTCCACGCGGTGATGCAAGGCTACGTATCGATTACCCCGCTGCAACTCGATCGCACCTTCAATGATGCCTTCGAGCAGCTCGATGGTTGGCTGGAGGGCCTGCTCTGATGCGTGAGGACGATATGCTGCGGCGTGGCATCGGCATGACCTCTCAGCGTACCCGGGAGCGGCTGATCCAGCGCTTGTGCGAGGAGGGTGTTTCGAACCCCAAGGTGCTCGACGTGATCCGGCGTACGCCGCGCCACCTGTTCGTTGACGAGGCGCTGGCGCATCGGGCTTACGAAGACACCGCGCTGCCGATCGGCCACAACCAGACCATCTCCCAGCCGTTCATGGTTGCTCACATGAGCGAGCTGTTGCTCGAGGCCGGGCCACTGGACAAGGTGCTGGAGATTGGCACCGGCTCGGGTTACCAGACGGCTATCCTGGCCCAGCTGGTCGAGCGGGTGTTCTCGGTAGAGCGCATCAAGGTACTGCAGGATCGGGCCAAAGAGCGCCTGGTGGAACTGAACCTGCGCAACGTGGTATTCCGCTGGGGCGACGGTTGCGAGGGGTGGCCGGCACTTGCGCCGTACAATGGCATCATCGTCACCGCCGTGGCGCCGGAGGTGCCACAGGCACTGCTCGACCAGCTGGCACCCGGTGGGCGCATGGTCATCCCGGTAGGGCCGGCCGGCGAAACGCAGCAACTGATGCTGATCGTACGCGAGGAGCATGGTTTCTCCCGTCGCGTGCTGGGGGCTGTGCGTTTCGTGCCGCTGCTCAATGGTCCGCTGGCCTGAGGTCTGTTGAACTGAGCTGTGCAGGCATGAGGCGCGGTGTATTTTTGTGCCGGTGGCGAATTCTTGTCGCTTCGCCCTGTCTATCAGGCGGTGCGAAGCGCTAACGCAAAGCGTGCACCGGGGTTTTGCGCTCGTCTTTCGTAGCCGTCTGCCAATACCGGCTGGCTTGGTTATAATTGCAACAATATTGCATTTCTTGTCTTCATATCGATTTTCGGCACCATGAGGGGAGCGCGGGTGGGTCACACAGTCATTCGGCAGCGCAAGGACGGCTCGGGTTTCAAGCTTCTGGTGATTGCATTGGCCATGGGCGCGCTTCTGGTGGGTTGCTCAAGCACCGGCAGCAACAGCGCGCGGGTGGTCGACCGCAACAACACCGTTCCCAAGCGTCCGGCAGTGACTTCCGGGCAATATATCGTCAAGCCAGGCGACACCCTGTTCTCCATCGCCTTCCGTTATGGTTGGGACTACAAGGAGCTGGCTGCACGCAATGGCATCCGGGCGCCTTATACCATTCGCCCGGGCCAGGCGATTCGATTCAGCAGCGGCTCCGGCAGCCGCACCACGGTGGTGTCCAGCCCGTCCTCGTCAAGCCGCACTACGGTCACGCGGCGGCCTGTGGGCACTCCTGCCACGGCGCCTGCCAGCACCCGTAAACCGGTCACGCCGGCCTCTTCGGGCAATGCGCCAGCGGTTGCCAGTGTGCCGGCTGCGGAGCGTGCCGTAGGCGGTTGGGCCTGGCCGGCCAACGGCGTGCTGATTGGAAAATTCGCTTCAAACGGTAGTTTGAATAAAGGCATTGATATCGCCGGTGATTTGGGACAGCCTGTTTTTGCTGCGTCTGATGGTGCAGTGGTCTACGCCGGAAGTGGTTTGAGGGGCTACGGCGAGCTGATCATCATCAAGCACAGCGACACCTACGTCAGTGCCTACGGTCATAACCGCAGGCTGTTGGTTCGGGAGGGGCAGCAGGTCAAGGCAGGGCAGTCGATTGCTGAAATGGGGTCTACGGGCACAGATCGGGTGAAGCTGCATTTCGAGATTCGCCGCCAGGGCAAACCCGTCGATCCGCTCCAGTTCCTGCCACGTCGTTGATCGTTGTACCCAGCCTGTTCCTGTGATGTAGAGGGGACAGGCTCAAGCGCTGCCAGGGATAAAGGTGCCGCTCGAGTCTGAGTTCGAACTCAGCAAAGGATTATAACAATGGCTCTCAGTAAAGAAGTGCCGGAGTTTGACATCGATGATGACGTCCTCCTGATGGAGACGGGTATCGTTTTGGAAACGGATGTGGTGTCAGACGAACCTGCTGTATCTTCGGTTCGGACGAGGGCCAAGTCGGGCTCTTCGCTCAAGCAACACAAGTACATCGATTACAGCCGGGCGCTCGATGCCACCCAGTTGTATCTCAACGAGATCGGTTTCTCGCCGCTGCTTTCGCCGGAAGAAGAAGTGCATTTTGCGCGCTTGTCGCAAAAGGGTGACCCTGCCGGCCGCAAGCGCATGATCGAAAGCAACCTGCGCCTGGTTGTCAAAATTGCCCGTCGTTACGTGAACCGTGGCCTGTCGTTACTCGACCTGATCGAGGAAGGCAACCTGGGGTTGATCCGTGCGGTCGAAAAGTTCGACCCGGAGCGTGGTTTCCGTTTCTCGACCTATGCGACCTGGTGGATTCGCCAGACCATCGAACGGGCGATCATGAACCAGACCCGCACCATTCGCCTGCCGATCCACGTGGTCAAGGAACTGAACGTCTACCTGCGCGCCGCGCGCGAGCTGACCCAGAAACTCGACCACGAACCTTCACCAGAAGAAATCGCCACGCTGCTGGAGAAGCCGGTCACCGAGGTCAAGCGCATGCTGGGCCTGAATGAGCGGGTGTCGTCGGTGGATGTGTCGCTTGGCCCGGACTCGGACAAGACCCTGCTTGATACGCTGACCGACGACCGTCCGACTGATCCGTGCGAATTGCTGCAGGATGACGACCTGTCGCAGAGCATCGATCAGTGGCTGGGTGAGCTGACCGACAAGCAGCGCGAGGTGGTGGTGCGTCGCTTTGGCCTGCGTGGGCATGAAAGCAGTACCCTTGAGGATGTTGGCCTGGAAATAGGCCTGACCCGGGAACGGGTGCGGCAGATTCAGGTAGAGGGGCTCAAGCGTTTGCGCGAGATCCTTGAGAAGAATGGCCTGTCCAGTGAGTCCTTGTTCCAGTAGCGAAGGTCTGTGTCACTCAAAACGCCCCGATGACCTCGGGGCGTTTTCGTCTGTAGCGGAAAAGCTCGAGAGCGGCGGGGCGCACTTCAGGGCAGAACAGATACCCAATGTGTATTCCGCTACCCCGGTAACATTGCATGTAAGCCTTTTCTTACTCGTTTTGTAAGCTATCTATGCAAGCCTCAGTAGACCATTGTCGTTTCCTGGCTCTGTTTTTTTACAACTCATTGAAAATCATGATTTATTCGCCGCTGACCATATGTGTCGTCGGAAATACCCTGTGAGGTCTCGCGCTTGCCCGCCCGGCTCAACCCGCTAGTATTCGAACTGTGCACAGGGACATGCACAGGCTTTCAGGATGAAGGCCAAGGACATCGCAAGAAGCGATTTCATCAGGATGATGTTTGGGACAAGCAGGGACTACGGAAAAAATGTGGGCGGGTCAAACCGCCCCTTTTTTTTGCACGTAGGAAAACAAAAAAGGCCCCGAAGGGCCTTTTTCGCGTCTGGGCGCTATCAGCGCTCCAGGTCGGCAATCTTGCCGGTCTTGCCATCCCATTCTTCAGCGTCCGGCAGGGCATCCTTACGCTCGGTGATATTAGGCCAGATTTCCGCCAGCTCGGCGTTCAGCTCGATGAAGTTTTCCATGCCCGAAGGCACTTCGTCTTCCGAGAAGATGGCTTGCGCTGGGCACTCCGGCTCGCACAGGGCGCAGTCGATGCACTCGTCCGGGTGGATGACCAGGAAGTTCGGGCCTTCGTAGAAGCAGTCCACCGGACAGACTTCCACGCAGTCGGTGTATTTGCATTTGATGCAGTTGTCGGTGACGACGAAGGTCATTTCTAATTCTCTCCTCAGGCGACGGCGGCGGCCCTTCCTCTCAGGGCCGCGCGGTTTACGGGCATGTGGCTGCAGGCCAGGCTAATAACCTGCAGCACCAGCAAACCGCGGCGGATTCTACCAGCTTGTAATGGGCGCCGTTATAACAGGTTCTTTAGTTGATATAGCATTTCGATAGCTTGACGCGGGGTCATGTCGTCCAGTTGCAGCTTGCCCAGCTTCTCGATGGCTGGATGTGGCAGGCTGGCGAACAGGTCGCTCTGGTGCGGTACCTGCGGCGCATCCTTGGCTTTTGCGGCCGGGGGCTGCTCGTGCGGCAGGCTGGTGGTTTCCAGGCGCCCCAGGTGTTCGCGGGCACGCTGGATGACCGCCGTGGGGACGCCGGCCAGTTGCGCCACGGCCAGGCCGTAGCTCTGGCTGGCAGGGCCGGGCAACACATGGTGCAGGAACACGATGCGTTCGTTGTGCTCGGTGGCGTTCAGGTGCACGTTGGCCACCAGCGGCTCGCTCTCCGGCAGCACGGTCAGTTCGAAGTAGTGCGTGGCGAACAGTGTGTAGGCACGCAGTTGGGCCAGGCGCTCGGCGGCGGCCCAGGCCAGCGACAGGCCGTCAAAGGTACTGGTGCCGCGGCCCACTTCGTCCATCAGCACCAGGCTGCGGTCGGTGGCGTTGTGCAGGATGTTGGCGGTTTCGCTCATCTCGACCATGAAGGTCGAGCGCCCGCCTGCCAGGTCGTCACTGGAGCCGATGCGCGTGAAGATGCGGTCGACCAGCGACAGCTCGCAACTCGCCGCAGGGACGAAGCTGCCGATGTGCGCCAGCAGCACGATCAGGGCGGTCTGGCGCATGTAGGTGGACTTACCGCCCATGTTCGGGCCGGTGATGATCAGCATGCGCGTGCTGTTGTCCAGGCCCAGGTCGTTGGCCACGAACGGTGTGGTCAGTACCTGCTCCACCACCGGGTGGCGGCCTTGCTCGATGCGTAGGCACGGTTCGTCGACAAAGCGCGGGCAGTTAAGGTCGAGGTTCAGCGCCCGCTCGGCCAGGTTGCTGAGCACATCCAGTTCGGCCAGCGCGGCTGCGCTGTCCTGCAGGGGTGCCAGGTGGCTGATCAAGGTTTCCAGCAGGGCGTCGTAGAGCATCTTTTCGCGGGCCAGGGCGCGGCTTTTGGCCGACAATGCCTTGTCCTCGAACGCCTTCAGCTCCGGGGTGATGAAGCGCTCGGCGCCTTTGAGTGTCTGGCGGCGGATGTAGTCGCCCGGGGCCTGCTCGGCCTGCTTGGTCGGCAGTTCGATGAAGTAGCCGTGTACACGGTTGTAGCCGACCTTGAGGTTGGCAAGGCCGGTACGGGCCTTTTCCCGGGCTTCCAGGTCGATCAGGAACTGGCCGGCGTTCTCGCTGATTGCCAGCAGCTCGTCCAGTTCGTTGTCATAGCCGGCCTTCAGTACACCGCCGTCGCGGATCACCGCCGGCGGGTTGTCGATGATCGCCCGCTCCAGCAGGCTGGCCAGCTCCGGATAGGTACCGGTAATCGCCGCCAGGCGCGCCAGGTGCGGCGCTTCGAGCTCGGTCATGGCGTTCTGCAACTCTGGCAACGCGCCCAGCGCATCGCGCAGGCGTGCCAGGTCGCGCGGGCGAGCATTGCGCAGGCCAATACGGGCGAGGATCCGCTCGATATCGCCAATTTCCTTCAACTGCGGCTGCAGCTTTTCGAAGCGGTAGCTGTCGAGCAGGCAGCGGATCGAGTCCTGGCGTGCTTGCAGCACCTTGAGGTCGCGCAGTGGGCGGTTCAGCCAGCGGCTCAGCAGGCGGCTGGCCATGGCGGTCTGGCAGCGGTCGATTACCGATTGCAGGGTGTTGTCGCGCCCACCGGCCAGGTTGATGTCCAGCTCCAGGTTGCGCCGGCTGGCACCATCGAGGATGACCGTATCATCCAGGCGCTCGTGGCGCAGGCTGCGCAAGTGCGGCAGGGCGGTGCGCTGGGTTTCCTTGGCGTAGGTCAGCAGGCAGCCGGCGGCACCGATGGCCAGGGTCAGCTTGTCGCAGCCGAAGCCCTTGAGGTCCTTGGTCGCGAACTGCTGGCACAGGGCCTTGCGTGCCGAGTCGCGGTCGAAGTCCCACGGTGCGCGGCGGCGGGCGCCTGGGCGTTTCTCCGCAGGCAGGTCCCGTGGCCAGTCGTCGGGGATCAACAGCTCGACCGGGTTCAGGCGCTCGAGTTCGGCCAGCAGGTTTTCCCAGCCCTTGATCTCCTGCACGCTGAAATTGCCGCTGGTGATGTCCAGTACCGCCAGGCCGAACAGGCGCTCGTCACCGAGCAGTGCGGCAATCAGGTTGTCGCGGCGCTCGTCGAGCAGTGCCTCGTCACTGACCGTGCCCGGGGTGATGATGCGCACCACCTGGCGTTCCACCGGGCCCTTGCTGGTGGCCGGGTCGCCGATCTGCTCACAGATCACCACCGACTCGCCGAGCTTGACCAGCTTGGCCAGGTAACCTTCCAGCGAATGGAACGGAATCCCGCACATGGGGATGGACTGGCCGGCCGACTGACCGCGGGCGGTCAGGGTGATATCCAGCAGTTTCGCGGCCTTTTTCGCATCTTCGTAGAAGATTTCGTAGAAGTCGCCCATGCGGTAGAACATCAGCTGGTCCGGGTGCTGGTTCTTCAGCTTCCAGTACTGCTGCATCATCGGGGTGTGTGCGGAAAGATCTGACATTCAGGGCCTTACAGGGGGGATCTGGTTGGCGATGGTAAACCCGTAATGGTACAGGCTTTTTCGTTGCGATGCAGGCGCGTGCTTTGGGGCATGCGCGCAGTCTGGCGGGCAATGGTGGAGCTGCACCGCGTAACCCTCTAGAATGCGCGCCCCTCGATGAATGCCCCTAGCCGTGACCTGCACGATGAATGTGTCCAGCCCTGTCCCTTATGTATCGCAACAGCTGATCTACCTCCTTTATGGCGAGCGCCGGATCTACCAGTTGGAGGCAAAACTCAGCATCCTTACCGCCCTGGCCCGTTGCAGGTCGGCTGAGCTGCCGGTGATCCGTGTGCTTACCGACCAGCCACAGGCTTTTGCCGGCTGGCCGGTGGAAGTGATCGCACTGGACGAGCAGACCCTGCAGGCCTGGGCCGGCTACGGCGGCTACACCCACCGGCGCAAGGCCTGTGCCATTGCCCTGGCCGGTCAGTGGGCGGACAAGACCGTGTTCATCGATACCGATACGGTATTTCTGCAGTCGCCGCAAAAGCTGTTCAGCCAGGTCGATGCCGGGCAGTTCTTGGTCGACGAGGTGGAAATGAGCTGGGCCGAGGCCTCCCGCAGCAGTTATTACCGCAGTTTCACCGAAGGACTTGCGGAGTCGGGCGAAGCACCGGCCGATGACTTGCGGCTGTGTAACAGCGGTGTCATGGGCTTTACCCGCGACAACGTAGGCACCGCCGAGCGCGCCATCTGCCGGATCGACACCTGGACGCCGTATGCCCGTGACCTGCATACGATCGAGCAGATCGCCTTTTCCTTCGAACTGGATGGCGCGCAGATCAACGAGGCGCGCGGCGTGATCAGCCATTACTTTGCGATGAAGCAGTACGTGCATGCCATTCTAGAAATCTTCTTTGCCCGGCATGGCGAGCATTTTCATCCGAAGATGCCAGGTCTGGCCCTGAAGGTGCCGGCGCATCGCCCGGAGCCCTCGTGGTTGACTAGGCTCTCGGTGAAATGGAGCCTCAAGCATGTGCCCCGGGAACTGCGTGGCATCGGCCGCAAGTTGCTCTATGGCAGTGTGATGAGTGGTGATGATTACCAGCGCGCGTGCAAGGTGGTCTGGTGGCGTTCGGCAATTGAGGACATGCGCAAGCTGGGCGGCTTCGACTGTAGCCGGGAGTGGCCTGAGGGGCTGCCGCGGTTGGGGCAGCGTGACGAACTGGCGTTCAGCGAAATCGCCCGGGCCAGCCTGAAAGTTCCTGAGCCAGAGTCCGAAGCAGGGTGATAGGGTAGAGAGCCGCCCTCAAGGAGCACCCTACATGGACCCGATCACCACGCTCGCCACCCGTCTGGGTGAACACCTGCGCCGATTCAATGCGCAGGTGACGACCGCCGAATCATGCACCGGTGGTGGCATTGCCGAAGCCATCACCCGCATACCTGGCAGCTCGGCCTGGTTCGAAGCCGGTTACGTCACCTATTCCAATGCCCAGAAAACCCGCCAGCTGGGGGTACCTGAAGCGTTGTTCGGTCAGGTGGGGGCAGTCAGCCAGGAAGTGGTCGAAGCCATGGTCCGCGGAGCTCAGGCCACCAGTGGCGCACGCTTCGCCGTGGCGGTGAGTGGTGTGGCCGGGCCGGACGGCGGCTCGCCAGCCAAACCGGTGGGCACCGTGTGGCTGGCCTGGGGTGACGGCGACCGGGTGTTCAGCGAACGCCGGCAGTTCGACGGTGACCGCGAGGCGGTGCGCCGACAGACGGTGATCGCCGCGTTAGACGGCTTGTTACAGCTTGGTGCCGAGTAAATCGACGACAGGGGTTTGCGCGGGCGTCTGCCTGTGGAATAATACTGGCTACTTATACAGGTATTCCGGCCGTCAGGGCCAAGTCGAACACGTGAGGATTTCAATGGACGACAACAAGAAGCGCGCCTTGGCTGCGGCCCTGGGTCAGATCGAACGCCAATTCGGTAAAGGCGCGGTCATGCGCATGGGTGACCATGAGCGTCAAGGCATTCCTGCCATTTCCACGGGCTCGCTGGGCCTGGATATCGCCCTGGGTATCGGCGGTCTGCCAAAAGGCCGTATCGTCGAGATCTACGGCCCGGAATCGTCGGGTAAGACCACGCTGACGCTGTCTGTCATCGCTGAAGCGCAGAAGAACGGTGCCACCTGTGCCTTCGTCGACGCCGAGCATGCCCTTGACCCTGAGTACGCCGGCAAGCTGGGCGTCAACGTCGATGACCTGTTGGTTTCGCAGCCGGACACCGGTGAACAGGCCCTTGAAATCACCGACATGCTGGTGCGCTCCAACGCGGTCGACGTGATCATTGTCGACTCCGTGGCCGCGTTGGTGCCGAAGGCCGAGATCGAAGGCGAGATGGGTGACATGCATGTGGGCCTGCAGGCCCGCCTGATGTCCCAGGCGCTGCGCAAGATCACCGGTAACATCAAGAATGCCAACTGCCTGGTCATCTTCATCAACCAGATCCGTATGAAGATCGGTGTGATGTTCGGCAGCCCGGAAACCACGACCGGTGGTAACGCCCTGAAGTTCTATGCTTCGGTCCGTCTGGACATCCGCCGTACCGGCGCGGTCAAGGAAGGCGACGAGGTGGTCGGCAGCGAAACCCGCGTCAAGATCGTCAAGAACAAGGTCTCGCCTCCGTTCCGTCAGGCTGAGTTCCAGATTCTTTACGGAAAAGGTATCTACCGTAACGGCGAGATCATTGACCTGGGGGTATCTCAAGGTCTGGTCGAGAAGTCCGGTGCCTGGTACGCCTATCAGGGCAACAAGATCGGTCAAGGCAAAGCCAACGCTGCCAAATACCTGGCTGAGAACCCGGCTATTGGTGCCGAGATCGAGAAGCAGATTCGTGACAAGTTGCTGAAAGCGGGCGCTGTTGCTGAAGCCGGCAAAGCTGCTGCTGCCGAAGCTGATGCCGATGACATGGCCGGCGCTGACGCCGGTTATTGATTGCGCAGTAGATAGCCGAATATGTCCGCCGTACTCGATACCCCCGTCGCCATCCGGCGGACAGCCATGGACCTGCTCGCACGACGTGAGCACGGTCGAGTCGAGCTGACGCGCAAGTTGCGTCAGCGCGGCGCTTCTGACGAGTTGATCGAGCCTGAACTCGATCGGCTCGCCGAAGAAGGGCTGCTTAGTGAAGCCCGCTACCTTGAGAGTTTCATCCGTTATCGTTCCGGCTCTGGCTATGGCCCTGCGCGTATTCGCGAAGAGCTGTGTCAGCGTGGTTTGGCGCGTGCAGACATCGACCAGGCCCTGCGTGAAAGCGAGGTGAATTGGGGCGAGCGTATGCGAGACGTGTGGCAGCGCAAGTTTGCTGGGCAGCGCCCGCAAGATCCGCGCAGCCGTGCTCAGCAGACCCGGTTCCTGGCTTACCGTGGGTTCCCCATGGACATTATCGGCCGTCTGCTCAACGGGCGTGATCTCGACGATTATTGACGCTCGGTATGTGCCCGTAGCGGATAATCTGTTTTGCCAAATTCCCCAGGCTGCCTCCATTCCATTGTAGGAGCGGGTTCACCCGCGAATACGGTGGCGGCTGCGACGGTGAATGGCCGGGGAGATTGGCTGGCAGGCCCGGCCCTTTCGCGGGTGAACCCGCTCCTACAACGGTCTATGCCCAACCATCGACCAGGTGTTGCCCCAGCAGGTATCACGCGAGCTGTTACAGAAAAGCATCAACTCACTTTCAGCGCCTGCCTGGCCCTCTGCGTGGTATGCATCGGCTCCGGCTTGGCCCAGTTCTCCGGCAGGTTGATGAAATCCACCAACTCACGCAAGCGGCCCTGATCCCGGCCGTTGAAGGCGAATGACAGGCGGGTCAGGTGGCTGTAATTGCCAACTTCGTGCTCGGCGCTGCTATCCGCTTGCTGGTGATATTTGCCACTCAGGCGCAAATCGGCAAAACCTTCCTGAATGTCATACAGCGCCGCTTCGCTGAGCGGGTGATGCATGCGAATCACGAACTGGCTCTTCAACCAGCGGCTGGAATGGTAGTTGCTGTAGAACTGGTTGATCTCCTCAACGGCCTCGTCGGCACTGTGCACCAGGCGCACCAGTTTCAGGTCGCTGGGCAGGATGTAGCGGTTTTCTTCGAGCTGGCGGCTGATGAAGTCCAGGCAGTCGTGCCAGAAGCTTCCGCCCGGCGAATCCAGTAGCACAACCGGCACCAGTGGGCTCTTGCCGGTCTGGATCAAGGTCAGTACCTCCAGCGCTTCATCCAGGGTGCCGAAGCCGCCAGGGCACAACACCAGGCCATCGGCCTCCTTGACGAAGAACAATTTGCGGATGAAGAAAAAGTGGAACGGCAGTAGTTTGTCGGTACCGTTCACCGTCGGGTTGGCATGTTGTTCGAAGGGTAAGGTGATGTTGAAGCCCAGACTGTGCTCGCTGCCGGCCCCTTCGTGGGCAGCCGCCATGATGCCGCCGCCGGCACCGGTGATGACCATCAGGTCGGAGCGCGCCAGAGTGGCGCCCAGCTCGCGGGCCAGGGCGTACATCGGATGTTCCTGCGGGGTGCGTGCCGAGCCGAACACGGTCACTTTGCGTCGGTCCTTGTAGCGCTGCAGGGTGCGGAACGACTGGTCCAGTTCGCGCAGGGCCTGCAGGGTGATCTTGGCGCTCCAGCGGTCGCTGTCGTCATGGGCCATGCGCAGGATGGTCAGCATCATGTCGCGGTAGAGCGGCAGGTTGGGGCTGTTGGGGGCAACCAGTTGCAGTTGTGCTTCGATATTGCTCAGGTCGATATTGTTGTCGCGGAAGTGGCTGAACAGCAGTTCATTCGAATGGTAAGGCATGCGACGTCTCCTTCTGCACCAATACCTCTGACCTCAATCTAGACCCTTGCGCCCGATCGTGCCGAGGTGTTCGGCACAGCCGCCTGTCGGCCTGCGGCCATCGGCAGCACGGGTTTGGTTAACTGGTAGAGCGAAATGTGTCGATGCAGGAGGTGGCGGTATGCGTCGCTTGGTCATCGAAGTGGACCGGCAGCTCTACCAGCAGCTGGAGAGCGCCGCCCAGGTGCATCACCTGAGCCTTGAAGCCGAGTGCCGCCGCAGGCTGTCGGGGCTGGAGTGCCGGTCGCGATACTTGCAGGCGCTGTTGGCGGAGATGCGCGCCGATGCCGCTGAAGGTCGCTGGCGCGCTCATGAGGACGAGAAAGCGTAGCCTTGACGCTATGCTTATTTCTTCTTGTTGCCGGCCAGGCAGCTGGCGTTGTCGAAGGCTTGGTCCATGACTGGCTGGTTGGTTTTGTAGACCGTGAAGCGGTAGACCATGACCGCGCCCTTGGACATCAGGTTGCGGAAGCCGTTGTTGCGGCACACGCTGTCGCCGAGCTGGCTACGCACTTGCTCAGGGTTGGCCTGCATGCGCTCTGCGTGGCTCTGGCGTACGCTCAGATGGTTGACCAGCGCCTTGCCTTCAACGGTGTACCCCTGATCGAGGATGTCCTCGTTAATTGCGCGCGGGGTGCCGACGCTGCTCTCTTTGGCGACCTTCTGCAGCAGGGTGTTCAGGTCGTAATCCTGCTTGGATGCCGCCTGGGCTGCCAGAGGCAGGGCGAGCAGCAGGCTCAGGGCGGGGGCAATAAGGCGCAGCATGAATCTCTCCTGGTTCGATGACTGGCGCTTTGACATGCGCGGGCCGACGGCGTTCCGTGAAATTGCGCGCGGCGAGGTCCGGCACGGTAAAAAACCGATTATAAGGAGCGCTTTGCCGGCTGCACAGCAATTGCCACCTGTTCTGGTAGACTGGCAGCCTTGTTTTCTCCGAGTCATCCTTGTGCCCATTTCCAATCTGTCCAGAGGCCTGCCGGCATGAGCCATGCGGTAGCGCGTCTGCGCGCCGAACGCCTGGCCCGCAGCAACAAGCCTTTCATCGCCCGTGGCTCGCGTGCCGAGCGTTGCCCGGATTGCCGGGTCATTGCTACCCATTGCCTGTGTGCCTGGAAGCCTAGGGTGCAGGCTGACGCGGGTGTGTGCCTGCTGATGCACGACACCGAGCCGCTGAAACCCACCAACACCGGCTGGTTGATTGCCGACCTGATTGAAGACACCTGGGCCTTCGGCTGGTTGCGCACCGCGGTTGACGAGCGCCTGCTGGCCTTGCTCGATGACCCGAGCTGGCAGCCCTATATCGTTTTTCCGGGCGAGTTCGTTGCCCAGGAGCGGGTGGTCAGCGAGGTGGTGCGCGAGCCGGGCAAGCGTCCACTGTTCATCCTGCTGGATGCCACCTGGACCGAAGCGCGCAAGATGTTCCGCAAAAGCCCGTACCTGGACCGCTTCCCGGTGTTGAGCCTGCAAGCCGAGCAGATGTCGCGCTACTGCCTGCGGCGCTCCAAGCGCGATGATCATTTCTGTACGGCAGAAGTTGCGGCCATGTGCCTGGACCTTGCTGGCGACAGCCAGGCCTCGCAGGCGCTGGACGCCTATCTGGATGTGTTCAGCCTGCATTACCTGAGCGGCAAGCGGCGGCTGCCACTTGACGAGCAGGACGACACCCACCAGCGTTTGCATACCTTCCTATAGTCCAAGGGGCACAACCCCTGCTTTGGTTCATAATGACTGAGCTGGCAGCCAGGGTGGGCGAGACGGCAGGGCGATTGGCTTGATCACCCTTGAACGTGCTCGGCATCCTTGGCGCCGTTTCCCGCCGGGCGCTTCCCTTCCTCTCGAGTGCCTGGCACAGAACAGGATCCTTAGATCGATGGCCACATACGAAATCCTGATTGCCGATGACCACCCACTGTTCCGTGGCGCCCTGCGCCAGGCCGTTACCCTCGGGCTTGGCTCCGATGTGCGTCTGGTCGAAGTTGCGAGCATTGCCGAACTGGAAACCCGCCTGAGCGAAAAAGCCGACTGGGACCTGGTGCTGCTGGACTTGAACATGCCGGGTGCCTACGGTTTTTCCGGTCTGGTGCTGCTACGCGGGCAGTACCCGCAGATCCCCGTGGTGATGGTTTCGGCACAGGAAGAGGCCGCCGTGGTGGTCAAGTCCCGCGAGTTCGGCGCCAGTGGTTTCATTCCCAAGTCCAGCACCCTGGAAGTGATCCAGGATGCGGTGCGCAAGGTGCTTGACGGTGAGGTCTGGTGGCCGCCGCAGGCGTTCGAAAAGGTCGATGTTTCGGCCGAGGCCAAGGCCGCCAGCGAAGGCTTGGCCAGCCTCACGCCGCAGCAGTTCCGCGTACTGACCATGGTTTGTGAAGGCTTGCTGAACAAGCAGATCGCCTATGAGCTGAGCGTGTCGGAAGCGACCATCAAGGCCCACGTTACCGCGATCTTCCGCAAGCTGGGTGTGCGTACCCGGACCCAGGCTGCGTTGCTGCTGCAACAACTGGAATCGGTTGCCAGCAACTGAGTGCGCGTGGCTTCACGCTTTTTTGACCCGAGCCGGTCTAGTCTGCTGGCCTTTCTGCTGTGAAGTGACTTACATGACCTCGCCATTCAAGGGCCAGACCGGCCTCAAACGCATCTTGAACGCCGCTGGCTACTCGCTGGACGGCCTGCGAGCCGCCTTCAAGGGCGAGGCCGCATTCCGCCAGTTGGTGCTGCTCAATGTGCTGCTGATCCCGATCGCCTTGTGGTTGCCGGTCAGCCGCGCCGAACGGGCAATCATGATTGTGGTTTGCCTGCTGGGGCTGATCGTCGAGCTGTTCAACTCGGCGGTGGAGGCGGCCATCGATCGCATTTCGCTGGAGCGCCACCCTCTGTCGAAAAACGCCAAGGACATGGGCAGCGCCGCACAGCTGGTGGCACTGACCATGGTGGCGTTGGTGTGGGGGGTGATCCTGCTTTAAGCGATCGGCGGCAGCACGATTTCATCGCTGCGGGTAAAGCCCGCAGTGAAGTTGCGGCATAGCTCGAGAAACTCACGCATGGCCGAGGTCTGGTACTTTTGTTTGTGCCAGATGAAGTAGAACTGGCGCAGCAGGTCCAGTTCCGGGGTTTCCACAGGTACCAGGCTGCCACGGCGGAAGGCGTCACGCAGGGCCAGACGTGAAATGCAACCGATGCCCAGGCCCGACTCCACCGCCCGCTTGATCGCTTCGGTGTGCTCCAGCTCCAGGCGAATATTCAGGTTGGCGCGGTGATGGCGCATGGCCTGGTCGAAGGTCAGGCGCGTGCCTGAGCCTTGTTCGCGCAGGATCCATGCCTCTTGCGAAAGGCTTTCGATATCGGCGCGGCCCAGTTTCGCCAGTGGGTGCTGTGGCGCACAGAACACCACCAGTTCGTCCTCGACCCACGGCTGAACCTCCAGGTCGGGGTGATTGCAGTCGCCTTCGATTAGACCCAGATCAATTTCGTAGTGCGCGACCTGTTGCACGATATGCGCAGTATTTTGAACATGCAGTTTTACCTGGCTTTCCGGGTGTGTCTGCATGTAGTTGCCGATCAGCAGGGTGGCCAGGTAGTTGCCGATGGTCAGTGTGGCGCCGACCGCCAGCGAGCCGAAACCGGATTTGCCGTTGAGCAAGTCTTCGATTTCCTTGGCCTGGTCAAGCAGGGCTACTGCTTGTGGCAGCAGTTGATGGCCCAGGGCATTGAGGGCCAGGCGTTTGCCGGCACGGTCGAACAGCTGGCAGCTCGATTGGCGCTCCAGCTCGGTGATAGAGGTGCTGGCAGCCGACTGCGACAGCGCCAACAGGCTGGCGGCCCGAGAGACGCTTTGGTGCTGGGCGACAGCAACGAAGACTTGCATTTGACGGAGTGTGAATCGCATATCGATATAACCGATAACACATATCTTGATAATCCAGTTAACAGATATTGTCGCTGCCCCTAAACTATTGCGCAACTGTGCGCTTTGCGCGCGCGTTTTTCTTCAGGAGCCCCATCGATGAGCAACATGAACCACGAACGTGTCCTCAGTGTGCACCACTGGAACGACACCCTGTTCAGCTTCAAGTGCACCCGCGACCCGGGCCTGCGCTTCGAGAACGGTCAGTTCGTGATGATCGGCCTGCAGCAGGACAACGGCCGTCCGCTCATGCGTGCCTACTCCATCGCTTCGCCGAACTGGGAAGAGCACCTTGAATTCTTCAGCATCAAGGTACCGGACGGCCCGCTGACCTCGCAGCTGCAACACCTGAAGGAAGGCGATGAGATCATCATCAGCAAGAAGCCTACCGGTACCCTGGTACTCGACGACCTGAACCCTGGCAAGCACCTGTACCTGCTGAGCACCGGTACTGGCTTGGCGCCGTTCATGAGCGTCATCCAGGATCCGGAAACCTACGAGCGCTTTGAAAAAGTGATCCTGGTCCATGGCGTGCGCTACGTGAACGAAGTCGCCTACCGCGAGTTCATCACCGAGCACCTGCCGCAGAACGAGTTCTTCGGTGAGTCGGTTCGCGACAAGCTGATCTACTACCCGACCGTGACCCGTGAGCCGTTCGAAAATCAGGGCCGTCTGACCGACCTGATGCGCAGCGGCAAGCTGTTCAGTGACATCGGCCTGCCGCCGATCAACCCGCAAGACGACCGCGCGATGATCTGTGGCAGCCCGAGCATGCTCGACGAGACCAGTGAAGTGCTGGACAGCTTCGGCCTGAAGATCTCCCCGCGCATGCGCGAACCGGGTGACTACCTGATCGAGCGAGCTTTCGTCGAGAAGTAAGGCGCAGATTGGTTCAGGAAGGCGACTCTCGGGTCGCCTTTCTTATGCCTGGGATTTGTGCATTGCCTGTTCCGGCCCTTTCGCGGGTAAACCCGCTCCTACAGGTGCAGCGCACGTCTCGGGAATTGTACGAACGCTGTAGGAGCGGGCTTGCCCGCGAAGGGGCCGGTGCTGGCAAACCCGGTCTATTCGACCCGCGTCTCGCCGCTGTACACCAGGACTTCCCGGCACCGCTTGCACAGGTATCGTCGCCCCTGGTGCACCAGCCTGTGCCGCTGCGCGGTAAACGGGAAGTCGCTTTTCGGGCACGGGCAGCGGTAGATGTAGCGGGTCACTGCACGCCGTTGCACGTCATAGTTGTGGCAACGATTGGGCGGCAGCTCATACACCCCGCGCATGATCAATTGCCACTCTTCACCGTGGGCCTGGATACGGTCGCCAAACAGTTGGTGGGCAACCAGGTGCGCCACTTCATGGGCCACGGTCTGGCGCAGGAAGTCTTCCTGGTTTTCGCGGTAGAGCTGCAGGTTGAAGCGCAGCAGATTTTCGTGCAGGTGGGCGACGCCGGCTTTTTGCCCGCGCAGTTTGAAGCTGACCTCCGGGCGCGGGAAGCGGCGTTTGAAAAAGGCTTCGGCTTGCTGGTAACAGGTTTCGACGCGTTGTTTGAGCTGCTCGGGCATGGCGGGGCGGTTCTCCTGACCAGGCATTATGCCGCAAGCGCAGGTGGCTTGCCGAGTCACCGGTCAGCGCACAGCCAGAAGCCGCCTTGCGGCGGCCCCTGGTTGATGCCCCAGTGTTGGTTCAGTCTGTTCTAGTTGGTGTAGACGGGCCCCACGCCCAGTCCCCAGATAATGACGGTAGCCGCCATGATTGCCACCAGTACCACCAAGCCTACTGCCAGCACCGAGCTGGAGAACAGGAAGCCTTCATCCGATGGTATGTTCATGAACGTCGGCAAGCCGACATACAGCAGGTATACCGTGTAGCAGATGGCGGCTGTGCCGATCAGCATGCCCAGCCACAGGTGCGGGTAAAGCGCCGCCAGGCCGCCGATGAACAAGGGGGTGGCGGTGTAGGTGGCAAAAGCGATGCATTGCGCCATGGACGGGTTGGCATCGTAGGTGCGGGCCATCCAGTGGATGAACGCGCCCATTACCGCCACCCCGGCGAGCATGGCCAGGTATGACATGATGCTCATCCAGACAGCGCTTTCCATGGTCAGCATCACTGCCGGTCGGTCACCGATCACCCAGCCCACCTGGGTAGTGCCGATAAACGCCGAAACGGCCGGAATCGCCGCGAGGATCAGGGTGTGCGTCAGGTACATGTGGCTGATGGTTTCTTCTTCGCCACGAATCTCCCGCCATTCCTGATCGGGATGGGTAAACAGCCCCACAACGTGATGAATCATGCCGATCACTCCTCTCAATGTTGCCAAACGCCCCCCAATATGGAGCGCAAGCGGCCCGAGGCCCTAACACCGATGCAAGCGGTAATGTGGCCTTATGTGGCAGTATAGGAAGCCGTTACCCACATAAACCGCGCTTTTTAGAGCAAATTGCGCTGTAAGCGGTGCTGTTGATTACATTGAAGTCTTTATCGGAATGCCTACAGCGATGCTGCGTTTGTGCGTAAAATAGCCGGCTTTTGTCACACCTCGCGGATCCAAGCGCTATGGGCACCCTCTCGGTCAACCAGAACAAACTGCAAAAACGCCTGCGTCGTCTCGCTGGCGAAGCCATCACCGACTACAACATGATCGAGGATGGCGACAAGGTCATGGTCTGCCTGTCCGGCGGCAAGGACAGCTACACCATGCTCGACGTTCTGTTGCACCTGCAGAAGGTGGCACCGATCACGTTCGAGATCGTGGCGGTGAACATGGACCAGAAACAGCCGGGCTTCCCTGAGCACGTATTGCCGGCCTACCTCAAGGAACTGGGTGTCGAGTACCACATCGTCGAGAAGGATACCTACTCGGTGGTAAAGGAGCTGGTACCCGAAGGCAAGACCACTTGCTCGCTGTGTTCTCGACTGCGCCGCGGTACCCTGTACACCTTTGCCGACGAAATTGGCGCTACCAAGATGGCGCTGGGGCATCACCGCGACGACATCGTCGAAACCTTCTTCCTCAACATGTTCTTCAACGGCGCGCTCAAGGGCATGCCGCCGAAGCTGCGCGCCGACGACGGCCGCAACGTGGTGATCCGCCCGCTGGCCTACTGCAGCGAGAAGGACATCCAGGCCTACTCGGACATGAAGGAATTCCCGATCATCCCGTGCAACCTGTGCGGCTCGCAGGAAAACCTGCAGCGCCAGGTGGTCAAGGACATGCTGGTGGAGTGGGAACGCAAGCACCCGGGCCGTACCGAGAGCATCTTCCGTGCCCTGCAGAACGTGGCACCGTCGCAGCTGGCCGACCGGAACCTGTTTGACTTCACCAGCCTTAAGATCGACGAAAACGCTACTCCGCGTTTCCTCGACGTGCTGAACATCTGAGCCCATGCGCGATTACCAGTGGTTGCATGAGTACTGCCTGAACCGCTTTGGCTCGGCCCAGGCGCTGGAGGCTTTCCTGCCGCAGCCGCGCACGCCAGCGCAACTGCGCGACATCACTGATGACCGCTACCTGTCGACACTGGCCCTGCGGGTGTTTCGCGCGGGGCTAAAGCACAGCCTGGTGGATGCCAAGTGGCCGGCGTTCGAGCAGGTATTCTTCGGCTTCGACCCGGAGAAAGTGGTGCTGATGGGCGCCGAGCACCTGGAGCGGTTGATGCAGGATGAGCGCATCATTCGCCACCTGGGCAAGCTCAAGAGCGTGCCGCGCAATGCGCAAATGGTGCTGGATATCGCCAAGGCGCATGGCAGTTTTGCTGCATTCATCGCCGACTGGCCAGTGACCGACATTGTCGGCTTGTGGAAGTACCTGGCCAAGCACGGCAACCAATTGGGCGGGTTGTCGGCGCCACGCTTCTTGCGCATGGTCGGCAAGGACACGTTCATCCCGACCGATGACATGGCGGCGGCATTGATTGCGCAGAAGGTTATCGACAAGCAGCCGACCAGCCAGCGTGACCTGGCTTTGGTGCAGCAGGCGTTCAACCAGTGGCATGCAGAGAGCGGGCGGCCGCTGTGCCAGTTGTCAGTGATGCTGGCGCATACCGTCAATCATTGAGTCTTGTGTTGCTCCCATTCGCGGGCACGCCCGCTCCCACAGGGGCTGCACAGGCTTTAAGGGCGGTGCGAATTCTGTGGGGGCGGGGGCCCGCAAAAAATCTAACTGCCTTCGCCTGCCATGCGCCGCTCATGCTGGAACTTCCAGCGCACGTACAGTAGCCCGGCAATGAACAGCCCCAGGCTCACCAGCACTTCAAGCCAGCCGAATACCGCCCGGGCCGGGTCGAACGCCGCCAGCACGCCCTTGATGAAATAGATATTCACCACGAAGCAGGTCCAGGCATGCGCCCGGGCGCTGCCTTTGAGCATGCCTGGCAGCAGCAACAGCAACGGCACCAATTCGATCGCCAGGATCACCTCGACCCGGGCCCCGTGCAGGTTGGCGAACCACAGGTTGTTCACCACCAGCAGGGCGATCAGGCCGAAGAAGCATGCCAGGCTGAATGCCCGCGTCAGGCGCAGGCGTGGTACCAGCCATTGCAGCGGTGGCAATACCTTGGGCTTTCTAGCCACGCGCCGCCTCCAAGGCCTTGGCCGTGGTCGCCAGGCGTTGGCCCAGGGCGCGGCACAGGGTGATTTCGTGGGGGTCGAGTTCGCGCTTGCCATCGGCACCTGCGTGGTGGCTGGCGCCATAAGGCGTGCCGCCGCCGCGGGTCTCGAGCAGTGCCGACTCGCTGTAGGGCAGGCCCATCACCAACATGCCGTGGTGCATCAGTGGCAGCATCATCGACAGCAAAGTCGTTTCCTGGCCGCCGTGCAGGCTGGCGGTGGAGGTGAACACGCCAGCCGGTTTGCCGACCAGCTCACCGCCTAGCCAAAGGCTGCTGGTGCCATCCAGGAAGTACTTGAGTGGCGCAGCCATGTTGCCGAACCGGGTCGGGCTGCCCAGTACCAGGCCTGCGCAGTGGCGCAGGTCATCAAGGGTGGCGTACAGCGCGCCACTGGCTGGAATATCCGGGGCCACCGCTTCGCATTCGGTGGAAATCGCGGGCACCGTGCGCAGGCGCGCCTCCATGCCGGCCAGCTCGATACCGCGGGCGATGTGCCGGGCCATTTCGCTGGTCGCTCCATGGCGGCTGTAATACAGCACCAGGATGTAGGGCGCGCTCACGGCAGGATCTCCAGCACTTTTTCTGGCGGACGACCGACCACGGCCTTGTCACCGACAACCAGGATCGGCCGCTCGATCAGTTTGGGGTGCTGGGCCATGGCCTCGATCAGTTGCGCGTCGGTCAGTGCCGGGTCGGCCAGGTTCAGTGTTTTATATTCGTCCTCGCCGCTGCGCAGCAATTGGCGCGGGGCGATGCCCAGCTTGCCGAGCAAGGCCTTGAGGGTGGCAGCGTCGGGCGGGGTTTCCAGGTAGCGCACGATGGTCGGGGCCAGGCCGCGGGCTTCGAGCAGTTCAAGGGCGCCGCGGGATTTCGAGCAGCGCGGGTTATGATAGAGCGTGAGGTCAGTCATGTCGGGTCGCATCCAGCTGGGTGTGGCGGCTATTCTAACCGCAGCGACTGACCAATTTGCTTTAAAACTCGAGAAGGATTGACCCATGGCAAGGCGTTTGGCAGCAGTACTGGCCATCACCGCGAGCCTGTTGCTCGGTGGTTGCGGTGCCGATTATGGCGTGGACCAACACGGTAATACGGTTAAGGCCGAACAGATCGAAGGGCACTGGCTGGTGCTCAACTACTGGGCTGAGTGGTGCGGGCCGTGCCGTACCGAAATCCCGGAACTGAACGCAGCGGCCAAGCAGTGGGCGGCTGATGGCGTCAAGGTGGTGGGGGTGAACTTCGATGGCCTGCAGGGGCAGGACCTGAAGCAGGCTGCCGAAACCCTGGGCATCGGTTTCACCGTGCTGGCCCAGGACCCGGCCGAGCGCTATGACCTGCCGCGTAGCGAGGCCTTGCCGGTGACCTACATCATCGACGACAAGGGCAAGGTGCGTGAGCAGTTGATGGGCGAGCAGACCCTGGAAGGGTTGCAGGCCAAGATCAAGGCCCTGAAAGGCGCCTGATGCATTCGGGGCCGTTCTGCAGCCCTTCGCGGGCACGCCCGCTCCTACAGGGGGACGCGATAAACTGTGGGAGCGGGCGCGCCCGCGAAGGGCCGCAAAGCGGCCCCGGCGATCCTCAGCCTTCCTCGGGCCAGAAGCGCAGCGGCTTGCCTTCGGCCGGCCAGAAGCGTATCTGCTCCACCGGTGACACATCCCAACGCTCTACCGTTTCCAGCGCCTGCAGGAAGCGCTTTTCCTGTTCCATCAGCGCGGGTGCGCACAGCTTGCGGGTCTTGCCGACCTTGCCGAAGCTGAGGTGCTCGCCATCGAGCGTGTAAGGCGCAAACCAGTGGTTGCAGCCGCCGTTGCCATAGGCACGGCCGTCGCTGGCCAGTGTCAGGGTCAGGTGGCTGTAGTCGATCAGTGGTCGTTCGCCAATCCACTCCAGCACGTAGCTGCGCTCCTGCTGCAGCTTGGAAGGTTCTGTGGCGCAGCCGAGCAGGCCGGTTGCAATCAGCACGCCGGTCAGCAGATTCTTCACTCGGCGCTCTCCTGGCAACGTGGGCACAGGTGTTTTTCGCCACGGCTGGCCCAGCCCAGCTCTGCGATACGGGCACTGGCAGCCGGTTGACGAGCTGCCTTGCCGAGCTTGGCGTCTACCGCGAACTCGAAGCCCAGCACCGCATCGCAGCGATCGCATTCGACCTGCCAGGTGAGGATTTCCAGCTCGTTGAACACCGGGCCGCTCGCCACGGCAACCCACTGGCCGCGTGGGTTGATCAGGTGGCGCACGCTTTCCACGGTCAGGCGCATGGACAAATCCTTGCTGCCCTTGAGCGTGACCAGCAGGCTGTCGCCTTTATGCATCGAGCCGCCGTTGCCGGTGACCTGATAGCGGCCTGGCACCAACGCACGGCACTCGATCAGGGTGTGTTGCGGGTTGAAAAGGGTGTAGCGAAAATCGTGTTCGACCATGGGTCCTCCAGAAATGCCGCGTATCCTAGCACTAACCCATTACCAGATTCTGTGGATTGCCTGCCGCCCAGCGGTTGATGTTGTCCAGTGTGGTCGCGGCAATGGCATCCAGCGCCTCGCGGGTGAGGAAAGCCTGGTGGGCGGTGATGATCACGTTGGGGAAGGTCAGCAGCCGAGCTAGCACATCGTCTTGCAAGGGCAGGTCGGAGCGGTCCTCGAAGAACAGTTGGGCTTCTTCTTCGTAGACGTCCAGGCCCAGGTAGCCAAGCTGGCCGCTCTTCAGTGCGTCGATCAGCGCAGGGGTGTCGACCAGCGCACCGCGACCGGTGTTGATCAGCATGGCGCCGGGCTGCAACTGGGCCAGGCTTTGCGCATTGATCAGGTGGCGAGTGTGCTCGGTCAGTGGGCAGTGCAGGCTGATGATGCGGGCTTCGCGCAATAGCTCGGGCAGGGGCATGTAGCGGGCGCCAAGGGCCAGCAGCTCTGGGTTGGGGTAGGGGTCGTACGCCAGCAGCTTGCAGCCGAAACCGGCCATGATGCGGGCAAAGGCGGCACCGATCTGGCCGGTACCGACCACCCCGACGGTTTTGCCGTGCAGATCGAAACCGGTCAGCCCGTGCAAGGTGAAGTCGCCTTCGCGAGTGCGGTTGTAGGCCCGATGCAGACGCCGGTTGAGTGCCAGGATGAGCGCCACGGCATGCTCGGCAACGGCGTGTGGCGAGTAGGCCGGCACACGCACCACGGCCAGGCCCAAGCGCTGGGCGGCGGCCAGGTCGACGTGGTTGTAGCCGGCCGAGCGCAGCGCGATCAACCGCGTGCCAGCTGCGGCCAGGCGCTGCAGCACCGGTTCGCCGAGTTCATCATTGATGAAGGCGCAGACCACCTCAAAGCCATCTGCCAGGGCGGCGGTGTCGAGGGTCAGGCGGGCGGGCTGGAAATGCAGCTCCAGGGTGGTGCCGCGGGCAGCCTCGGTGAAGCTTTCCTGGTCGTAGTGCTGGCTGCTGAACAACAGGGCGCGCATGGTGGAACTCCTTTGCAATGCATGTTTTGGGTGGGGCGCTGCCTGTCAAGGCATACCCAGCGAGGCCCAGATCCACTCAAGCGCTCAATCTGGCCTGTGCCGCCAGCCGGCTGATCGCGCTGTCCAGTTCATCCAGGGCCTGCTGCGCCTGCGGATTGTCCTGCTTCAGCAAGGTTTCGCTGCGTTGGCACGCTGCCCTTAATTGCGGCACGCCGCAATAGCGTGAGGCACCGTTCAGACGGTGTACTTGCTCGATCAGGCCATTGCGGTCATCGGCTGCGCGGGCGGCGCGTATGGCTTCACGGTCCGTATCCAGCGACGCCAGCAGCATGCTCAGCATGTCAGCCGCCAGATCTGCCTTGCCAGCGGCCAGGCGCAGGCCCTCTTCGGGGTCGAGTACCTTCAGTTCGTCGCCGTTGGTCAGCAACTCGGCCTGCGCCTGCTGCGGTGTGCCCAGGCTCAGGCCGGTCCACTTCATCACCACCTGGGCCAGTTGCCGTTCGCTGATCGGTTTGGTCAGGTAGTCGTCCATGCCGCTGTGCAATAACGCACGTTTTTCGTTGGCCATGGCATGGGCCGTGAGGGCGACGATCGGCAGCGGATTGCCGCTTTGGGTGTTCTCCCACAGGCGGATCTGTTCAGTACAGGCGCGGCCGTCCATGCCGGGCATCTGCACATCCATCAGCACCAGGTCGAACAGCTCGCCCTGCACGGCCTGTACCGCCGCATGGCCATTGTTGACGGCCAGTACCTCGGCACCCAAGTCTTCGAGCAGGGTTTTCACCAGCAGCAGGTTGGCGGCATTGTCGTCGACGCAGAGTATTTTCGGTCGGCGCTGGCCATTGGGGTTATTTGCATCGGCCAGCGGTCGACGTGGTTGCACCAGTTCCAGCAAGAGACGCCGCAGCTTGCGGGTGCAGGTCGGCTTGGACAGCAATTGGCCATGGCCGTTAGGCAGGTATGGGTGGTAAAGCGCCTGCTCGGTGGTCGGGCACAGCACCACGCACTGGCAGTGGTAACGCTCGAGCTGCTGGTGATAATGGCCCAGTTGCTCGGGCGACAGGTTGCCTAGGTTGGCCCCGAGCACCGCGAACTCGAACGGCAGGCCGGCCTGGCTGGCGGCCTGCACCCCCTGCAGCAACTGGTCATAGGAGCCGAAAAGGCTCACGCTGAGGCCGCAGTCTTGCAACTGGTGCTCCAACGCCTGGCGTGCCAGTTCGTGGCCATCGACAATGGCGGCACGGCGGCCCAGCAATGGCTGCGGTGGCAGTTCTTCAGCATCGTCATGCGCCTTGGGCAGGTTGAGGCTGATCCAGAACTGCGAACCTTCGCCCGGGGTACTGTCGACGCCGATCTCGCCGCCCATCTGTTCGATCAGGCGCTTGGAAATCACCAGCCCTAGACCGGTGCCGCCGGGCTGGCGGGCCAGTGAGTTGTCAGCCTGGCTGAAGGCCTGGAACAGTGTGCGCACATCCTGTGGTGACAGGCCGATGCCGGTGTCCTGCACGCTGATGCGCAACTGCGCGCAGTCTTCGTGCTCGTCTTCCAGCATGGCGCGCACGACGATGGTGCCTTCGCGGGTGAACTTGATGGCATTGCTGACCAGGTTGGTGAGGATCTGCTTGAGCCGCAACGGGTCGCCAACCAGCGAAGCAGGTGTGTCACGGTAGATCAGGCTCAGCAATTCCAGCTGCTTGGCGTGGGCGGCCGGAGCGAGGATGGTCAGGGTGTCCTGGATCAGGTCACGCAGGTTGAACGGTATGCTGTCGAGCACCAGCTTGCCGGCTTCGATCTTGGAGAAATCGAGGATCTCGTTGATGATTCCCAGCAAGTTGTCAGCAGACTTCTCGATGGTGTTCAGGTAGTCGAGCTGGCGGGGTGTCATCTCGCTTTTTTGCAGCAGGTGGGTAAAACCGAGGATGCCGTTGAGCGGGGTGCGGATTTCGTGGCTCATGTTGGCCAGGAACTCCGACTTGATGCGGCTGGCCTCAAGTGCCTCTTTGCGCGCCATGTCCAGCTCGATGTTCTGGATTTCGATGGTTTCCAGGTTCTGGCGCACGTCTTCGGTGGCCTGGTCGATGCTGTGCTGCAGTTCTTCGTGGGCGTTTTGCAGGGTTTCGGCCATGCGGTTGATGCCGTGGGCCAGTTCGTCCAGCTCATGGCTGCCCAGGGTCGGCAGGCGTTCCTCGAGGTGCCCGTCCTTGAGCTGGTTGACCGCGTGCTTGATGCGCTCGATAGGGTCGTTGATGGTGCGGCTCATGCGCAGCGCCAGCAGGCCACTGAGTGCCAGGCAAGCGAGGATCAGCAACAGGCTGGTGAACAGGTTGCGGTAGCCGCGCAGCAGTGTGCCGTCGTGCGACAACTCGATCTCTACCCAGCCCAGCAGGCGATCGGCTTCGGCGGGCACGGCGTCGGTGGCCAGGTCACGGTGGTGGCCGAACACTGGCATCAGGTAGCGGGTGGCGTCGTTGCCACTGCGCTGCAGGAGTTGGGTGCCGGTACCGCCGCTGGGCGGCAGGTTGAGCATGCTCGGGCCTGCGTGTGCCAGGCGCGTGCGGTCTGGGGCCAGGAACGCAACTGCGCGCACATCGGCCTGCTCCAGGGTTTGTGCGGCAATTCTCTCCAGTTGCGCAGGCGCGAGCCGGGCCATGGCGGGTGCGGCCAGTGGCGCCAGTTGTTCGGCGATCATTTTGCCGCGCTGCAACAGCTGGGTGCGCAGGTCGTTCTGTTGCAGCCAGGTGAAATAGCTACCCAGCACCAGGGCCATCAAGCCGGCCGGCAGCAGTGCCAGCAGCAAGACCCGACTGCGGATTCCCAAACGATCGAGCACAATCGCCTCCTCTGATGTGCCTGGATGCCGTCAAGTGGTAACGGCCAAGCCGCGAAGTTACTCCGCCTGCGGCACCATTGCATCTCTTTAGTATGTGTCATGCGCTGTTGCCGGGGTATTGGTCGCAACGCGGTTGCCTGGCACGTGGCGAATGCTCAATAATCGCTCAATTGAGAATTAATGGCAGTTGCCAATGAATCCTGTAGCTATTTACAACTCCAATATCCTTGCCATCGAGGACGACCCGGTTCTTGGTGCCTATCTGCAAGAGGAATTGCAGCGCGGGGGCTTCCAGGTCACCTGGTGCCGCAATGGCCTGGAGGGCCTGGAAACGGCTGGCCGCCAGGCTTTCGATGTTGTGCTCATGGACATCCTGCTGCCCGGGCTTGATGGGCTGGACGCCTTGGCGCAGTTGCGCAGGCGCAGCGCCACGCCGGTAATCCTGATGTCGGCGCTGGGAGCCGAGGCCGACCGTATCAGCGGCTTTCAGCGCGGTGCTGACGATTACCTGCCCAAGCCATTCAGCATGGCCGAGTTGCAGGTGCGCATCGAGGCGATTCTACGCCGCGTGGCCCTGGAGCGGCGGCATCAAGGCCCGCTGGAGCAAGCCAACTGCGGCGAACTGCAGTTCGACGAGGGGTTGTGTGACGTGTGCCTGGATAATCGCCTGGCAGGTCTGACCCCCAGCGAATACCGCGTGCTGGACATCCTCAACCGCAACCTCGACGAGGTCCTCAGCAAGCCGTTCCTGTACCAGCAGGTGTTGCAGCGCGGCTATTCACGGCACGACCGCAGCCTGGACATGCACGTCAGCCAGATCCGCCGCAAGCTCAAGGGCATCGGTTATCACGAACGGCAGATCCGCACCGTGTGGGGCAAGGGTTACGTGCTCAGTGCCGGCGAGGCAGAGTGAACCATGCTCGACCGCCATTCGCTGTTCTGGAAGCTGGCCATCTTGCTGGTGGGCTTCTGCCTGCTGATGATCGGCCTCAGTTATACCTGGGGCCGGCACATGGAAACCCAGAACGCCTTCCTCTCGCAGCCGGCACGGCAGACGTTGCTGGGCTATGCCGCCGAAGCTGAAAAGGCCTGGCGCAGCGGCGGTCGGGCAGGGCTGGACCAATGGGTGGCGGCCATGCATCAGCGCGAACGGGGCTGGGTTGGCGTGCTCGACATCAACCTGCGGCCGCTCGACAACGCCACACTCAACCCGCAGATCATGCAGCGTCTGACGCGCCTGCGCGGTGTCGATTGGCCCATGAGTCGGCGCAGCGTCGACCAGCCGTGGGTGCGCATACCGTTCCCGGGGGCGCCGGAGCAGGGCATGCTGGTGATCGAACTGCCGCAGCGCTTCAATCCGGGCCAGCACCGCGTGCTGTGGCGCATCGTCACCAATGGCATTATCCCGGGGCTGTTCACCTTGCTGTTGTGTGTAGGCCTGTACCGCATGTTGATCGTGCCGCTCAATCAACTTCGCGAGCAGGCCAATGCCTGGCGGGCCGATCAGCTGTCGGCCCGCCTGGACTCGCGCACCATCGCCCGGCATGACGAGTTGGGCGAACTGGCGCGTGCCTTTGACCAGATGGCCGAGCGGCTGCAAGGCACGGTGGCTATGCAGCAGCAGTTGCTGCGCGACCTGTCCCACGAAATGCGTACGCCGCTGAGCCGGCTGCGGGTGGCCTGCGATGGTGAAACCGACCTGCAGCGTCTGCGTGATCGCCTGATCCGTGAAGTGGACTGCATGCAGCAACTGGTCGAAGACACCCTGCAACTGGCCTGGCAGGACGCCGAGCGTGCGCCGATGAACCTGGAGCCGATCGAGGTCCACGCCTTGTGGGAGTTGCTGGCCGAAAATGCCAGCTACGAGAGCGGCTGGTCGCCTGCGCAATTGCGCTGCGAAGTGCCGGCCGACTGCTGGGTGCAGGGCAACCTCAACCACCTGGCTCAGGCGCTGGAGAACATGTTGCGCAATGCCATTCGTCACTCGCCGGCCGAGGGGGTAGTGCGGCTGGGAGGCCAGCGCGAAGGCGGTTATTGGTGGCTGTGGTTGGAGGATGAAGGTGGCGGTGTGGCTGAAGAGGACCTGGAGCGGATCTTCGCGCCGTTCTCGCGGCTGGACGGTTCTCGGCCGGGGGATGGGGGCTTCGGTCTGGGCTTGAGCATCGCCCGCAGTGCCATTCAGCGCCAGGGCGGGACCTTGTGGGCGCAGAATGGCAAACGCGGGTTGCGCTTGTGGATGAAGTTGCCGTTGCATGTGCCGGCCTCTTCGCGGGTAAACCCGCTCCTACAGGCTAGCGGATCCCCGTAGGAGCGGGTTTACCCGCGAAGAGGCCGGCACATGTCACACCGTTATAGCTTGTAGCTATATGCACTACAGATTGCGTGATATGGCCGCGAAGGGTTTGCCGGTATGATAGGCACCCCGCCGTCCGGATTGCGAAATACGCCCATGACCTTGCAGTACCCAACCATCGCCGATTGCGTCGGCAATACGCCACTGGTTCGCCTGCAGCGCATCGCTGGCGAAACCAGCAATACCCTCCTGCTCAAGCTCGAAGGTAACAATCCCGCCGGCTCGGTGAAGGACCGCCCGGCACTGTCGATGATCGCTCGCGCCGAACTGCGTGGCCAGATCAAGCCAGGCGATACCCTGATCGAAGCCACCTCAGGCAACACGGGCATCGCCCTGGCGATGGCGGCGGCGATCAAGGGCTACAAGATGATCCTGATCATGCCCGACAACTCCACCGCCGAGCGCAAGGCCGCCATGACGGCCTATGGCGCCGAGCTGATCCTTGTGACCAAGGAGGAGGGTATGGAAGGCGCCCGTGACCTGGCCGAGAAGCTGCAGGCCGAAGGCCGTGGCCTGGTGCTCGACCAGTTCGCCAACGGCGACAATCCGATCGCCCACTACAACAGTACCGGCCCGGAGATCTGGCAGCAGACCCAGGGCACCATTACCCATTTCGTCAGCTCCATGGGTACCACCGGTACCATCATGGGCTGCTCGCAGTACCTCAAGGAACAGAACCCTGCGGTGCAGATCATCGGCCTGCAACCGATGGAGGGCTCGGCCATTCCGGGCATTCGCCGCTGGCCCGAGGAATACCTGCCGAAAATCTTCGACGCCACCCGCGTCGACCGCGTGGTCGACATGTCGCAGCAGGAAGCCGAAGACACCACCCGTCGCCTTGCGCGTGAAGAGGGCATTTTCTGCGGCGTGTCTTCTGGTGGTGCGGTCGCGGCCATGTTGCGTCTGTCCCGCGAAGTGGAAAATGCCGTGATGGTTGCGATCATTTGCGACCGCGGCGACCGTTATCTGTCCACTGGCCTGTTTGACCCACGCTAAATGTCCAAGAAAAAAAGCAACAGCGGCCTGCGCTTCCAGCCGGCCGGCGGCAATCGCACCCCCCAGGTTCCCGTGGGCAAGAAGCAACGGCTGGACATCGAGCGCCTGGCCGGTGACGGCCGTGGCATCGCCTTCCTCGACGGGCGTACCTGGTTCGTCAGCGGCGCCTTGGCCGGTGAGGTCGTGGAGGCACGCGTGCTCAATGCCCGTGGCAAAGTGGTCGAAGCCCGCCTGGAGCGGTTGCTGCAGGCCGGGCCCGAGCGCCGTGAGGCGCCATGTCGCTACTACGACCGCTGCGGTGGCTGCAACCTGCAGCACCTGCCGCACGAAGCGCAACTGGCGCTGAAGCAGCGCACCCTCGCCGAGCAGTTGCAGCGGGTGGCCGGCGTGCAACCCGAGGAATGGGCAACACCCCTGAGCGGGCCGGAATTCGGCTACCGGCGCCGGGCCCGTGTGGCCGTGCGCTGGGACGTCAAGGCGCGTCAACTGGAGGTGGGGTTCCGCGCCGAAGCCAGCCAGGACATCATTGCCATCGACGATTGTGCCGTGCTGGTACAGCCCTTGCAGTCGATTCTGCGCCACTTGCCGACGGTGCTGCGCTCGTTGAGCAAACCGCAGGCGCTTGGCCATGTGGAGCTGTTCAGTGGCACCGCCGAGGCGGTTCTGGTGCGCCACGTCATGCCGTTGCCGGCTGAGGACCAGGCCAGGCTGCAAGCGTTCTGCGAGCAGGCCAATGCCCAGCTGTGGCTGCAAGGCGAAGGGGAGCCGGCGCCCGTGGACCCTGCTGCGCAGTTGGGCTTTGCCCTGGCACCCTGGCAGCTGGAGCTGGCCTGGCGCCCGGGTGATTTCGTGCAGGTGAATGCCCAGGTCAATACCGCGATGATCGAGCAGGCCTTGGCCTGGCTCGCGCCAAAGGCCGACGAGCGTGTGCTGGACTTGTTCTGCGGTCTGGGCAATTTTGCCCTGCCGCTGGCCCGCCAGGCGCGTGAGGTGGTGGCAGTGGAAGGTGTACAGGCCATGGTCGATCGGGCCGCGGCCAATGCCCGGAACAACAATGTGCATAATGCACGGTTTTTTCAGGCCGATTTATCGCAGCCTTTGGCAGGCACCGGATGGGCCGCCGAAGGCTTTTCTGCGGTACTCTTGGATCCACCGCGCGACGGTGCTTTCGAGGTGGTGCAAGGCATCGCCCGCCTCAAGGCCAGAAGGCTGGTCTACGTATCGTGCAACCCGGCCACGCTGGCGAGAGACGCCCAAGTGCTGGTCGGCCAGGGGTACCGGTTAAAAAGGGCCGGGATTCTCGACATGTTTCCTCAGACGGCGCATGTCGAGGCCATGGCGTTATTCGAAGCGGGCTAGCTGACTGGCCCCTTGGTGCGGTTGCCACGGAATGGCGGCCGCACGGTGATCGCCAGCACATCCGTATGGTGTGCTGCATGGAAAGGTAAAACAAAGATGGTACAGGTGAGAGTGCACCAGCCGGTCAACACTGACGGCAGTATCAATCTCGAAGCATGGTTGGACCATGTGGTAAGCGTCGATTCGGCACTGGATCGCGCAGCGCTGAAAGAAGCCTGCGAGTTTGCGCATGAGGTAGAGAAAAAGGGCAACCCGGCCAAGCATTCCTGGGCGGATGGTACGTCCAGCTTCCAGGCTGGCCTGGAAATCGCCGAAATTCTGGCTGACCTCAAGCTCGACCAGGACTCCCTGGTGGCTGCGGTCATCTACCGTTCGGTGCGCGAGGGCAAGGTCACCCTCGCCGAGGTCAGCCAGTGTTTTGGCCCGGTGGTCTCCAAGCTGATCGACGGCGTGCTGCGCATGGCCGCCATCAGTGCCAGCCTCAGCCCGCGACAGTCGCTGGTGCTGGGTTCGCAGGCGCAGGTCGAAAACCTGCGCAAGATGCTGGTGGCCATGGTCGACGACGTGCGCGTGGCACTGATCAAGCTGGCCGAACGCACGTGCGCAATCCGTGCGGTCAAGTCCGCCGACGACGAGAAACGCCTGCGCGTCGCGCGTGAAGTGTTCGACATCTATGCGCCGCTCGCGCACCGCCTGGGTATCGGTCACATCAAGTGGGAGCTGGAAGACCTCTCCTTCCGCTACCTGGAGCCCGACCAGTACAAGCAGATCGCCAAGCTGTTGCATGAGCGGCGGCTGGACCGCGAGCGCTTCATCAGCGACGTGATGACCCAGCTGCAGAACGAGTTGCTTGCCACTGGCGTAAATGCCGACATCAGCGGTCGGGCGAAACATATCTATTCGATCTGGCGCAAGATGCAGCGCAAAGGCCTGGAGTTCAGCCAGATCTACGACGTGCGAGCGGTGCGCGTACTGGTGCCGGAAATCCGCGACTGCTACACCGCGCTGGGCATCGTGCACACCTTGTGGCGGCATATTCCCAAGGAGTTCGACGACTACATCGCCAACCCCAAGGAGAACGGCTACCGCTCATTGCACACCGCGGTAATCGGCCCCGAGGGCAAGGTGCTGGAGGTGCAGATCCGCACCCACGGCATGCACGAAGAGGCCGAGCTTGGGGTATGCGCCCACTGGCGCTACAAGGGCACGGACGTCAAGCCCAGCTCCAACCACTACGAAGAGAAGATCTCCTGGTTGCGCCAGGTGCTGGAATGGCACGAAGAGCTGGGCGACATCGGTGGCCTGGCCGAGCAGTTGCGGGTCGATATCGAGCCTGACCGGGTTTATGTGTTCACCCCCGACGGCCACGCCATCGACCTGCCCAAGGGGGCCACGCCACTGGACTTCGCCTATCGCGTGCACACCGAGATCGGCCACAACTGCCGCGGCGCCAAGATCAATGGCCGTATCGTGCCGTTGAACTACAGCCTGCAGACTGGCGAGCAGGTGGAGATTATCACCAGTAAGCACGGCAACCCCAGCCGAGACTGGTTGAACTCCAACCTGGGCTACGTCACCACCTCGCGGGCGCGGGCCAAGATCGTCCACTGGTTCAAGCTGCAGGCTCGCGACCAGAACGTTGCCGCCGGCAAGACCTTGCTTGAGCGCGAGCTCAGTCGTCTGGGCCTGCCGCAGGTTGATTTCGAGCGCTTGGCCGAGAAGACCAACGTCAAGACTGCCGAAGACATGTTTGCCGCGCTCGGTGCTGGCGACTTGCGCCTGGCTCATCTGGTCAACGCTGCCCAGCAGTTGCTGGAGCCCGAGCGTATCGAGCAGATCGAACTGGTGCCGCGCAAGCCTACCGGTCCGCGTACCGGCAAGCGTGGCGACATCCAGATCCAGGGTGTCGGCAATCTGTTGACACAAATGGCCGGCTGCTGCCAGCCGCTACCGGGCGATGCCATTGTCGGTTACATCACCCAGGGCCGTGGCGTGAGCATTCATCGCCAGGACTGTGCCTCGGTACTGCAGCTGGCGGGCAGGGAGCCAGAGCGCATGATCCAGGTGAGCTGGGGGCCGATCCCGGTGCAGACCTACCCGGTCGACATCGTCATCCGTGCCTACGACCGCCCGGGTCTGCTGCGCGATGTGTCGCAGGTGCTGCTGAACGAAAAGATCAACGTGCTGGCGGTGAATACCCGATCGAACAAGGAAGACAACACCGCGCTGATGTCGCTGACCATCGAGATCCCCGGCCTGGACGCACTGGGGCGCCTGCTGGGGCGGATCTCGCAGTTGCCGAACATCATCGAAACGCGGCGTAATCGTACCCCTTGAGACCGTGGCGCCAGCTTCGCGGGCTTGCCCGCTCCCACAGGATGGATGCAGGTTTGGAAATCTGCACCGTACCTGTGGGAGCGGGCAAACCCGCGAAGCAGCCACCACCGAAGGACCTGCCTGTATGACCTACACCCTTGACGACCTGCTGCATCTCATGGCCCGCCTGCGCGACCCGCAGTACGGCTGCCCGTGGGACCTGAAGCAGAACTACGCCAGCATCGTCCCGCACACCCTCGAAGAGGCCTACGAGGTCGCCGACGCCATCGAACGCGGCGATTTCGAGCACCTGCAAGGTGAGCTGGGCGACTTGCTGTTCCAGGTGGTCTATTACAGCCAGCTGGCCCGGGAGGAGGGGCGTTTCGAGTTCGATGGCGTGGTCGACAGCATCACCCGCAAGCTTATCCGCCGCCACCCGCATGTATTCCCCACTGGCGAGCTGTACGCGCCGGTGGATACCCCCGCCTTGAGCGATGCCCAGGTCAAGTCGCGGTGGGAAGAAATCAAGGCCGAAGAGCGCGCGGAAAAAAGCCAGCCTGAACAGCTTTCGCTACTCGACGACGTTCCGGCAGCCTTGCCGGCGCTGTCGCGGGCAGCCAAACTGCAAAAGCGCGCGGCCACGGTCGGTTTCGACTGGCCAGCGGCCTTGCCGGTGCTGGACAAGGTCCGCGAAGAGCTTGATGAAGTGCTGCAGGCCATGGCCGACGGTGATGTCGATGCCCTTGAAGATGAAATGGGTGACCTGCTGTTCGCCACCGTCAACCTGGCACGCCACCTCCAGCAGGACCCGGAGCACGCCTTGCGCCGCGCCAATCGCAAGTTCGAACGACGCTTCCGTTTTATCGAACAGGCATTGCGCGACAGTGGCCGCCCCATTGAAGATTGTGACCTTGACGAGCTGGATGCCCTTTGGGGGGAAGCCAAACGTCAGGAAAAGAACCTGCCCAGCTGCGGCTGAGCTGTTGCATAAGTGAGTGAATATTCATGAGCCTTTCCCTTCGCGACCAATTGCTCAAAGCCGGTCTGGTCAACCAGAAACAGGTCTCGCAGACCAACAAAGCTGAAAAGAAACAAAAGCGCATGGAGCACAAAGGCCAGGTCGAAGTCGACGACAGCCAGCAGCGCATGGCCAAGGAAGCCATGGCTGAAAAAGCCAGGCGTGACCAGGAACTGAACCGCCAGCAGCAGGAAAAGGCCGAGCAGAAGGCCCGTGCCGCGCAGGTCAAGCAACTGATCGAGGCCACTCGCCTGCCCAAGCTGAACACCGAGGATTACTACAACTTCGTCGACGACAAGAAGGTCAAGCGCATTGCCGTCAACGCCCTCATGCGTACCAAGCTGAGTAATGGCGCGCTGGCCGTGGTAGCCCATGCCGGCGGCTACGAGGTTATCCCCCGTGAGGCCGCATTGAAGATCCAGGAGCGCGACCCTGGCCGTATTCTGCTGCTCAATACCCATGTCGAGGAAGCGGACGAAGACGACCCGTACGCGGCTTACAAGATCCCTGATGATCTGATGTGGTAAACAGAAAAAACCCGCCTTGGCGGTGACGCGGTTCATTCAACTTCGCCAGGGCCGCGTTGCGGCCCTTTCGCGACGCAAGGTCGCTCCTGCGGCTATCGTGAGAAGTGTGTTGGTTCGCCGCTCGCTGAACCGGCGCGATCAGTCAGCTGTGCTATTGCCTTGGTTCCTTCCGTTCGTCGGACATTTCCTAGGGTTTTGGCACAGCGGCTAGCCTCCAGCTTAGCGTCAGGGATAGCGCTGAACATTCGGTCCAGGAAGGGCCAGTACGCCTCGTCGTCCCGACGCTTTATCTGCTGAGGAGACGATAATGAAAATAACCCTGAAACGGTTGGCGTGCCTGGGTGCAAGTTTCACCAGCGCGTTCGCCATGGCCGATGCGGCCAGTCCGCCGGTGCTGTCACCTGCGGTTCCCTTCGACGTCACCGCCAATCCCCCTTTCACCCTGGACAACCTGCAACACGATTTCGACGTGCTGTCGTGGCAGACCTTCGTCGCCCTGAACTGGCCCGCCAACGCCGACGGCAGCGCCAACACCTCGGCGCAGATCGGCGCACCCGGCAAGACGGTGTGGGAGTCGTGGAAAGAGAGCTACGAGATCTTCCTGCCCAAGGGACAGAAACCCGTTGCCTGGGATCAGCAGGCACCCGTGCCCGCAGCCTGCCAAGGCAAGGGTGACTTGCCGGTGCTGCAGCAGATGGGCAAGGTCGCCGGCGTGCTCGATGAGTTCATCCAGCCGTTCAAGACCGGCCCGTTGGTCGACCAAAGCGGCACCTACACGCGCAACGCGATCATGGTCAACAAGCCGATGTTCGATGACATCGTCAACAATGGCCTGTACAGCAAGGAAGGCCAGCAAGCGTTCCTGAGCAAGGCTGACAACCGCATCGCTTTCGCCTGTGGTTCGCAGAAGGCCCAGCGGGTCGGTGCGATCATGGTCAAGTCGGCCTGGAAAGTGCTCGATGGCAGCGACAACCCGCAGGAGTTCCACGCCGTCGACGCGCTGGTCTACACCCCCGGCAACGCCGACCCGAACAAGGGGGCGCTGATCCCCGAGTCGTGCAATGCGCAGAAGGTCGGGCTGGTAGGCCTGCACATCGTGCACAAGACCGAAGGTGCACCACAGTGGGTATGGTCGACGTTCGAGCACGTGCGCAACGTGCCGGAAAAGACCACGCCCATGAACGAGCGCAAGGGGCCCTACCTGTTCTACGACGCCCAGGCCAGCGACCGCCCGGTGAACGAGCCGCCCGCGCAACCGTGGGACCCGTCGAAGAAGGCCATCCCCTCGCAGATCGTGCGTGAAATTCCCATCACCGCCGCCACCCAACAGCTCAACGCACAGTGGCAAGGTGCGCTCAAGGGCACGGTGTGGGCCAACTACCACCTGATCAGCACCCAGTGGCCCACCGCCCCGGCCGATGACTGCCAGGTGCCGTCACCGACCAACCCGTTAGGTACGCCTGCGCCGAACTTCCTGGCCAACGCCACCCTGGAGACCTACAACCAGGGCACCACCCCGCAGGCCTCGTCCAGCTGCATGGAGTGCCACAACAACGCGACCACTCGCGTGACCCAGTCACCGCGCACCAGCTTCGCCGATTTCACTTTCCTGCTTGAACGTGCCCAATCCACCGGCGCCAAGGAGTGATGCCATGAGCGACCAGAACCTGCAAAACTTCATCGGCTTGTCCGCCGTGCTCACTGGCCTGTCGGCCAAGCTGCTGGCACCTTCCGTCGACCCGATCAATCTGCCGCCGGTGTTCTTCGCCACCGCCCAGCAAGGCATGGGCCTCGAGGCGTTCAGCAGCCTGCTGGAGCTGTACGCCAGCATCCAGAGCCAGCCGCCCGCGCAAATCGCCAGCGCCGTGCTCGATAACGCGAACCCGCAAATCGCCCAGGGCGCCCGCTCGATCATGAAGCTGTGGCTGCTCGGCAGTTGGTACCAACCCTACGACTTGGGCAACGCGCGCACGGGTGACACGCGCGTGGTCTCCGACCAGGCCTACAAGGAGAGCTGGGCGTGGAAGATCGCCCAATCCCATCCCATGGGCTACAGCCAGTTCCACTTCGGATACTGGGGAGAGCAGCCACCGACCCTCAAGCAATTCACCGGAGTCGACGCCAAGGAAGGGCAGCAGCCATGAGCAATGTACAAACCCAGAACATCGAAACCGCCGATGTGATCGTGGTGGGCGCCGGCATGGCCGGCAGTGTCATGGCCTACCAGTTGGGCCTGGCCGGGTTGAAAGTGCTGGTGCTCGAATCGGGCCCGGCCATTCCGCCCAATCGCAGCGAGTACCTGGAGCGCTTCTACACCGCGGTGCTCAAAGCGCCCGAATCGCCGTACCCACCTGAACAGAGCGAGCAGACCCCGGCCACGCAGTTCGCGCCACGGGCGACCATCCAGGACCTGATCACCGCGGGTAGCCAAGACCCGGACAAGGTGCAGAAAAGCTACCTGGTGCAGAAGGGACCGCAACTGTTCGCCAGCACTTACGAGCGGGTAGGTGGCGGCACCATGTGGCACTGGATGGGCACGGCCCTGCGCCTGTTGCCCAACGACTTTCGCATGCGCACTGCGTACAACGTCGGGGTCGACTGGCCGATCAGTTACGACGATCTGCAGACCGCCTATTGCCGCGCCGAAGAGGAGATGGGCGTGTCCGCCGATGTCGCCTCGCAGACTTACCTGGGCGTGACGTTCCCGCATGGCTACAAATACAGCATGCATGGCATCCCGCCGTCGCTGGTCGACCAAGGCCTGGGCGAGAACGTCACGGGCACGGTATACCAGAGCCCGGAGAAGGGGCCCGACGGCAAGCCGTACCCAGGTGTCACCCTCAATGTCCGGCAGACCCCGGCCGGGCGCAACTCGCAGAATGATAACGGCCGTCGGGTGTGCGCAGGCAACACCAGTTGCACACCGATCTGCCCGATCCAGGCCAAGTACGATGCCACCGTGACCATGGCCAAGGCACTGGATACCGGCAACGTGCGCATCTTCTACCAGACCGTGGCAAGCCAGGTGCAGGTCGATGCCAATGGGGTCACGGGAATCGACTTCATCCAGTATCAGAACAACGGCACGCGCCAGAACGGCACGGCCCAGGGCAAGCGCTACGTGATTGCCGCCCACGCGATCGAAACACCGAAGCTGCTGCTCAACTCCATCGGCCCGAACAGCCCTAAAGGGGTCGCCAACAGCAGCGGCCAGGTCGGCCAGGCGTTGGCTGACCATCCGGTGTACCTGGCCTGGGGCCTGATGCCCGAAGGCAAGCCGCTGTTCCCGTTCCGTGGGCCATTGTCCACCTCGGGGATCGAGGACATGCGCGATGGCCCGTTCCGCAGCCAGCGGGCTGCCTGGCGTATCGAAATCGGCAACGAGGGCTGGAACTGGTCGGTGAACGACCCCTACACCTCGGTCTGCGATTTCATCGACGGGACCAACCACGGCGGCGCTAACCCCAACAAGCTGGCATTGTCCGGCCAGGCGCTGGTGCAGCAGCTCAACAGCGTGCTGACCCGCCAATTCCGTCTGGGCTTCTTGGTCGAGCAGGTGGAGAAAGACCCCGACAAAGCGCTGTGCCGGGTGGAGAGGAGCACGGAGTTCACCGACGGCCTGGGCCTGCCTCGGCCACAGATCACCTACGAACTGTCCGACTACACCAAGGAGGGTTTCAAGCAGGCGCGCCTGGCCGCCACGCACATCATCACCGAGCTGATGGGCGCCACCGAACTGACCGACCTGAACCCTAAGCTCGAGCCCGGCTCGCAAACGGTGTTCGAGTACGGCGGCGAGAACTACGCGTTCTACGGCGCTGGCCACCTGATGGGCACTTACCGCATGGGATCGGACCGCACCAAGTCGGTGGTGGACAAGGACCAGCGCAGCTGGGACCACCCCAACCTGTTCCTGGTCGGCGACGGTGTGTTCCCCACCACCGGCACCGCCAACCCGACCTTGACCATCACCGCGTTGACCTTCCAGGCCGCCGATGTGGTGGCCAGCGACCTGCTCAAGCGTACCGTACAGGTGCAGGCCAACCAGGCATGGCAGGGCACGGGCATGCAGATCAATGGTCAGAGCTGGCAGTTGGCGGTCTGTACGGGCGGGCAGTGGACGGCGAACCCGGCCACCGGCATGGTTGGCGCGGCGGGCAACCCAAGGTTGATCGCCAAGCCCGGCTATGCCTTGCCTGGTCAACCGGAAGGGGCGTTGATCGGGCGTATCGGCAACAGCGGCGTGCCGTTCCTGGTCGGCAACCAGATGCAATTGCCGCGTGGCCAGCAGGGAGAGTTGCAATTGTGCATCAATGACGACTTGGACGGCCGTTACGGGGCTGGCCTGAGCGATAACCTGGGCAGCCTGTCGGTGGAGGTGCGTTTCGGGTCGGTGTAGACCCTGTCATGGCAACCCCACAAGGCTCCGGCACTGCCGCAGTATTGTGGGGTTGTTCTTCGAGCCCAGGTGAATCAGGGATTCGCGGCAATGCGCTGGGTCATTGTGTAGCGCGCTGGTTTTCCAGGTCTTCAAGCTCAACGCGGTATTGGTGCGCTTCGTGTTCGTTATGGAACATGCCCACCAGTTGGCCTTGTTGGTACACATCCCAGATCCGCACGCCAGCGGCCAGGCCTTCGTGGGACATTTTCGATTCGTCGCGTTCGGTTACTTGGACAGTCATCGTTAAACTCCACTTCTTCAAGATGGCTGCGACAGTGTGTCGCACGTCTTCTTTATAGAGTTTGTTAGCAGACTAAGTAAATAAAACAGGCATGAAACAAGTTTCATGAAGCTGGGAGGTGTGCTGCCTCGATGGGCTTCTTCGCAGCAAAGAAAAGCCCCGCACTGGGCAGGGCTTCAGGTGTTGCAGGCAGTGCCGGATCAGTTGCCCTTCACCGGCTTGCCATCGACCGTGCCATCCTGCAGCACGATCACGTACTCCTTGCCATCGGTCTCTACCTGGCGCAATTGCACCAGCAGGTAATCCCAGTTCTTGGCAAACCATAGCTCGGTGATGCGCTTGCTCTGGCTTGGATCGCGCACGCGCTCGACCTTCACTGCATCGACCTGGCCGGTCTTGGTGGTGACCTTTTCGGTGCCCAGCACGCGGAAGTCGTAGGTGTCGATTTCGTCGCCGTCGACCACCTGGTAGGTCATGCTTTTCTTGCCCGCGGCCACGTCGTGCTGCAGGGCCAGCTGGTAGGACGACTTGTCCAGTACGCCGCGGTTCAGTGGCAGGCTGACGGCATCGCCACGGTCGCTGCCGGTGACCTTCTTGGTGCTCCAGTCGAAGTCCAGGTCGACCTTCTTGGCCTTGCCCAGGCCGCCGCGCTCGAAGTGGTACTTCTGCGGCAGCAGGGTGTCGTTTTCCATGCGCAGGGTGCTTTGCTCGGTCAGGCTGGCGATCATCATGGAAGCCTTGAAATTAAGGTCCCAGGTACCGTTGGCATTTTTGACCAGGCTGCGCTCGGCGGTGCCGCTCATGGGCAGCTGTTTCCAGTCGGCCGTGTAGCTGGCCGAGAAGGGCTTCAGATCAGCTGCCTGGAGGGGCAGGGCGAGCACGGCGAGAGCCAAGAGCAGGGCGCGACGCATAAATTCTCCTAGGATCGAATCAAGTGACCGCTGGCCGCCAGTGGCTGGCCGTCCAGTAATGCACCCTGTTCGCCAAGACGCAAGCGCCCTTCAGCGAACCAGCGCACCGCCAGTGGGTAGATCAGGTGTTCCTGATGGTGTACCCGCTGTGCCAGGCTTTCGACGGTGTCATCAGACGCCACCGGTACCACAGCCTGTACGACCAGTGGGCCGCCATCGAGTTCCTCAGTCACGAAGTGTACGCTGCAGCCATGCTCGGCGTCGCCAGCTTCCAACGCCCGGCGATGAGTATGCAGGCCCTTGTACTTGGGCAGCAGCGATGGGTGGATGTTGAGCAGGCGGCCCTGATAGTGGCGCACGAAGCCGCCACTGAGGATGCGCATGAAGCCGGCCAGCACCACCAGGTCCGGGGCAAAGCCGTCGATGCGCGCCATCAGCGCGGCATCGAAGGCTTCACGGCCGTTGAACTGGGTGTGGTCGAGCACGACGCTGTCGATGCCGGCCGCTGCGGCGCGTTGCAGGCCGTAGGCATCGGCGCGGTTGGAGACCACCGCGCGGATATGCACCGGGCTGTCCTGCCCTTGGCAGCTGTCGATCAGGGCTTGCAGGTTGCTGCCGGAGCCCGACAGCAGTACCACTACATTGCAGGCATTGCTCGGCATCAGTGTGCCTTGAGGTTCTGCAGCTCGACCTGGGCAGCGCCTTCGGCGGCTTCGGCGATGTGGCCGATTACCCATGGCTGCTCACCGGCGGCGCGCAGTTCGTTCAGGGCGGCTTCGACCTGGTCCTGGGCCACGCAGATGACCATGCCCACACCGCAGTTCAGTACGCGGTGCATTTCGTGCTCGTCGACGTTGCCTTTTTCCTGCAGGAAGTCGAACACCGCCGGGCGCTGCCAGCTGGCCACGTCAACCACGGCCTGGGCGTTTTTCGGCAGTACGCGCGGGATGTTGTCCAACAGGCCGCCGCCGGTGATGTGGGCCATGGCCTTGACTGCGCCAGTGTTCTTGATCAGCTGCAGCAGCGGCTTGACGTAGATGCGGGTCGGCGCCATCAGCAGGTCGGTCAGCGGCTTGCCGTCCAGCTGGGTGTTCTCGATATCGGTAGCCGAGACTTCGAGGATCTTGCGGATCAGCGAGTAGCCGTTGGAGTGCGGGCCCGAGGACGGCAGGGCGATCAGCGCGTCGCCGGTGGCAACCTTGGAGCCGTCGATGATTTCGGCCTTTTCCACCACACCTACGCAGAAACCGGCCAGGTCGTAGTCTTCACCTTCGTACATGCCAGGCATTTCGGCGGTTTCACCACCGACCAGCGAGCAGCCGGCCAGTTCGCAACCGGCGCCGATGCCGGTGACCACGGTGGCGGCCACGTCAACGTTCAGCTTGCCAGTGGCGTAGTAGTCGAGGAAGAACAGCGGCTCGGCGCCGCAGACGACCAGGTCGTTGACACACATGGCGACCAGGTCCTGGCCAATGCTGTCGTGCTTGTTCAGGTTAAGTGCCAGGCGCAGCTTGGTACCGACGCCGTCGGTGCCGGAGACCAGCACCGGCTGCTTGTAGCCGGCCGGGATCTCGCAGAGGGCGCCGAAGCCACCCAGGCCACCCATGACTTCAGGGCGTGCGGTGCGTTTTGCCACGCCCTTGATGCGTTCGACCAGTGCTTCGCCGGCGTCGATGTCTACACCGGCGTCCTTGTAGCTCAGGGAGGGTTGCTTGCTCATTGATCCAGGCCTTTAGGAGGGAGGGATTCTTAAAAACGACCATGACGGCCAAGGCCGGCTGGTAAGCGGCGGCTGCCTGAAACGTCAGTAGTCTGTGAAGGCGCGCGATTTTATCAGGGTTGCCGTGCAGCGGCCATCCTCAGGCCGACGGGCAGGGCATGAAAAAGATAATTAGTTGGGACGTTCGCCTTGAGGGAACAGCCATGCGCCGCGCGGGCGGTGCGCGATCTCACCGGCGCTGCGCCGCTCAACGCGAACACCGGTAGGCCCTACAACACCCGCAAGCAATCTTTCACGCCCCGCGGCTGGTTACCTGGCGCCCCCGTGTATAAGGTATAGGCATTGCGGTAACTGGACAGGAATCCTCCATGCGTTTGTTCAATATTCTGGCAGCCGGTTGCCTGGCCCTGATCTCGGCCACTGCCCTGGCTGAAAATGTCTCAGGCCTTTATCAGGTGCGCGAACCGGTCTCCGGGCCGGGCGCTGAAGCCCGTACCGCGGCCACCGTCAAAGCCCTGGACACGCTGGTGCTGCGTCTGACCGGTGACTCAAAGGCAGTGCAAAGCCCTGCGTTGGCCGAGCTGCGCAAGGACCCTCGGCAAATCATCAACCAGGTGGGCAGCGAAGCCGGCCCGCCCGAGTCGATAGTGGTCGAGTTCGACCCTGGTAGTACCGAGCGGGCCTTGCGCAAGGCTGGCCTGGCGCTATGGGGCAGTAATCGGCCTTCGATACTGGGGTGGTGGTTGAACGACACTGTTGAGGGCAGCAACCTGGTCGGTGATGGCCAGGTCAGTGCCCAACCCCTGCGCCGCGCCGCCCAGCACCGCGGTCTGCCGCTGCGCTTGCCGCTGGCCGACTTGCAGGAGCAACTGGTTGCCAATGCCAGGCAGATCGAAGGCAGCGACCCGGCGCAGTTGCGCGAAGCATCCGAGCGCTACGGTGCTGATGCTTTGCTGGCGGTACATGCCCAGGAAGCCGACGGCAAGTGGCAGGGCAAGTGGCAGCTGTGGCTGGGCGACCAGCGTGAGCAGGGCAATGCCGAGGGTGCCGACCCGACAGCCTTGGCTGACGCGGTGATGCTGGCGGTAAGCAGCCGCCTGGCGCCGCGCTACGTTACCCGGCCGGGTGCCGGCCGCCAATTGCAGGTGCAAGTGCAGGGCATGAACCTGCAGCGCTACGCCGAACTGGCCCGCGTGCTGGAGCCCTATGGCCCACGCTTGCAGGCGGCCGAAGGCACGACCTTGACCTACGGGGTCACTGGCAATCGTGATCAGCTGCGTGCCCAGCTTGGCCTGGCCAAACTGCAGGAGGTGCCGGTAGAGCAGGCACCGGCAGTGCCAGCCACGCCAGCACCGGCAGTGGACGCCGCTGCCGGGCAGCCCGCGCCTGCGCAGCCAGCACCCACGCCGTTCGACGGCTTGCGTTTTCGCTGGTAAGGGGCGCTTGCCGTGACTGACATGCGTCGCTGGATCTGGCTGGGTGTTGCGCTGCTGATCGCTGTGCTGCTTTATAGCCTGCACAATATTCTTACGCCGTTCCTGGTTGGCATCATGCTGGCCTACCTGGCCGACCCGCTGGTCGATCGCCTCGAGCGCCTGGGGCTATCGCGTACCTGGGGTGTAGTGGTGGTGTTCGGCCTGTTCACCCTGGTGCTATTGGCCTTGTTGCTGGTGCTTGTGCCGATGCTGGCCAAGCAGTTGGTGCGCCTTTACGAATTGGCGCCGCAGGTGCTCGACTGGCTTGAGCATGTAGCGCTGCCGTGGGTACAGGGCCGCCTTGGCCTGGCCGATGGTTTCTGGAAATTCGACAAGATCAAGGCCGCCATCGGCGCGCACATGGGGCAGACCACCGATATCGTCAGCATGCTGCTGTCCCAGGCTACCGCCTCAGGCCTGGCGTTGGTGGCCTGGCTGGCCAACATGGTGCTGATCCCGGTAGTGGGCTTCTATCTGCTGCGCGATTGGGACCTGATGATGGGCAAGCTGCGCAGCCTGCTGCCGCGCCAGCGCGAGTCGCAAGTGATGGGCCTGGCAGGTGAATGCCATGAAGTGCTGGGCGCATTCGTGCGCGGGCAACTGATGGTGATGCTGGCCCTGGGCATCATCTATTCAGCCGGCCTTATGCTGGTGGGGCTCGAGCTCGGTCTGCTGATCGGCATGCTTGCAGGTCTTGCGGCCATCGTGCCATACATGGGCTTCATCATTGGCATTGGTGCCGCGCTGGTGGCCGGCCTGTTCCAGTTCGGTGGCGACCTGTACCCGATGCTGGGCATCGTTGCGGTGTTCATGGTCGGGCAGGCGCTGGAGGGTATGGTACTGACCCCGCTGCTGGTGGGCGATCGCATCGGCCTGCACCCGGTTGCGGTCATCTTTGCCATCCTCGCGGGTGGTGAACTGTTCGGCTTTACCGGCGTGCTGCTGGCGCTGCCGGTGGCGGCGGTGATCATGGTGCTGCTGCGGCATGTGCATGCTCTGTACAAGGAATCGGACATGTACGCCGGAAATATCGACCCGGAGCTTTGAACGCCACGCGTTTTGTCTTGAGCCTTTTCGCGCCCCGCATCCGCAGGTCGCTTGCAAAACGCAACTTGTTGATTTTGCTTGCCCTATCCGCAGTCGAGATTGTGCGCCCCGCGTTGCAGGTATAGACTTTGCACATTGTTCACCAAAGGCCCCCCGCGGTCCTGCCGACCGCCCGCGAGCATGAAACCACCGATCCAGTTGCCCCTGGGTGTGCGCCTGCGCGATGACGCCACCTTCATCAACTACTATCCGGGCGCCAATGCTGCGGCATTGGGTTACGTCGAGCGGTTATGCGAAGCCGACGCCGGCTGGACCGAGAGCCTTATCTACCTGTGGGGCAAACAAGGTGTTGGCCGTTCCCATCTGCTGCAGGCCGCCACCCATCGCTTCCAGCAACGTGGCGAACCTGCTGTCTACCTGCCACTGGCGCAACTGCTCGATCGCGGCGTAGAACTGCTCGACTACCTGGCCCAGTACGAACTGGTGTGCATCGACGATTTGCATGTGATCGCCGGCAAGGCTGATTGGGAAGAGGCCATGTTCCACCTGTTCAACCGCCTGCGCGACAGCGGCCGCCGCTTGCTGCTGGCAGCCTCGGCATCACCGCGCGAGCTGCCGATCAAGCTGCCGGACCTGAAGTCGCGCTTGACCCTGGCCCTGGTGTTCCAGATGCGCGGCCTGTCTGATGAAGACAAGCTGCGCGCGTTGCAGCTGCGTGCTTCGCGCCGTGGCCTGCACCTGACCGACGAAGTCGGCCATTTCATCCTCACCCGCGGGGCGCGGAGCATGAGCGCGTTGTTCGACTTGCTCGAGCGCCTCGATCAGGCGTCGCTGCAGGCACAACGCAAGCTCACCATTCCTTTTCTCAAGGAAACCCTCGGCTGGTAACCCCCTGAAAACACTGGGCCAGAGCGGTGGCGCAAAAAAGTCACATCTTTTTCGATAAAATTTGCAAATGGCCATGATAGAGGGCATAGTCTCACCCTTCTAAAGGATTACAGACACGGTCGTGCCCATGCTGAAGCGCTTCGCACCCCTCGTGCCACTCGCACTCGTGACCCTTCTTTTTGGCTGCGCGGCCCAAGGCCCGGTATCTCAGCCTCAGGATCACACCCCGGTCACCGCACAATCGGCTATCAAGGCCAAAGCCTCTTCCTCGGCGGTATTCGGTGAGCCGGAAGAGCTGGCCACCGAAGATGACCTTTCGTCTTTCTCCGGCAGCAAGCCTTACCAACTGCCCGTTCTGGCTGACAGCATTCTCGAGCGCGGTATGTCGTTGATCGGCACTCGCTACCGCTTCGGTGGTACCTCGGAAAAATCCGGCTTCGACTGCAGTGGCTTCATCGGTTACCTGTTCCGCGAAGAGGCGGGCATGACGCTGCCGCGTTCCACGCGAGAAATGATCAAGGTCGATGCGCCGAAAGTGGCCCGCAACAAACTCAAGCCAGGTGATTTGCTGTTCTTCAGCACCAATGGCCGCGGCCGGGTGAGCCATGCCGGTATCTACCTGGGTGACAACCAGTTCATCCACTCCAGCAGCCGCCGCAGCGGCGGTGTACGCATCGACAACCTCGGTGATCGCTACTGGAGCAAGACCTTCATCGAAGCCAAGCGAGCCTTGGCCATGGCGCCGACCAACATCGCGCGCAACTGATATCAAAATGATGTACCGTGCCGCGGCGGTGATGCTTTGAAAAAAAAGCACACCGCCGTGCGCATTTACAGAAAGCGTCTAATCTAAATTCTCAACTCTTTTCGGCTGCAGCGCAGCGGTCTCAGACAGGATGTTCTGGCCATGATAAAAATGGCGCGCTTCGCATTTCTCTCCTTGGCAGCCTTGCTGGCTGCATGTTCCAGCCGTGCGCCTGCGCCGGCCCCTGTGGTACAGCCACAGGTTACCTATAGCCAGCCCAATCCTTCGCCGGTTGCCGATGACGTGCTGATTCGTGCCATTGGTCTGGTTGGCACGCCTTATCGTTGGGGTGGCAATACGCCGGACTCCGGCTTCGACTGCAGCGGCCTGATCAAATACGTGTACCGTGATGCTGCAGGCATCAGTCTGCCGCGCTCGACGCGAGAGATGATCGTCATGCGCGCACCGACGGTGGATGCCAGTTCACTGCAGTCCGGTGACCTGGTGTTCTTCGCCACCAATGGTGGCTCGCAGGTCAGCCATGCGGGCATCTATGTAGGGGACGGGCGCTTCGTGCATGCACCGTCCACCGGTGGCACCGTGCGCCTGGACTACCTGTCAAACAGCTACTGGGCCAAGGCCTACCTGCAGGCCAAGCGGGTGATTCCTCAAGGACATCTGGCGCAGAATCCCTGATATCGATACCTGTATCGGCCCCGCTGAGCTCGGGACCGATACAGGCTGCCGAGATTCAGGGGGCTTTGCTCACCCGCCAGATCACATTGCCGACATCGTCGGCCACCAGTATCCCGCCTTGACCGTCCTGGATCACGCCCACCGGCCGACCCATCGCCTTGCCTTCTTTATCGAGAAAGCCCGTTAGCAGGTCTATGGGGCGGCCCGCAGGTTTGCCTGATCCGTCGAAGGGCACGAACAGCACTTTGTAGCCACTGTGTGGTTTGCGGTTCCACGACCCGTGCTGGCCCACCAATGCCCCTTGTTCGAAAGGCGGCGGCAACACGCCGGGTCCGATGAATGCCAGCCCCAAGGATGCAGTATGCGGGCCGACCGCATAGTCCGGCACCAGTGCCTCGGCCACCTTTTGCGGGGCCTGCGGGTGTACTCGTTGGTCTACGTGTTGCCCATAGTAACTGTAGGGCCAGCCATAGAAGCCGCCGTCTTTCACCGAGGTGATATAGTCCGGCACCAGGTCGCTGCCGAGTTCGTCACGCTCGTTGACCGCTGTCCACAACACTTCGCTGTGCGGCTCCCAGGCCAGTCCGTTGGGGTTGCGCAAGCCGGTGGCGAACAGCCGGTGCTTGCCGCTGGCGGGGTCTATCTCCCAGATCGCGGCACGCCCTTGCTCCTTGTCCATGCCGTTTTCCCCCACGTTGCTATTCGAGCCAACCGTCACGTAGAGCTTCCTGCCATCAGGGCTTGCGATCACATTCTTGGTCCAGTGGTGGTTCAGAGGGCCGCCGGGTAGCTCGGTCACCGGGTGGCCTTCATCGTCAATCTGTAGGGCGCCAGATTCATAGTGAAAGCGCAGCAGCCTGTCTGTTTCCGCCACGTACAAGTTCTTGCCCACCAGTGTCATGCCGAAGGGGGAGTTGAGGCCTTTGATGAAAACGCTGCGGACTTCTGCCACGCCATCCTGATCGGCATCGCGCAGCAGGGTGATACGGTTGGCACTGGGTACGGTAGCGCCGGCACGTTTCATCGCCTTGCCCATGACCCAGCCGCGAATGCCCTTGCCATCTTCGGGTTTGGCCGGCGCGTTGGTCTCGGCCACCAGCACATCGCCGTTGGGTAGCAAATAGAGCCAGCGTGGGTGATCGAGGCTTTTGGCGAACGCTGCGACTTGGGTGCCAGATGCTGCGGTCGGCTTCATACCCTTGGGCCAGCCGACTGCGGGGGCGATATTTACGGTGGGGATCAAGGTCGTGACAGGGGCAGGCAGCTTGGGCGTTGGTCCGCTGCCCTCGCGCACGTCCAGCAGCGCCGTCTCGCCGCAGCCTGCCAGGCTGGCTGCGATTAACCAAGGCATGAGGCTTTTCATAGGCGGCGTCCTCCAAAGAAGGCCTGTTGAACTGAGAGGGGGCTGGGGTCGTCGGGTTCCCCTCGGCGCCCCCGTCGATCCAGCAGTCTCTGAGAGGCTTGTTCTTGCTCTTGCCTCGACTTTTGCATCTAAGTGCACGGTAGTTCAGGCAACGCAGATTGCTACTTCGGAAGGCCAGGCGCAGCGCAGGGGCCGGACGTTCAGAGCGGGTCAGGCATACTTTGGCGGCGTCACCCGCTTCGATTGACGCTCCCGGTACAACCCTCTAACCTTCGCGGCGTGTTTCAGGTGCCCTGCCAGCCCCGACTGGGCAGGGTGAAACTGGGAAGCCGGTGGGTGCCAGCATGGCGCGATTCCGGCGCTGCCCCCGCAACGGTGGATGAGTAAAAGGCCGCGCAGGGCCACTGGATGCCAGCATCCGGGAAGGCGCGCAGGCCAGGGCCGAGGCCCACTCACAAGCCCGGAGACCGGCCTGATACTGCCAACGGCATCACGGAGGGTGATGCGCGGTGCACCGTGGCATCCTGCCATGGCCTCTGCGCGCTCTCCGTTTGCCTGCCTATTACCTGTCGCCGCGCATTGCCGTGGTGCCAGCCAGCGGAGAACCCTGATGAGCGAATCCACCGAACGCGACGAACGCCACCTGGCGCGCATGCAGCGCAAGAAGGCGGTCATCGACGAACGCATCGCCAATTCCCCTAACGAATGTGGCCTGCTGCTGGTGCTGACCGGCAACGGCAAGGGCAAGAGCAGTTCGGCCTTCGGCATGCTCGCGCGCGCCTTGGGCCACGGCATGCAATGCGGTGTGGTGCAGTTCATCAAAGGGCGCAACAGCACCGGCGAGGAGCTGTTCTTCCGTCGCTTCCCCGAACAGGTGCGCTACCACGTGATGGGCGAGGGCTTTACCTGGGAAACCCAGGACCGCCAGCGTGACATCGCTGCCGCGCAAGCCGCCTGGGCGGTGTCGCGCCAGTTGCTGCAGGACCCAGGTGTGCAATTCGTGGTGCTGGACGAGCTCAACATCGCGCTCAAGCATGGTTACCTCGACCTGGACCAGGTACTGTCCGACATTCAGGCCCGCCCGCCCATGCAGCATGTGATTGTCACTGGCCGCGCTGCGAAACCCGAGATGATCGAACTGGCTGATACCGTGACCGAAATGGGTATGCTCAAGCATGCCTTCCAGGCTGGTATCCGCGCGCAGAAAGGCGTCGAACTGTGAGTCGATCGCGCCACTGCCCCGCCGTGTTGATCGCGGCACCGGCCTCTGGCCAGGGCAAGACAACCGTCACTGCTGCCCTGGCCCGCCTGCACCGCAACCTCGGGCGCAAGGTGCGGGTGTTCAAGTGCGGGCCCGACTTTCTTGACCCGATGATTCTCGAACGGGCCAGTGGCGCGCCGGTGTATCAGCTGGATCTGTGGATGATCGGTGCGGAGGAAAGCCGTCGTCTGCTGTGGGAAGCAGCCGGCGAAGCTGACCTGATCCTCATCGAAGGGGTGATGGGGCTGTTCGACGGCACCCCTTCGAGCGCCGACCTGGCGCGCCACTTTGGCGTGCCGGTGCTGGCGGTGATCGACGGCACAGCCATGGCCCAGACCTTCGGCGCCCTGGCTCTGGGCTTGGCGCGGTACCAGGCCGACCTGCCGTTCGCCGGCGTGCTGGCCAATCGGGTCGGTAGCCTGCGCCATGCGCAACTGCTGGAAGGCAGCCTGACCGAAGGCTTGCGCTGGTATGGCGGCTTGTCCCGCGAGCGCGGCATCGAGCTGCCTAGCCGCCACCTGGGCCTGGTGCAGGCCAGCGAGCTGAATGACCTGGACACCCGGCTGGACGCTGCTGCCGAAGCGCTGGGCGCCAGTTGCGATGCGGCGTTGCCGCCGCCAGTAAGCTTTGCCGAACCCGAACCGCAAGCCTGCGTTGCCTCACTGGCCGATGTGCGCATTGGCGTGGCGCGGGACGAAGCGTTCGCCTTCACGTATGGCGCTAACCTCGACCTGCTGCGCAACCTTGGTGCCAGGCTGGTGTTCTTCTCGCCGCTGCACGACCGCGAACTGCCGGCAGTAGACAGCCTGTATCTGCCGGGTGGTTATCCAGAGCTGCATCACCATGCGCTGGCCGCCAACGCACCGATGTGCGAAGCGATCCGCGCCCACCACGCGCAGGGCAAGCCATTGCTGGCCGAGTGCGGCGGCATGCTGTACCTGCTCGATGCCTTGACTGACGTGGCCGGTGAACGTGCCGAACTGCTCGGCCTGCTGCCGGGCGAGGCGACCATGCAGAAGCGCCTGGCCGCCCTGGCGCTGCAGGCGGTGGAGCTGCCGGAAGGGACCTTGCGCGGTCACACCTATCACCATTCGCTGACCAGTACTGCGCTGGAGCCGATTGCCCGCGGTCTGAGCCCCAACGGCGGGCGTGGCAACGAGGCGGTTTATCGTCTGGGCCGGCTGACGGCCTCCTACGTGCACTTCTATTTCCCTTCCTGCCCGGATGCGGCGGCGGCGCTGTTGCGACCATGAATGATCACGCCTATAGCGACGCCGAGCGCGCCGCAATCTACCGGGCCATCGGCGAGCGCCGCGACATGCGCCATTTCGCTGGTGGCCAGGTAGCGCCCGAGCTGCTTGGTCGCTTGCTGGCCGCCGCGCATCAGGCGCCCAGTGTCGGGCTTATGCAACCGTGGCGATTTATCCGTATCACCCGGCGTGACCTGCGCGGGCGCATCCAGGCCTTGGTGGAGGCGGAGCGGATACGCACGGCCGAGGCATTGGGCGAGCGATCCGATGCCTTCATGAAGCTGAAGGTGGAGGGCATAAACGATTGTGCCGAGCTGCTGGTGGCGGCCTTGATGGACAACCGCGAACCACACATCTTCGGCCGCCGCACCCTGCCGGAGATGGACCTGGCCTCGCTGGCCTGTGCCATCCAGAACCTGTGGCTGGCCGCGCGTGGCGAAGGGCTGGGTATGGGCTGGGTGTCGCTGTTCGACCCGCAGGCGCTGGCCACGTTGCTGGGCATGCCCGGCGGTGCCAAGCCGGTGGCGGTTCTGTGCCTTGGGCCGGTCGCCGAGTTCTATCCGGTGCCGATGTTGGTGCAGGAAAGCTGGGCCGAAGAGCGGCCCCTGAGTGAAATGCTTTACGAAAACCAATGGGGAGAGCGTCAATGAGCGTGGCCTTGCTGACCGTGGCCGGGGTGGCCCTGGACGCCTTGCTGGGCGAACCACAGCGCCGCCACCCCTTGGTGGCCTTCGGCAACATGGCCGGCAACCTTGAGCGCCGTCTGAATGCAGGCGGGCGTGGCTGGCGCAGCCACGGCGTGAGTGCGTGGTTCCTGGCGGTGGTGCCGCTGACCCTGGTGGCACTGATCCTTTCGTGGCTGCCGTATATCGGCTGGCTGGTTGACGTGCTGGCGCTTTACTGCGCCGTGGGGCTGCGCAGCATGGGCGAGCATGTGCTGCCGGTGGCCAACGCTTTGCGCCAGGGCGATCTGGCGGAGGCGCGGCGCCGGGTTGGCTACCTGGTCAGCCGCGAAACGCGCGAACTGGACGAGCCAGCGGTGGCCCGAGCGGCCACCGAGTCGGTGCTGGAGAACGGCAGCGATGCAGTGTTCGCCGCGTTGTTCTGGTTTGTGGTGGCCGGTGCGCCCGGCGTGGTGCTGTACCGCCTTAGCAACACGCTGGATGCCATGTGGGGCTACCGTAACGAACGTTTCGAGCGCTTTGGCTGGTGCGCGGCGCGCATCGACGATGTGCTCAACTATATACCTGCAAGGCTGGTGGCCCTGACGTATGCCCTGTTGGGCAAAACCCGTCTGGCCCTGGCCTGCTGGCGCCAGCAGGGTCCGCTGTGGGACAGCCCCAACGCCGGGCCGGTGATGGCTGCTGGCGCCGGTGCGCTGGGCGTGGCGCTGGGTGGCCCGGCGGTGTACCACGGCGAACTGCATGAGCGGCCGCGCCTGGGCGAGGGGCCAGTGGCTGATGCCGATGCCATCGAGCGCGGCTGGCAACTGGTGCAGCGCGGCGTGTGGCTGTGGCTGCTGGTGATTTGCCTGGGGGCCTATATCAATGCTTGAACATGGTGGTCGCCTGCTTCGCGCGGTGCAGCAATACGGTATCCCCCGTGAGCAGTGGCTCGACCTGTCCAGCGGCATTGCGCCCTGGCCATTCCCGATCCCGCCGATTCCCGTCGACGCCTGGGCCCGTCTGCCGGAAACCGAGGACGGCCTGGAGGACGCCGCGCGCGCGTATTACGGCGCCCGCCAGTTGCTGCCGGTCGCCGGCTCCCAGGCCGCGATCCAGGCCTTGCCGCTGCTGCGTACAGCCGCCCGGGTAGGCGTGCTGACGCCGTGCTATGCCGAACACCCCTATGCCTGGCAACGGGCGGGGCACCAACTGCTGGCGCTGGATGAGGCGCAAGTTGAGGCTGCGCTCGACGGCCTCGACGTGCTGGTGCTGGTGAACCCCAACAACCCGACCGGCCACCGGGTATCGCGCGAACGTCTGCTGGCTTGGCATGCTCGCCTGGCTGCCCGCGGTGGCTGGCTGCTGGTCGACGAAGCATTCATGGATAACACCCCGGCGGACAGCGTGGTGGACTGCGCCGAACGCCCGGGACTGATCGTGCTGCGCTCGTTTGGCAAGTTCTTCGGCCTGGCCGGTGTGCGCCTGGGCTTCGTTGCCGCCGAACGCAGCTTGCTGCTGCGCCTGGCCGAGCTGCTCGGACCCTGGACGGTCAATGGCCCGACCCGGGTACTGGCCCAGGCCAGTCTGGCTGATCAAGCTGCCCAGCGTGCGCAGGCCGAACGCTGTGCTGCTGCCAGCCAGCGGCTTGCGCACATGTTGCGCAGGGCCGGCCTGGCACCCAGCGGCGGCTGCGACCTGTTCCAGTACGTGCGTAGCGAGCACGCTGCGCGACTGCATGAATTTCTCGCCCGGCGCGGCATCCTTGTACGGTTGTTCGAACAGCCAGCGGCTGTGCGCCTGGGGTTGCCTGCCTGCGCCGCGGACGAACAGCGCCTGGCCCACGCCTTGGCGGCTTATCAAAAGGAAACGGCATGACGACCCTCATGGTGCAAGGCACCACCTCCGACGCAGGCAAGAGCACACTGGTGACCGCGTTGTGCCGCTGGCTGTTGCGTCAGGGTGTCGCTGTGGTGCCATTCAAGCCACAGAACATGGCGCTGAACAGCGCGGTGACGGCTGATGGCGGTGAAATCGGCCGTGCCCAGGCGGTGCAGGCCCAGGCCTGCCGGCTACAGCCGCACACCGACATGAACCCGGTGCTGCTCAAGCCCAACAGCGACACCGGCGCCCAGGTCATCATCCACGGTCGCGCGGTCACCAGCATGAATGCAGTGGCCTACCACGACTACAAGACCACGGCCATGCAGGCTGTGCTGGCTTCTCACCAGCGCCTGAGTGCCGCGTACCCGGTGGTCATGGTCGAGGGCGCGGGCTCGCCGGCTGAGATCAACCTGCGTGCCGGCGATATCGCCAACATGGGCTTTGCCGAAGCGGTGGACTGCCCGGTGATCCTGGTGGCCGACATCAACCGCGGTGGAGTGTTCGCCCATCTGGTGGGCACGCTGGAATTGCTGTCGACCAGTGAGCAGGCACGGATCAAAGGCTTTGTCATCAACCGCTTCCGTGGTGATATTGCCCTGCTGCAGCCAGGGTTGGACTGGCTGGAACAACGCACCGGCAAACCGGTGCTGGGCGTCCTGCCTTACGTTACTGACCTGCACCTGGAAGCCGAAGACGGCATCGATGTGCGCCAGGGCGTCAAGCACGCGCGTGTGCTCAAGGTGATCGTGCCAGTGCTGCCGCGTATCAGTAACCACACCGACTTCGACCCGCTGCGCCTGCACCCGCAGGTGGACTTGCAGTTCATCGGCCCGGGCCAGCCGATTCCGGCGGCCGACCTCATCATCTTGCCGGGCTCCAAGAGCGTACGCGGCGACCTGGCACAACTGCGCGAGCGCGGTTGGGACAAGGCTATCGAGCGGCACCTGCGTTATGGCGGCAAGCTGATCGGTATCTGCGGTGGTCTGCAGATGCTGGGGCGCGAAGTGCATGACCCGCTGGGGCTGGAGGGGGCCGCAGGCTCAAGCCAGGGGCTCGGCCTGCTCGACTATGCCACGGTGCTCGAAGCCGAGAAGCAACTGCGCAATGTTGCCGGGACGCTGAGCCTTGAAGCGGCAACGGTAACCGGTTATGAAATTCATGCTGGCGTGACCACCGGGCCTGCTCTGGAGCAACCCGCGGTCCAACTGGCTGATGGCCGCCATGATGGAGCAGTCAGTGCCGATGGCCAGATCCTCGCCACCTACCTGCATGGCCTGTTCGAAGGCAGCCAGTCGTGTGCCGCGCTATTGCGCTGGGCCGGGCTGGAGGATGTGCAGGTTATCGACTACGAAGCGTTGCGCGAACACGACATCGAGCGCCTGGCCGATCTGGTGGAAAAGCACCTGGACACCGCACAATTGCGTCAGCTGTGTGGGGTGGCCTGATATGCGTAACCTGATCCTCGGTGGTGCCCGGTCTGGCAAAAGCCGCCTGGCTGAACAGTTGGCCAGTGCCAGCGGCTTGCCGGTGACCTACATCGCCACCAGCCAGCCGCTGGATGGTGAAATGAATGAACGCGTGTTGCTGCATCGCCAGCGTCGGCCGGATGACTGGGGGTTGATCGAAGAGCCCTTGGCCCTGGCTGCGGTACTGCGCTCCGAGGCGGCCGAAGGGCGCTGCCTGCTGGTGGATTGCCTGACCCTGTGGCTGACCAATTTGTTGATGCTGGACGACGACCAGCGCCTGGCCGAGGAGCGTGATGCCCTGTTGGCGTGCCTGGAGCAGTTACCTGGCACCCTTATCCTGGTCAGTAACGAAACCGGCCTGGGCGTCGTACCCATGGGCGAGCTGACCCGGCGCTATGTCGACCTGGCCGGCTGGCTGCACCAGGCCGTGGCCGAACGCTGTCAGCGTGTCGTGTTGACCGTGGCCGGCCTGCCCTTAATCCTCAAAGGACCTGCACTATGACCCAAGCCTGGTGGCGTGACGCCTGCCAACCCCTCGACAACGCCGCCATGGACCAGGCCCGCGCCCGTCAGCAGCAACTGACCAAACCTGCTGGCTCGCTTGGCCAACTTGAAGAGCTGGCCATTCAGTTGGCTGGCCTTCAGGGGCTTGAGCGGCCAACGCTGGATAAGGTAGCCATCAGCATTTTTGCCGGTGACCACGGCGTGGTCGAAGAGGGCATCTCGGCCTATCCGCAGGCGGTGACCGGGCAGATGCTATGTAACTTCGTCGGCGGGGGCGCGGCGATCAGTGTGCTGGCGCGGCAGCTGCAGGCCAGCCTGGACGTGGTCGACCTGGGCACCATTGACGCGCAGCTGGAGCTGCCCGGCGTGCGCCATCTGCGCCTGGGCACCGGTACTGCCAACTTTGCCCGCCAACCCGCGATGACCGCAAACCAGCTGCAAGCGGCTTTGCAGGCCGGCCGCGACAGTGCCCAGCGCGCTGCCGAACAGGGCGCACAGCTGTTCATCGGTGGTGAGATGGGCATTGGTAACACCACCGCCGCCGCAGCCTTGGCCAGTGTTCTGCTAGGGTGCCCGGCGTCGGCGCTGAGCGGCCCAGGCACCGGCCTGGACAACGCCGGGGTGCAGCACAAGGCGGAAGTCATCGAGAGGGCGCTGCGCCTGCATGGCTTGCGCGCTGAAGACCCGTTGCAGGCACTGGCTTGTGTTGGCGGTTTCGAGATCGCGGCGTTGGCCGGTGCCTACCTCGGTTGCGCGCAGGCGGGTGTCGCGGTGCTGGTGGATGGCTTTATCTGCAGTGTCGCTGCGCTCGTGGCAGTGCGCCTCAACCCGCAGTGTCGGGCCTGGTTGTTGTTCGCTCACCAGGGCGCTGAGCCCGGCCACAAGACCTTGCTTGCTGCGCTGCAGGCCGAACCCTTGCTGGCCTTGGGCTTGCGTCTGGGTGAGGGCAGTGGCGCTGCCCTGGCGGTGCCGCTGTTGCGCCTGGCCTGTGCGCTGCATGGGCAGATGGCGACCTTTGTCGAGGCCGCGGTGGCGGACCGCCCGGCATGATCCTCGACTTGCTGCGCCATGGTGAAACGGAACAGGGCGGCCTGCGTGGCAGCCTTGATGATGCCTTGACCGACAAGGGCTGGGTGCAGATGCGCCGCGCCGTGGCCGACGCCGGTCCATGGCAGGTGCTGGTCAGCTCGCCGCTGCAGCGCTGCGGGCGTTTTGCCGATGAGCTGGGTGCGCAATTGAAACTGCCAGTGCAGCGTGAGCCTGCCCTGCAGGAACTGCACTTCGGTGATTGGGAGGGCCAAACTGCGGCGCAGATCATGGAGCACCAGGCCGATGCACTGGGGCGTTTCTGGGCCGACCCTTACGCCTTCACACCGCCCAATGGCGAACCGGTCGAGGCATTTGCCGAACGGGTGCTGGCGGCGGTCGAGCGTTTGCGCCTGCAACATGCCGGCAAGCGCGTGCTGCTGGTGACCCATGGCGGCGTGATGCGGCTGTTACTGGCCCGTGCCCGTGGCTTGCCCAGGGCGCAGTTACTGCAGGTCGAGGTTGGCCATGGGGCATTGATGCGGCTGGTGCCGGGTGACGACGGGCAACTGGTCGAGGCACCCTGAGATGTTACCGTTCTGGATCGCCTTGCAGTTTCTCAGCAGCCTGCCGGTGAGCCTGCCGGGCATGCCGGCACCGAGTGAGGTGGGGCGTTCGCTGCTGTATTACCCGCTGGTTGGGCTGCTGTTCGGCTTGCTGCTGTGGTTGGCCAGCCATCTGCTACAGGGCACGCCGCCGCCGCTGCACGCGGCTTTGCTGCTGACGTTGTGGGTACTGCTCAGTGGTGCCTTGCACCTGGATGGCCTGGCGGACAGTGCCGACGCTTGGCTAGGTGGTTTCGGCGACCGTGAACGCACCTTGCTGATCATGAAAGACCCGCGCAGTGGGCCGATAGCCGTGGTCACCCTGGTCTTGGTGTTGCTGCTGAAGTTTTGCGCATTGTGGGTGCTGGTCGGGCAGGGCGTCGGGGCGCAATTGCTGCTGGCGCCGTTGATTGGGCGGGCGGCGATGTTGGGCCTGTTCCTGGGCACACCTTATGTGCGATCTGGCGGGTTGGGCCAGGCGTTGGCCGAACATTTGCCCCGGCGCGCGGCGGGGTGGGTGTTGCTGGTTTGTATGCTGTTCTGCCTGTTCCTTGGCGGATGGAGCGTACTGCTGGCGCTGGCGGTGTTTGTCTGGTTGCGGCATCTGATGTGCCGGCGCCTGGGTGGGACCACCGGTGATACCGCGGGTGCGTTGCTGGAGTTGCTGGAGCTGGCCGTCCTGCTCGGGTTGGCGCTGGGGGGTTGAGCGCTTGGCCCGGACCGTACTTCCGGGGCTGCTTTGCAGTGCTTTCGCGAAAGGCCTCATAGGTGGAGGCGGGGCAGTAACTTCCAGCAACGGTCCGGTAGCGCCTGCATCTCCCTTGTCGGCGTATCCTCAGCCTCCCTTCATGCAACCAGGTAGGCTTCCCGTGCGTCACTGGATCTTTGCCAGTCTATTGGTCCTGTCCACCCTCCCAGCCACTGCTGCAGATCTCATGGCGTTCTGGGACACCCCACGCCACGGCGGCAACAGTTTCAACCGGCTGCCACCCGATCAGGCCTACTTCGATGCCCTGAGGGGGTACGGCGCTACCTGGGTGCGGCTGTCGTACGACAAATGGCAACCGGTGAAACGTGATTTCCTCCTCGGCAGCGCCGATACCTATGAAGGCCTGCCCGAAGCCGACCTGGCTGTGCTGCGTGCCACCCTCGACCGGGCACACCAGGCGGGGCTCAAGGTGGTCATCGCGCCACTCTCGCTACCGGGTATGCGCTGGTCGCAAAATAACCAGGGCCAGTTCGATGATCGCCTGTGGCAAGACAAACGCTACTGGTCCCAGGCTGCGGCCTTCTGGCGAGATATGGCGCGCGAACTGAAGCGCCATCCGGCCATCGCCGCCTACAACCTGATCAATGAGCCAGCACCGGAGAAACAGAGCAGCCTGGCTGAACATGCCAAACGTGGGCAGATGCAGCAGTGGTATGCGCAAGAGCAGGGAGGTACGCGCGATCTGCCCTTGCTGTACCGGCAACTGATAGCGGCCATTCGCGAAGAAGACGCTGATACGCCGATCATGGTCGATGCCGGCTGGTATGCGGGTGCAGACGCGTTCGGCTACTGGCCAGCCCCGCTGGAAGACGCGCGAGTGCTGTACAGCGTGCACATGTATGAGCCCTATGCCGCTACCAGTGCGCCGAACATGGCGCGCAAGCATCCCATCGCCTATCCAGGCCCCGTACCTTTTGCCGGGCAGACCCAGCTGTGGGATGGGCAACGCGTCGAACGCTACCTGCGCCAGCCGCTGGCATGGGCCGAAGCCATGGGGCTGCCGCGTTCTCGCCTGGTGGTGGGAGAGTTTGGCTGCATGCGCAGGTTGCCGGGTTGTCGGCAGTATCTTGAAGATGTACTCGTCGTGCTGGATCGCAACCGGTTGCACTGGGCGTTCTATAGCTTCCGTGAAGACAACTGGGATGGCATGGACTACGAACTGGGCACGGCGAAGGTGCCGTGGCGCTACTGGCAGGCGGCCGAGCAGGGCGCGCCAGACCCCCTGGCGCGCAAGGCCACGGTTGAGTTCGAGCCGATCCGCAGGCGCTTGAACCCGGACTGACGCTTCTCACCCCTTGTGAAACTTCTTGCAACAGTCAGTATGCGGGTATATACACGTATCCATGCTGACCAGTGAATGCATCTGTACCCACCTGCGTCGTGCCGCCCGCGGGGTGAGCCGGCATTACGACGAAGCCCTTGCCGGCTTCGGGGTCAATGTCGCCCAGTTTTCCCTGCTGCGTCACCTGCAACGGCTCGACCGACCCAGCATCACAGTCCTGGCTGAAGCCATGGGACTCGAGCGCAGTACCCTGGGCCGTAATCTGCGTGTGCTGGAGGCGGATGGGCTGGTAGCACTGGGCGATGGCGACGACCAGCGTAACCGCGTGGTGCTGTTGACCGCAGCGGGTAAGCAACTGTTGCACGTTGCCCACCCAGCTTGGGAGCAGGCGCAGAAAGAGCTGGTTGAACGGCTCGGGGTGGGGCAGCGGGATGAGCTGGTGCGACTGCTGAAACAACTGGCCTGACTCGATACGACTATAAGCGGGTATATACCCGCAAAACCTTGCGATGAGCGGGAGATAACGAAAATGACTTCGGTGTGGCGAACCAGCGGATGGGTATTGGTGGGGGCGGCCTTGATACTGGCGCTATCTTTGGGCGTACGACACGGCTTCGGCCTGTTCCTGGCGCCGATGAGTGCTGATTTTGGCTGGGGGCGTGAGGTGTTTGCCTTCGCCATTGCCCTGCAGAACCTGATCTGGGGGCTGGCGCAGCCGTTCGCTGGCGCCTTGGCCGACCGGCTTGGCGCGGCGCGGGTGGTCATCATCGGCGGTATTCTCTATGCCGTCGGCTTGATCCTGATGGGCATGGCTGATTCGGCCTGGTCGTTATCGCTGAGTGCGGGCTTGCTGATCGGCATTGGCCTGTCCGGCACGTCGTTCTCGGTCATCCTCGGTGTGGTCGGGCGTGCTGTGCCGGCCGAAAAACGCAGCATGGCCATGGGGATCGCCAGCGCCGCCGGGTCATTCGGCCAGTTCGCCATGTTGCCGGGCACCCTTGGTCTGATTCAGTGGCTGGGCTGGTCGGCAGCGTTGCTGGTGCTGGGGCTGATGGTGGCGTTCATCGTGCCTTTCGTCGGCCTGCTGCGCGATCGCCCGTTACCCAGTCACGGTGCCGAGCAGACCCTGGGCCAGGCGCTGCGCGAGGCGTGCACGCACTCCGGCTTCTGGTTGCTGGCGCTGGGCTTTTTTGTCTGTGGCTTCCAGGTCGTGTTCATTGGCGTGCACCTGCCGGCCTACCTGGTTGACCAGCACCTGGCTGCGACCACCGGTACGACAGTGCTGGCGCTGGTCGGCCTGTTCAACATCGTCGGAACCTTCACCGCTGGCTGGTTGGGCGGGCGCATGTCCAAGCCGCGCCTGCTGACCGGTTTGTACCTGCTGCGCGCGGTGGTGATCGTGCTGTTCCTGTGGGCGCCGGTGAGCGAGTTCAGTGCTTATCTGTTCGGTATTGCCATGGGCCTGCTGTGGTTGTCCACGGTACCGTTGACCAATGGTACCGTGGCCACCGTGTTCGGGGTGCGTAACCTGTCCATGCTGGGCGGTATCGTGTTCCTGTTCCATCAGTTGGGCGCGTTCCTGGGGGGGTGGCTGGGTGGGGTGGTGTATGACCGCACCGGTAGCTACGACTTGGTTTGGCAGATATCCATCCTGCTCAGCTTGCTGGCTGCTGCCCTTAACTGGCCGGTGCGCGAACGCCCGGTTGCACGCCTTCAGGCCCAGGCAGCATGAACCGCTACCTGCTCCGCGGGCTGTTGGCGGTTGCCGCTCTGTTGCTGTTGGCACTGGTGTGGTGGGGCTGGCATCAGGGAGGGATGGCGCTGATGCAACTGGGCATGAGTGTGTGTTAGGCGCTACCCTGCAAGCTCAAGGGTTGTCATGCGGGAGAAACGAGTCATGCGTGCACATTGGTTGACGGTGCCGGTGCTGGCCCTGCTTGCCAGTACATCGAGCTGGGCAGCGGATTGCCCGGCGTTGTTGCAGGGCAGCCTGCCGGAATTGCGCGGCAAGGGGCAGGTCGAGCTGTGCGAACGCTTTGCCGGCAAGCCGCTCGTGGTGGTGAACACTGCCAGTTATTGCGGTTTTGCCCCGCAGTTCGAGGGGCTTGAGGCGACGTACAAGGAATATCACGAGCAAGGGCTGGAAATGCTCGGCGTGCCGTCCAATGACTTCAAGCAGGAAGACGCCGACAGTGAGAAGACTGCCAAGGTTTGCTATGCCAACTACGGCGTCACCTTCACCATGACCAAGACGCAGGCGGTGCGGGGCAAGGATGCGATACCGCTGTTCGCGGAGCTGGCCAGCCAGAGCAGTGCGCCGAAGTGGAATTTCTACAAGTATGTTGTCGATCGCAAGGGCAAGGTGATTGGTAACTTCTCCAGCCTGACCAAACCGGATGATCCCGCATTCCGCGCCGCTATCGAAAAGGCCATCGCCTCACAGCAGTAACCAGGCTGATCTTGCTGCGACTTCTGCTTCTAAGTGCGAGGCAGTTCAGGCGATGCAGATTGCGACTTCAGGAGGCCGAGCGCAGGCCTCCTGAAGTCGTGAAGATCAAGATCAAAAACAGGAAGTGGCTGGCTGCAGGCCACTTCACCGTGCATGCACGGTAATCGCCACCAGCCGCATCACCACCGGCCGGACCACCAGCACACACACAAATGCCACCGGCATCGCCAGCTGATAGGCCTTGAGCACATTGCCCAGATACTCCGGGGTAATCCCGGCATTGGCAGCCGTGATCACAAAGCACATCAACAGCGCCATGATCGACGACATGAAGAACGCGAAAACGTAGGGGGTAGCGACCGGGTGTAATTTGCGTCGACCGCGCGACCGGGAAAGGTTGCTCATGCGAACTCCTGAAAGCTGAGTGGAAGCGCAGATTAGCAACGTGCACGCCTGCAGCTGTAGACCCGCAGCATTGAGTTCTTTATAAAGAAATCATTACGAATCCAAGAGCTCACCATGGACCTGCTCAACGCCATCCGCTGCTTCATCAAGGTGGTCGAGGCCGGTAGCATTGCCGCTGGCGCCCGTAACATCGGCCTTAGCCCGGCAGCCGTCAGCCAGAATCTGGCGCGGCTGGAAGGCCACCTGCAAGTGCGCCTGCTCAGCCGAACCACACGCAGCATGGCCATGACGCCCTCTGGTGCTCAGTATTACGAGCGTGTAAAGCACATCGAGCGTGATCTGGTCCTGGCCGAACAGGCAGTGACAACACCCGACAGCGAACCTCAGGGGCGGTTGTGCATTGCCTCGACCTCTGCCTTCGGGCGCCATGTGCTGGCACCGTTGATACCTGCTTTCAGTGCCCGCTACCCCTTACTTTCGATAGAGTTGGTAACGACTGATCGTCGGGTCAACCATGCCCGTGAAGACGTTGACGTGAGCCTGCGCATTGCGCCGCAGCTCGAAGACCAGTTGCTGGCCCGGCGCATCGCCCGCATTCCGTTCATTTGTTGTGCCTCACCTGGCTACCTGCAAAGTGCTGGCGTACCTGGCACGCCCGAGGCCTTGCGCGGGCACCGTTGCCTTGTGTTTCGCTACCCGGTGGATGGCCGCTTCCTGCGCTGGGGCTTCATACGGGACGGCCTGCGTTTCGAAGCGGAATTCGGCAATGTATTGATCAGCGACGATATCGATGCCCTGACCCAGATGGCCCTGCACGATGGTGGCATCACCCGCCTGGCCGAGTTCATTGTGCGGCCACACCTGGCCTCGGGCGCCTTGGTGCCGCTGTTCGAATACTGCGACAGCAGCCAGGCTTACGCCCAGACCGAGCCCATGGACATCTACCTGTGCCTGGCCGATCGCTTTGCCATGACCACCAAGGTGCGCGTTTTCATGGACTATCTGCGCGAGTGCCTGGGCGACAGCTGGCAAGTGCAGGCATGAAAAAAAACCGCCACGAAGGCGGTTTTCATGTGACGCGCAAGAATCAGAAGCGGTAGGTGAGGGATGCACCGATACCGTGAGCGCTGTTCTCGTACTTGGCCTGGTAGCTGCCTTTGGTCGCGCTGACCTGATTGACCTTGGTGTCCTCCTCCCACAGGTAGGAGTAGGCGACGTCAATGGTCATGTCGTCGTTCGGGCTCCAGCCGGCACCCAGGCTGAACACCTTGCGGTCGCCAGTCGGGATGCGCGGCGAACGATCGTGGTTGTTGGTTGGCGACTGGTCGACGGTGAAGCCGGTACGCAGTACCCACTCCTTGTTGACCTTGTAGGATGCACCAATGGCGTGAGCCCAGGTGTCATGCCAGTTCTGCTCTTCGGTGATGGTCTGGAACGCCGAACCTGCCAGTGGCGCCGGCACATCGTTCTGCACGGTGATGTCTTCCAGGCGGCTCCAGCGCGTCCAGGTGCTGCCTGCGTACAGGGTCCATTGGTCGTCCAGTTCATGGGTAACCGAAAGGTCGACGGATTCAGGCGTCTTGATCTTCAGGCTGGCCTCAAACTTGTTGCCGTTGAATGGCCCGATCAGCGGGGTGCTGACACGGGTCTTGCCCTCGAGCTTGTAGTCGACCATCGAGTGATAGGTAAGACCGACACGGGTGCGGTCGGTGGCCTGGACCAGAATACCGATGTTGTAGCCAACGGCGGTATCGTCGCCCTTGATCTTCACTTCGCCGTCGTTACGGCCCGGGGTGAACGGGTTGATCAGGCTCGAGCCCAGTTCCCCTTCGATGCGGTTGATGGTCGGGCCAAAACCGATCGAGACCTTGTCGTTGAAGGCATAGCTGACAGTCGGCTGGAAGGTGACAACCTGTACGTGGCTCTTCTTGCCCCAGTAGCGCGCGGCATCATCGCTGCCGTAGTCGGTTACCAGGCCGAACGGTACGTAGACACCGAAACCGACGCTCCAGTGGTCATCGATCGGCTTGACGTAGTAACCCATGGGTACGCCAACGACAGGCACCATGTCACCATCGGTTTCCCCCCCGAGGTTGCTGCCTGGGCCCGATATGTCGGTCTTGGCGATGACGGCAGCGCCGCCCACGGTGAACTGTTCGCGCTTGAGGCGGGACATGCCGGCCGGGTTGCCGAATACGGTACTGGCATCTTCGGCAGAAGAAGAACGTCCCGCGAAACCTGTCCCCATGCTGCTGATGCTCTGTTCGTTGAGCGCGAAGCCGCTGGCGAGCAGTTGGCTGGAAGCAAGCGCAACGGCTACGCCGAGGGAGGTTTTGAGCATTACTTTTTTCATTATTAGAAAACTCCTTGGGATCTCCGGGGCGAAAAGCTACCAACAAATCACGCGCCGCGCTATAGGCTCAATCGCAGGAGTTAGAGCGGTTTTGTAGGACAATCCGACCAAAATTCCCTTTTTTCCGGTATAGTTGTAGGACGCGTCTCAAGATGCCTGTGGCAATTTCTGATCTATGCAGGCATGCCAGGCGTGGGTGAAGTCGCGCAGGCGACCCTGGGGGTTGAAAATCTGTCGCCAGATCCGCGCCAGTGCCAGTAGATCGTCCGCCGCAGGCAATGGTGTGGCCTGCTCTTCGATGAGCATCCAGGCAATGGCAGTGGAATAGCGCAGGTTGACGGTGAGCTCCAGGTGCGGGCCACCAAGGAAGGCGTGCTGGCTGGCCAGGCCGCGAATCAGGCTGGCTAGGTCGGGATCACGGGCCAGGTATTCGTCCCAGAGCGCCTGGTGACGTTGCTCGCCGATACGGTAAAGGCCGTGCCCGCGCCGGTCATGCAGGGCTGAGCCGAGGGCTGACTGACTGGCGGCGATGCCCAGTAACAAAGCTTCGGCGCTGGCGCAGTGACGGTTCAGGTAGACCAGGGTGGGTCGGATCACATACTGACACAATTCATTCGCCGCAATACCCATGATGCCCTCGAGCAGGTAAGGGCCGGACGGGCGCTGGAGCTTGGCAGCTGGTGAATGATCAGGCCCGCCGGGAGCGGAAAGCACCGCTCGAGTTGAAGTGTAGTGTGATAATCGTGGTGTAAAGAGCTGTTTTTAAATCGATTACTGCCTGATGCTCCGGGCCATATGCCCTAAGGCAATTACGCCAGGAGCGTTCAGGCAGTCTTGCGATTGGATGATTCAGCGCTTGAATACCCCGGCATTCGCCGGTCACGCGGTAAGCGACTGACGAGTCCTGGCGATCACCGCCTGCAGCGGTTCGCTGCGGCTGTACTGTTCGTGGTACAGGCGTTCGGTGTGGCAGGCAACGCCGTGTTCGTCTACCAAGGTAAAGCTGAAGCTGCCCTTGCGTGGGGCAACGATAAGGCACTTCAACGGCGAGAAGGCCTGGGAGAGGGTGCCAATGGCAGCCTGAATCTGATGATGAGTTTGCATATTGTTGGAGGTTCCTGCTTTAAACACGGGGATAAGATCCGTGCATGATAGAAACGTTCCAGTGACGCCTTTATTAAGGGACGAACGAACCTGACTGGAACAGGGCAGCCAGAGGGGGCGCAATCAAATGTAGGCGCTTGGGCTGACTGGTAGGTACTTCGGAAGGCAGGCAGCACGCCGAGGCCAAGGTTCTAGGCCGTCGAGGTGGGATCCTGATCAATCTGTCATGTGATTCATGCTTGCGCAGCGCAGTGCTGGCGAGTGAATCATTGAATGGGCCGGTCCTTGTTTCAGCAGAACTGCTCTTGGGGGGAACGAGTCTGCAAGGACGCTTGCGGCCAAAATTGACTTTCAGCTTGGTACTAACGAGGGGCACCTTACCGGAAGTGCAGGTGTTTGGCAAGCAGTATGTATGTTCAAGTGAGCCGCGCAGTATGGCGCGAATTCTCGCTGCTGTGAAGAGGGGGTAAATGGCCTTTATGCGGGCCGATGTGTCCTTTTCGTGCACGGAAATGAAGGTTTATGGTGCACTTGTTCACATTCGGGGCAGCGCTTGTAACGGCTTGATAACACCACCCGGCAGCCTCGCCAATGCCTTGACTGCGTGGTTAAGTCAATGAAAAAAAACACTATTTTTAGCTGGTGAAAAAATCGTCAGTTTGACCAAAGCCCCCAATTCACGGGGGTTTGAGGGGTGTGATAGGGGGTTGTCCACCGAGTTATCCACAGGAACTGTGGATTGTCCCGAGCGCTTGCTCTAGCACGGGCGTGCCAGCAACGGGATGAACTGTCCGACAATCCCCATGCTCCAAAAGACCGGTTGGTCATCCTCCTGGAAACGTCAAGAAAAGATCATTGAATTTTTTTTCAATACTCCAGAAATCGACAGGCCAGGGCGAAAAAAAAAGAGTAGAGTGGCGCGCTTTTCGAGTTACCAAAACCTGTTGCTCATGAAGTTTCGCGGTAAACACCTCGCCAGCCCCGTTGCATCGACACTTGCACCTCCCGCCAAACGCTTTTCCCTGAAAGTGGCCCTGTGGTTGCTCGATAGCCCGCGCCTGGGCGATAAACCTCAGGTCAAGCACCTGGCCGGGCGCCTGTTGAAGCAGCCGGCGCGCCAAGGTGTGGTTGTGGCGCAGAGCCGCCTGGGGCAGATGCTGTGCCGCGACTGTGGCAATGCCCGCGACCGGCGTATTGGCCATGAGCTGCTGCGTCAGGCAGCCCGCGCAGGGGATCGTCGGGCGCAGTTGGAGTACGCTCGGCTGTGTCGGCAAAACGAGCCGGAGCAGGCGCGCTATTGGCTTGAGCTTGCCGCAGGGCAGGGCTCGCAGGAAGCGCGGCGGTTGCTGCGACAGTGGTTTCCTGCCTGAGCTTCGTTGCCTGTGCGGGCCCTTTTGCGAGCAATCCCCGATGTGTGTCCATCACCGTGGTAGGAGCGGGTTTACCCGCGAATACGGTAGCGGCGGCAACGGTGAACGGCGGGTGGAAATTGGCCAGCAGGGCCGGCCTCTTCGCGGGTAAAACCGCTCCTACGGCGGCCTGTGTTCAACCCCCGATGCGTGTGTAGGAGCGGGTTTACCCGCGAATACGGTGGCGGCGGCGACGGTGAACGGCGGGTGGAGATTGGCCAGCAGGGCCGGCCTCTTCGCGGGTGAACCCGCTCCTACGGGCGACCGTGCGGGCTTTTCCTTCAGGCTTGCGCAGCGGGCAGGCCCGCGAAGAGGCCGATGCAGGCAACACGCCAGTCAGGCTGATAAGCTGCACTCAATTTGCATCAGAGCGTTCGGGGTTAGCATGACAGTGGATCTGGCCAGCATTCTGCTGGGCTTGGTGGCAGGGGCAATACCCTGTCTGGTGTGGGTCATGCAGGTGCAGCGCCGCCAGGGCGCACGGCAAGGTGAGCAGGCCTTGCTCGAAGAGCGCCTCAACGCTGCCCAGCTGGCCCAGGCCGGCCTGCAGGCGCAACTGGACGCCAGCCGCGACGAGGTCAGCGACCTCAGTGAGGCCAATGCCGTCAAACAGGCCCAGTTGGCTGCTCAAGGCCGTGAGCTGGAGCTGCTGCAGATCGACCGCGACAATGCCCGCGACGCCGCCCACGCCTGGAGCCTTGAGCGCGCCAACCGCGAAGCCGAACTGCGCCGCCTGGAAGCGCAAACCGCGCGCCTGGACGCAGAACTGCGTGAACAGCAGGAAAGCCACCAGCAACGCCTGGAAGACCTGCAGGAGGCCCGTGACACCTTGCGCGCCCAGTTCGCCGACATGGCCACCAAAATCTTCGACGAACGCGAACAGCGCTTCGCCCAGACCAGTCAGCAACACCTGGGCCAGTTGCTCGACCCGCTCAAGGAGCGCATCCATGCCTTCGAAAAACGCGTGGAGGAAAGCTACCAACAAGAGGCCCGCGAGCGCTTCTCGCTGGGCAAGGAGCTGGAGCGCCTGCAACAGCTCAACCTGCGTCTGTCCGACGAAGCCACCAACCTTACCCAGGCCTTGAAGGGCCAGAAGACCCAGGGCAACTGGGGTGAGCTGATTCTCGAACGCGTGCTGGAACATGCCGGCCTGGAAAAGGGGCGCGAATACCAGACCCAGGTCAGCCTGAAAAGCGCCGACGGCGAGCGTTTCCAGCCGGATGTGCTGATCATGCTGCCCGGCAACAAGCAGGTGGTGGTGGACGCCAAGGTCAGCCTCACGGCGTACCAGCAGTTCGTTGCCGGCAACGACGAAGCTGCGCTCAAGCAGCATGTGCAGTCGCTGCGCAGCCACGTCAAAGGCCTGTCGAGCAAGGACTACAGCCGCCTCGAAGGCCTGCACAGCCTGGATTTCGTGTTGTTGTTCGTGCCCATCGAGGCGGCCTTTTCAGCGGCCCTGCAGGCCGAGCCGAACCTGTTCCAGGAGGCCTTCGACCGGCAGATCGTGATTGTCAGCCCTACCACGTTGCTGGCGACCCTGCGGGTCATCGACAGCCTGTGGAAGCAGGAACGTCAAGGGCAGAACGCCCGCGAAATTGCCGAGCGCGCCGGCTGGCTCTACGACAAGTTCGTGCTGTTCATCCAGGATCTGGATGAGCTGGGCAACCGCTTGCAGCAGGTGGACAAGGCTTATGCCGCAGCGCGCAACAAGCTGTGCGAAGGGCGTGGCAACCTGGTCAGCCGCAGCGAGCAGCTGAAGCTTCTGGGCGCCCGTGCCAGCAAGAGCTTGCCGGCAGACTTGCTGGAGCGGGCGCTGTCCGACGAGGCGCTGCCCGAGGTAGCGGTTACTGAGCCAGGCTCAGATGGCGATTGAGCAGGGCGCGCAAGGCCGCCGGCTTGACCGGCTTGGCCAGGTAGTCCAGGCCTGATGCGTGTACCCGTGCGATGGTTTCCTTGCTGCCGTCGGCGCTGATCACCACACCGGGTACCGGCTCACCCAGCCGTGCTCGAAGCCAGCCCATCAGCCCGGTGCCGGTCTCGCCGTCGTCCAGGTGGTAGTCCACCAATGCCAGGTGCGGGCGCATGCCCTTGGCCAGCAGGGCTTCGCATTCGGCCTGGTTGCGCGCGGTCCATACCTGGCAACCCCAGCGGCTCAGCAAGCTGTTCATGCCGATCAGGATGCTGTCTTCGTTGTCCACGCAAAGCACTTGCAGCCCGGCCAGAGGCTGGCCGCCCTGTTGTTCCACCGGGGCGCTTGGCGCTGCGGCGGCCTGGCGGGCAATCGGTACGCTGACGCGGAACACCGTGCCCTTGCCCGGCCATGAGCGCACCTCCAGCGGGTGCCCCAGCACCCGGCACAGGCCGTCTGCGATCGCCAGGCCCAGGCCTAGCCCCTTCTCGGCACGGGTCTGGTGGCTGTCCAGGCGCTTGAACTCCTGAAAGATCACTTGCAGCTTGTCGTCAGCAATGCCCGGGCCACGGTCCCAGACCTCTAGCCACAAACGCTCGCCCTGCCGGCGCGCGCCCAGCAGGATCGGGCTCTTGCCGTAGCGCAGGGCATTGGTGAGGAAGTTCTGCAGCACCCGGCGTAGCAGTTTCATGTCGCTGTCCACCCGCAGGCGGCTGCCGCGCAGGCGGAACTCCAGGCCCTTCTCGGCCGCCAGCAGCTTGAACTCGGCGCCCAGGGTGTCGAACAGTTCGTTGAGGGCGAAGGGTTTGGCATCCGGGGTGATCTTGCCGTTTTCCAGGCGCGAGATGTCCAGCAGGTCGCTGATCAGCTCTTCAGCCGAGCGCAGCGAACTGTCCATGTGCTGTACCAGCTGCCGGGCCTCTTCGTTCATGCCCTCGGCCTGTTGCGACAATGCGGCAGAGAAAAGTCGTGCGGCGTTCAAAGGTTGCATCAGGTCATGGCTGACGGCGGCCAGGAAGCGGGTCTTGGAGTTGCTCACCGCTTCGGCCTGGCTCTTGGCTTCGGACAGCGCCTGGTTCAACTGCGAAAGCTCTTGGGTACGCTCTGCCACGCGTTGCTCAAGGCGTTCGTTGGCATCGCGCAGTGCCTGCTCGGCCTCGCGGAACGGGGTGATGTCGGTGAAGCTCATGACAAAGCCGCCGCCCGGCATCGGGTTGCCGATCAGCTCGATCACCCGGCCATTGGGGAACAGTCGCTCGGAGGAGTGCGCGCGGCCCTGGCGCATCCAGTGCAGCCGCCGCGCCACATGCACCTGTGCTTCGCCAGGGCCGCACAGGCCGCGCTCGGCGTTGTAGCGGATGATGTCGGCAATCGGTCGCCCAACGCTGATCAGTCCGTCCGGGTAGTTGAACAGTTCCAGGTAGCGGCGGTTCCAGGCCACCAGGTGCAAGTTCTGGTCGACCACGCTGATGCCTTGGTTGATGTTCTCGATGGCGCCTTGCAGCAGGGCGCGGTTGAACTGCAGCACCTCACTGGCTTCGTCAGCGATGCGCACCACGTCTTCCAGCTGCATGTCGCGGCCTTCGATGGCCGCCTTGACCACCGCGCGGGTCGACGAGGTACCGAGTACGCCGGCCAGCAGGCGCTCGGTGTGCTCGATCCAGTCGCCGTCGGCGTTCTGGTTAGGGTTGAAGCCCTTGCCCTGGCGGTAGGCAAAGCGGATGAAGCTCTGCCGTGCGCGCTCTTCACCGACAAAGCGCGAGGCCAGGGTCAGCAGGTCGTCGATCTGCACCGCCAGCAGCGGTTTGCTGCTGGGTCGCGCGCTGGTCTGCTGGCCAATGAACCGGCCGGCCTGCCAATGCTCGGAAACCCGTGTGCGCGACAATACCGAAACCCAGGCGAACAGGGTGAAGTTGCCCGCCAGTGACAGCACTACGCCTTGGGTCAGTGGACTGATCGGCAGGTTCAGCGGGTTGCCGTGCAGCCATGCCAGGCCAGGGAACAATTGCAACGACCAGCCCAGGCTGTGCGCGGCAATCGGCAGCACCAGGGTGTAGAACCACAGGAAAATGCCAGCGGCCAGGCCGGCGAACACGCCGCGACGGTTGGCCTGCTTCCAGTACAGCGCGCCAAGCATGGCCGGGGAGAGCTGGGTCACGGCGGCAAAGGCAATCTGGCCGATGGTCGCCAGGCTGGCGGTGGAGCCCAGCAGGCGGTAGCTGACATAGGCCAGGAGCAAGATCACCACGATGGTTACCCGGCGAACCGAAAGCATCCAGTGACGGAACGCTTCGAAAGGCCGCTCGGCGTTATTGCGGCGCAGCAGCCAGGGCAGCAGCATGTCGTTGGACACCATGGTCGACAGCGCCACGGCCTCGACGATCACCATGCCGGTAGCCGCCGAGGCACCGCCGATGAACGCCAGCAGGGCCAGGCTTGGGTGCGCCTCGGCCAGCGGCAGGCTGATGACGAACGAGTCGGAGATCACCGTGCCTGGCAGCAGCATCTGTCCGGCCAGGGCAATCGGCACCACGAACAGCGCGGCCAATGCCAGGTACATCGGGAATACCCAGCGCGCCAGGCGCAAGTCCTGCGGTTCGATGTTCTCCACCACGGTAACGTGGAACTGCCGGGGCAGGCAGATGATTGCCATCATTGCCACGGCGGTTTGCACCACCATGGACGGCCAATTGATGGTTTCTTTCCAATAGTCCTGCAAGTGGATCGACTGGCGGGCCTGGCTGAACAGGTCGTCGAAACCGTCATACAGGTTGAAAACGATGAAGATGCCCACGGCAAGGAACGCCAGCAGCTTGATCAGCGATTCGAAGGCAATCGCCAGGACCATACCGCGGTGGTGCTCGGTCACATCCAGGCTGCGGGTACCGAAGACGATGGCGAACAGCGCCAGTACCAGCGACACCACCAGCGCAGTGTCCTGCACGCGGGTGCCGGTGGCATCGGCGTTGGCGCCGATCAGCAGGTTCACGCCCAGTACGATGCCCTTGAGCTGCAAGGCGATGTACGGCAGCACGCCGACCAGGCAGATCAGCGCCACCACCACTGCCAGGGTCTGCGACTTGCCGTAGCGCGCGGCGATGAAGTCGGCGATCGAGGTGATGTTCTGCTGCTTGCTGATCAGCACCATCTTCTGCAGCACCCAAGGGGCGAAGATCAGCAGCAGTACCGGGCCCAGGTAGATTGGCAGGAACGCCCAAAGCTGTTCGGCGGCCTGGCCGACCGCGCCGAAGAAGGTCCAGCTGGTGCAGTACACGGCCAGCGACAGGCTGTACACCCAGGCACGCAGCTTTGGCGGCAATGGCGTGCTGCGGCGGTCGCCATAGAAGGCGATGGCGAACATGATGGCCATATAGGCCAGGGCGACCACGGCGATCAGCCCGCTGGACAACGACATGAAGACTCCGAAGCAAAAAGGTAACGCGGTCCCGATCAATCAGTCTGGCACGCAAGTGCCGCTTCGTCAGCGCAGACGATGGTTGTAGGAGCGGGTTCACCCGCGAATAGGCCGGAGCAGGCCACATCAACCCCTGCGGGTACCCAACCCGTAGAACACCCCTGCCAGTATCACCGACAACACCAGCAGGTAGAAGACCGCCCCCGGCCACAGGTGTACCAGTGCGAACCCCACCATCACCGGCCCCAGCGCTGCCCCCAGGTTGGACAGGTTTTGCGCGCCGTAATACACCCCGCGCAAGTGCTCCGGTGCGATCAGGTCGATAAACATGTACTCGGCCGGAATCACGATGATTTCGCCCAGCGTGAACACCAGCATCGCCAGGCACCAGGCCAGTACCGAGCCCGCCAGCGCAAAACCCAGCAAGCCGGCGATGAACAGGCCCATGCCGGCCAACAGCCACGGCATCAGGCGCTGGCGGCTGATACGCCGGCCAATCAGGTACTGCAAGGCAATGACCGTCACGGCGTTGGTGGTGACCAGATAGCCGATCAGCCGTGCGGCTTCGGCCGGGTTGCTGGTGACCACCAGGTACTGGGACAGGTAGGCGGTGAACTGGCCGAACACCACCGCGCTCAGCACCCCACCCAAGGTAAAGCACACCAGCCGATGATCCCGCGCCAGCCCCAGCGCCACTTGGCCGAAACCGGCCGCGGGTTTGTCCGGTACGCTCGCCTGCAGGCTGCGATCGCCAAGGCGCCAATAAGCCAGGCACATGGCCAGGCCAAGCGTGGCAGAAGCGATGAACGGCACATGATCGTTCAGTTCAAGCATGGCCACGCCCAGCAACGGGCCGGCGGCGTAGCCGACGTTGCTGAGGGCGTACTTGATGGCGAATACCTCCGCCCGCTCATCCACCGGCAGTAACGCGCAGAAGCCTGCCTTGGCGGCGATGTCGACCACTGCCAGGGCCAGGTTGATCAACACCAGACAAAAGAAGAACGGCAGCGCCGAACGGCTGGCGACCGCGCCGACGAAGGCCAGGGCGAACAGCAGGGTACTGGCGCTGACCAACGTGTGGTTGCGCAAGGTGTCGACCAGATGGCCACCATACAGACTCAATAGTGAGGCGATGATCAGCGCGCCACCGATCAGCAGACCGATCTGGCTGATCGGCAGCTGGAAATTGTCGGCCAGGTAAACCACCAGGTAGGGCAGGGTGAGGGCGCGGGCGACGGTAAGCGTGAAGGTGGTGGTGAGCAGCAGGCGAACGGTGTGCGGGTAGCGTTTTATGGCGGCGAGCATTGCCACGTCCTTGTTGTGGGGGTGCCGAGCACAAGCATAAGCCACATGCGGTCCCCTCGGCAGCACCGGCCACGTTCGAGTGAATGTGGGGAGTTCTCGGGCTGCTTCACAGCCCTTGCAATTTATGTCTCGAAGAGGAGTGGCCACCTGGCCCTGTCGTAGGGTTATCGCTCAAGTCATCGAGCGCGCGTGCTGGGGAAAAGGGGGAACATCTGTTCTGCGCTAGAGCGAGGCCCACTCTTCACGATACTGAACCAGAAAATCCACAAAAGCGCGCACCCTCTGCGGGACATGACGACCGTGGGGGTACAACAAGGTGTACGGCCTCGACCGCCCGCCAAACGGCGTCAATACTTCGACGAGTCGCCCGTCAGCCAGCTCTTGTTCCACGATGAACTTGTAGGTCTGGAACAATCCGGCACCATTTTTTGCGAGTGTGACTCCACCCAATACGTCGTCGGAACAGGAATAGCTTCCAGCGGTGAACACCTCACGGTCTCGGCCGTTCTCTCGGAACAGCCAAGAGATACGCCTACCGCTACTCGGAAGCTCGAATTGGATGCATTCATGCTGGTCCAGGTCCTCCAGTGCCTGCGGTGCCCCGACCTTCTCCAGGTAGGGCGGAGACGCTACGACAACCAGCTTTGCATCTTCCAGCAATCTGGCAATCATCGTGGAATCAGGTTGAGCCCGTACTCGAATCGCCAGGTCGTATCCTTCCGCAACGAAGTCGATATTTCGATTACCGAGGTGGATATCAACGGTCACCTCAGGGTATAGGTCGCGAAATTTAGGAAGCAACGGCAGGATCCGGTGGTGCCCATACGTCGTGGGCAGGCTGATACGAAGACGCCCTGACGGAGTTGCTTGAGCGCCCATGACTGCCTGCTGGGCCTCCACCAGTTGCGTGAGCGCCTGGCTGCACTGCTCGAAAAAATCCTTTCCTGCATCGGTCAATCGAATGCTTCGGGTTGTTCTTGCGAACAGCCGAGAGCCCAGCCTTTTTTCCAAGCGAAGGATCGACCTGCTTACTGCGGCCGGAGTAACACCAGCGAGCTGAGCAGCGGCAGAAAAGCTGCCCGCTTCCGCAGACAGGCAAAACAGCTCGATACTTCCCAGCTGCAGATCGTCAAAATGCCGCTTCATAGGGCTTGCACCGTATAGGGCCTAGCAGGAGGCTGAGCGTCGGACTCTGCGGTAGAGTCGCGCACCGGCATGGAAAAGTACAACTGGCGTCGAGGTCGTCTCGTGGGTAATCCCGGCCAGATAGTACAGTGAATCTGCCCATCACCCGTACGGGCCGGTGATGAGCATACTGTCGATCAATGGCCTGCGCTCTGACCGCCGTCGACGTGCAGGATCTCGCCGGTGACAAATGAAGCGCTGTCCAGGTAGAGGATCGCTTGAACGATGTCGTTGATCTCACCCATGTGGCCGACGGGATGCAGCTTGCCCAGGGCATCGTGAGTTTCGGCGCCGTGCATCGGAGTTTTGATGATGCCAGGCGACACGGCGTTAGCGCGGATGCCTCGCTTGGCAAATTCAATGGCGATCGATTTGGTGGCAGCGTTGATGCCACCTTTGGTGAGCGATGCCATTACCGACGGAACGCCGTCGATAGCATGATCAACCAGGCTGGTGGTGACGCTGACCACATGCCCGCTACCACGCTTCACCATTTCCGCGATGGCGAGCTGGGAGATGTAGAAGAAGCCACTCATATTGGTCGCAACGACTTGCGCATAGTCTTCCTTGGTATAGCTGGTGAATGGCTTGGCGACGAAAATCCCGGCGTTGTTGACGAGAGTATCGATGCGCCCGAAGCGGGCCACTGCGTCGCGCACCACTCGTTCCGCAGTGGCCGGATCCGCAATATCACCGGCAACAGTCAGGATGTCTGGGTCGGTCGATGGTTGAATGGAGCGTGAGGTCGCTACCACCTTGTGGCCGAGGGCTCGGAACCCGTTCACCACCCCAGCACCGATGCCTTGAGATGCGCCAGTTACGATGATTACCTTTTGAGAGTCGCTCATGATGTGTTCTCTACAATGGATTAAGTTTAATTGTCTGCCTCATGATTGTGATGGCGACAATTGTTTTCGGTACTCGGTTGTTGTAATGCCGGAGTAACCCCAATTGTCGGTGTCGACTTCTTCGATTACGATGTGCGTCAACTTCGGATCTTTATGAAGCACGCGCTCCATCGTTTCATTGATTTCTTTTATCACCTGAGCCTTTTGTTCCCGGGTTACACCATCACGAGTGATGCGGACGCTGATGAATGGCATTGTAAGTTCCTCTATCAAGTGTGCATTGGGTGATGAGCAGCTGATGGAGAAACTCTAGGAACTCAGAGCGAATTGATAAATATGCCGTGAGTTACATCACTTGTGACTTCGTGTATCAAATCACGCGGTGCCATGGCTTGCTGTGCGTGTTGGCGGTCAGTGCACAGCCGTGGCAGCCTTGGCTACCCGTTTTCCAAAGCGCTGTGCGGTCAGGTAGTCGCCTACGCCGAAGAGACACTGACCGTCGAAGCGGCCGACGCGGTGCATGGCCGCTTGCTGCAGCTGCCGGCCGACAGCCCGGTGGTAGTGATCGAGCGCCTGGCCCGAGACTACGCTGGCAAACCTCTGGAATGGCGCCGCTCGCTTGGCCAGGCCTGAGCCGATACTTGCCAGTCAGCGCATTTCCCATGCAGATTTGTGGCCCGGCGCGCTTGGCGAGCCTCCAATTGAAAAGCCCTCAGGACCAAGGACGATGAGTCACTCTTCGCAATTCACCTTGCTCGGCAAGCGGCGTTTCCTGCCGTTTTTCATCACTCAGTCGCTGGGTGCCTTCAACGACAACCTGTTCAAGCAGTCGCTGATCCTGGCGATTTTGTTCAAGCTCAGCCTGGGCGATGGTGACCGATCGATCTGGGTCAACTTGTGCGCCTTGCTGTTCATCCTGCCGTTTTTCCTGTTTTCGGCACTGGGTGGGCAGTTTGGCGAGAAGTTCGCCAAGGATGCGCTGATCCGTGCAATCAAACTGGCCGAAATCGTGATCATGGCGGTTGGTGCGCTAGGCTTTGTCACCAACCATCTGGCGCTGATGCTGGTGGCGCTGTTCGGTATGGGGACCCAATCGGCGCTGTTCGGCCCGGTGAAGTACTCGATCCTTCCGCAGGCCCTGCGCGAGGAAGAGCTGGTAGGCGGTAATGGGCTGGTGGAAACCGGCACCTTCCTCGCCATCCTAGTCGGCACCATCGGCGCCGGGGTGATGATGTCGGCCGACAGCTACGCAACGGTGGTGGCCGGTGGCGTGGTCGGCACGGCTGTGCTCGGCTACCTCGCCAGCCGCTGGATCCCACGGGCGGCTGCCGCCTCGCCACAAATGCCGCTGGACTGGAACATCCTCAAGCAGTCGTGGGTGATCTTGCGCATGGGCCTGAGCCAGCCGCCGGCGGTGTCGCGCTCGATCGTCGGCAACTCGTGGTTCTGGTTTGTCGGCGCCATCTACCTCACGCAGATCCCGGCCTATGCCAAGGATTGGCTGCACGGTGACGGCACGGTGGTGACCTTGGTGCTGACACTGTTCTCGGTGGGCATCGCCCTGGGCTCGCTGCTGTGCGAGCGGCTCAGCGGACGCAAGGTGGAAATCGGCCTGGTGCCGTTCGGCTCCTTCGGCCTGACCCTGTTCGGCCTGCTGTGGTGGTGGCACTCTGGTGATGTGCCGGCTGCAGCAGCGCCGCACGACTGGCTGGCATTGCTGGGCATGAGCCAGGCGTGGTGGATCTTGCTGTCGATCGTTGGCCTGGGGGTGTTCGGCGGCTTCTACATCGTGCCGCTGTATGCGTTGATCCAGGCCCGCACGGCCGAGGACGAGCGCGCCAGGGTGATCGCTGCCAACAACATCCTCAATGCCTTGTTCATGGTAGTGTCGGCGGTGCTCACCATCATCCTGCTAGGCTTGGCCGAACTGAGCATTCCGCAGCTTTTCCTGGTGGTGTCGCTGCTCAATATCGCGGTCAACACCTACATCTTCAGGATCGTCCCCGAGTTCACCATGCGCTTCCTGATCTGGTTGCTCAGCCATTCGATGTACCGCGTGCAGCACCGAGACCTTGAGCGCATCCCCGATGAGGGTGCAGCGTTGCTGGTGTGCAACCACGTGTCGTTCGTCGATGCGTTGCTGCTGGGCGGGGCTATCCGCCGGCCGATCCGCTTTGTCATGTACTACAAGATCTACAACCTGCCGGTGCTCAACTTCGTGTTTCGTACCGCCGGTGCCATCCCGATTGCCGGGCGTAACGAAGACCAGGCGACGTACGAGCGGGCCTTCGCGCGGATTGCCGAGTACCTGGCTGATGGTGAACTGGTGTGCATCTTCCCGGAAGGCAAGCTGACGGGCGATGGCGAAATCGATGTCTTCAAGGGTGGGGTCAGCCGCATCCTCGAAGAAACGCCGGTACCGGTGATTCCGCTGGCCTTGCAGGGGTTGTGGGGAAGCTTCTTCAGCCGTGACCCGGCCAAAGGTTTCTTCAAGCGCCTGTGGTCGCGGGTGACCATCGTGGCGGGCGCCGCCGTCCCGGTGGAAGCGGCGCAGCCCGAGGTGTTGCGCGAACAGGTCAGCCGCCTGCGCGGCCACCTGCGATAGGGGTTAGCTGGCGCTGACTTTCAGGCCGACAAGGCCGCAGACGATCAGCGCCACACTGACCAGCCGCACCAGGGCCATGGACTCGCCGAACAGAATGATCCCGGCGATGACCGTACCGACTGCGCCTACGCCGGTCCAGATGGCATAGGCGGTGCCCAGCGGCAACTCCTTCATGGCCAGGCCCAGCAGGCCCAGGCTGATGACCATGGCGCCGACGGTAAGGACAGTGGGGAGCGGTCGAGTGAAACCGTCGGTGTATTTGAGGCCGACGGCCCAGCCGACCTCGAACAGGCCGGCGAAAAACAGGATGATCCAGGACATGAGTGTGTCTCCATCGTTTGAATGATGGGGCCGTCCCCGGAGTGGTCACGCGGTGCGTCGTGAGGTCGTCCTCACAGTGGGCACCATGGTGCCTGTCTGCGGCCTTCCGGGCAAGTCCGCGCCTGCTGGCCAATTTCCCCCCGCCGTTTACCGTTGCCGCCACCACCGTATTCGCGGGTAAACCCGCTCCTACACCTATCGGGGGTGGACACACATTGGTGATTGGGCGCAGGCCGTCGTGTAGGAGCGGGTTCACCCGCGAAAGGGCCGGCCCTGCTGGCCAATCTCCACCCGCCGTTCACCATTGCCGCCGCCACCGCATTCGCGGGTGCTGGTGGAAACGATCCAAGCCAGCACCCGCATCTCATACCCGTCAGACCCCTTGCGGAATCTCTTCCCCACCCAGTGCCTCGAACAGCGCTGGCAGGAATTCGGCAAAGGTCATCATCATCAGCTGGAAGCTGGCGTCGAACTGCTGTGCAGCCTCATCGCCACCGTCCTGCTCGGCCTGCTCCTGCAGCAGTTCTTCGAACTTCAGGCGCTTGATGACCATCTTGTCGTCGAGAACGAACGACAGCTTGTCTTGCCAGGCCAGTGCCAGCTGGGTCACCACCTTGCCAGTGCTCAGGTGCAGCTGAATCTCTTCGCCGGTCAGGTCCTGGCGCTTGCAGCGCACGATACCGCCATCTTCGGCGGTGTCGCGCAGTTCGCACTCGTCCAGCACATAGAAACCTTCGGCCGCTTGCTGCGATTTGACCCAGTCGGTCATGGTAGCCACCGGCGCAATCTTCACCGTGGCCGGGCGCACCGGCAGCGAGCCCATCACTTCACGCAGGGTCGACAGCAGGTCTTCGGCCCGTTTGGCGCTGGCCGAGTTGACCAGGATCACGCCCAGGCGCGGGGCAATGGCAGCGAAGATCATCGAGCGGCGGATGAATGCACGCGGCAGGAACGCCTGGATGATTTCGTCCTTGATCTGGTCGCGCTCCTTTTTATAGACCTTGCGCATTTGCTCGGTCTCGATCTCTTCGACCTTTTCCTTGACCGCGTCGTTGACCACGCTGCTCGGCAGGATGCGTTCTTCCTTGCGCGCGGCAATCAGCAGGTACTCGCCGCTGACATGCACCAGGGGAGCGTCTTCGCCTTTGCCGAACGGCGCGACGAAACCATAGGTGGTCAGCTCCTGGCTGGCGCAGGGGCGGGCCGGCTTGCTGGCCAGGGCGGCTTCCAGCGCTTCAGGCTCGAACGGAACTTCCTGGGTCAGGCGGTAGGTCAGCAGGTTCTTGAACCACATGAGGGGCAATCTCTCCTTAATGCATAAGGCGGGCATTATTCTCCGAGCGGTGAATTGAGGCCAGCCCTGTCAGAGGGCCAGCAGTGGCTTATGCATGAAAGAATCGCCCGACAACGCTAGGTCTTTGAAAGGGCAGAGGTTTTTTTTGCAAAAAGTTTAAAAAGTGCTTGCCAGGGTGCGGGGCGCTCCGTAGAATGCGCGCCACACCGAGACGAAGGGTGATTAGCTCAGCCGGGAGAGCATCTGCCTTACAAGCAGAGGGTCGGCGGTTCGATCCCGTCATCACCCACCACTCGATGTATAGCGCAGCGGTAGTTCAGTCGGTTAGAATACCGGCCTGTCACGCCGGGGGTCGCGGGTTCGAGTCCCGTCCGCTGCGCCATATTCCACTTCCAGGGCCCACTGAACACCCGGAAGTAAAAAAGAAAGCGACCTTAGGGTCGCTTTTTTTATTTCTGCTTCATGCAATCGTCTCCGCCCCTCTGCAACAAGGGGCTAGCTGCGGCACTCTTCTTCCCGCAGCGTCAGCACCTCAAACCCGTCCTCGGTCACCGCCACGGTATGCTCCCACTGCGCCGACAGGCTGTGGTCACGGGTAATCACCGTCCAGCCATCCTTCAGCGTGCGCGTCCCACGCCCACCCTGGTTGATCATCGGCTCGATGGTAAACACCATGCCCGGCTTCAGCTTCATGCCCATACCACGTTGGCCAATGTGCAGCACCTCTGGCGCTTCATGCATCTGCTGGCCAATACCGTGCCCGCAATACTCGCGCACCACGCTGTAACCCGCCGCCTCGGCATGGGCTTGCACGGCATGACCGATATCGCCCAGCGTGGCTCCGGGGCGCACCTGCTCGATGCCTTTCCACAGCGCGTCATAGGTAGTGTCGACCAATCGCCGGGCTTCTTCGCTGATCTTGCCGATGCCATACATCTTCGACGAATCGGCAATGTAGCCGCCCTGTTCCAGAGTGATGTCGACGTTGATGATCGCGCCTTCCTTGAGCACCTCATCGACCTTGGGGATGCCGTGGCATACCACGTGGTCCACCGACGTATTGAGCGAGTAAGGGAAACCGTACTGGCCTTTGCTTGCCGGCCGTGCCTTGAGCGTATCGACGATGAACGCCTCAGCGCGGTCGTTGATCTGCATCGTGGTCACACCGGGGCGGATGAAGCTGTCGAGTTCGGCGAACACCTGGGCCAGTAACTGGCCGGCGCGGCGCATCAGGTCGAGTTGGGCGGGGGTCTTGAGGATCACCTGGGACATGGGGGGAGGGTAGTTGCTCATGCTGGAAATTGCCCCAGCATAGCGCCAGCGGATACCGGCTTGCCACCGCATGGTGCGCAACCTGTGCAGGCCTCTTCGCGGGCACGCCCGCTCCCACAGGTACGGCGCCGCCCTCAGGCCTTGCGATATCCCTGTGGGAGCGGGCATGCCCGCGAAAGGGCCGGTATAGCTGGCCCATAAATTGCTGATCTACCCTCATCCCGGGCTGTCAACGTCGACAGCCCTCACCACTTCACGACAAAGGCGCCGTGTTGCCCCGCTTGCATAAGCATGCCGGGGCAGCCGGCGCCTTTTTGCGTTTTCCACAGGAGCCCGCCCATGGCCAACAGCGAAGTACGCAGCGTCTGCCCCTACTGCGGCGTGGGCTGCGGCATCGTCATGAGCGTTGCCGATGGCAAGGTCGGCAAGATCAGCGGCGACAAGCTGCACCCGAGCAACTTTGGCCGCCTATGCACCAAAGGCCTCACCGCACACCTGCCACTGAGTGCCAGCGGGCGCATGGCCGACGCCTACCTGCGCCAGCAACGCAGCCAGCCGCCAGTGCGCACCAGCATGGACCAGGCCATCGCCGCCACCGCCGAGCGTCTGCGCGGCATCATCGACCAGCACGGCCCGGATGCCGTGGCGCTGTACGTGTCCGGGCAAATGTCGCTGGAGGCCCAGTACCTGGCCAACAAGCTGGCCAAGGGCTTTATCCGTACGCGCCACATCGAGTCCAACTCGCGCCTGTGCATGGCCAGCGCCAGCAGTGGCTACAAGCTTTCGCTTGGCGCCGATGGCCCACCTGGCAGTTACCAGGACTTCGAGCACGCCGACGTATTTCTGGTGATCGGCGCCAACATGGCCGACTGCCACCCGATCCTGTTCCTGCGCCTGCTTGACCGGGTCAAGGCCGGCGCCAGGCTGATCGTCGTCGACCCGCGGCGCAGCGCCACCGCCGACAAGGCCGACCTGTTTCTGCAGGTGCGCCCCGGCAGTGACATGGCCTTGCTCAACGGCCTTTTGCACCTGCTGCATCGCAACGATCACACCAACCCCGATTTCATCGCCCGCCACACTGAAGGCTGGGACGAACTGCCGACCTTCCTCGACGACTACACGCCCGAGCGCGTAGCCGCCATCACCGGCCTGGCCGAGGCCGATATCATCAAGGCCGCCGAATGGATCGGCAGCGCCAACAACTGGATGAGCTGCTGGACCATGGGCTTGAACCAGAGCATTCACGGCACCTGGCACAGCAACGCCATCTGTAACCTGCACTTGGCCACGGGTGCCATCTGCCGCCCCGGTAGCGGCCCGTTCTCGCTGACCGGCCAGCCCAATGCCATGGGCGGCCGCGACATGGGCTACATGGGCCCCGGCTTGCCAGGCCAGCGCTCAGCGTTGGTGGAAGATGACCGCGCGTTCGTCGAACGACAATGGCAACTGCCACCCGGCAGCCTGCGCAGCGAGGGCGGCGAGGGTACGGTGGCGCTGTTCGGGCAGATGAAAACCGGTGAAGTGAAAGCCTGCTGGGTCATCTGCAGCAACCCGGTGGCCAGTGTCGCCAACCGCCAGCAAGTGATCGACGGCCTGCGCAAGGCCGAACTGGTCATTACCCAGGACGCCTTCCTTGACACCGAAACCAACCGTTACGCCGACATCCTGCTGCCGGCCGCGCTGTGGGCCGAAGGCGAGGGCGTGATGATCAACAGCGAGCGCAACCTGACCCTGATGCCCCGCGCTGTCGAGCCGCCCGGGCAAAGTTTGCCGGACTGGCAGATCATTGCCCGCGTGGCGTGTGCCATGGGCTATGCCGACGCCTTCGACTACCCCAATGCCGAAGCGGTGTATGAGGAAATACGCCGCTTCCACAACCCCTCAACCGGTTATGACCTGCGCGGTATCGGCTATGCCGAATTGCGTACGCAGCCGCGCCAGTGGCCCTGTGCGCCGGGCAGCCAACAGCAGCGCAGCCCGCTGCGCTACCTCAACGACGGCAGCAGCCAGGCGCTCCTGCTCGATGCCCAAGGAGGGCGGCCGGCACTGGCTTTCCCCACCGCCAGTGGCAAGGCGCGCTTCTTTGCGCGGCCCTGGTTACCGGCAGCGGAATTGCCGGACGATAAATACCCCATGGTGCTGAACACTGGCCGTGTGCAGCACCAATGGCACACGTTGACCAAGACCGGCAAGGTGCCGGCACTAAACAAGCTGGAGCCCGGCCCCTACCTTGAGATTCATCCCGAGGATGCTGCCCGGCTGGGTGTTGCTGAAAAGGACCAGGTGGCCGTTCGCTCGCGTCGAGGGCACGCCGTGTTGCCAGCGCGCATCAGTGACCGGGTCATGCCGGGCAACTGCTTTGCGCCGTTTCACTGGAATGACCTGATCGGTGAGCAATTGGCGATCAACGCCGCGACCTGCGATGCGGTCGACCCGCTGTCGCTGCAGCCTGCCTTCAAACACTGCGCCGTAGCCCTGGAGCGGGTCGCAGGCGAGCGCATCGACGCCCTTGATCTGAACACTGCCACTGTAGAGCCTGTCCGCATGCCGACCGCCACCCTGTCCCGCCTGCTTGGCCTGCACACTCTGCCGGTTCCGGTGCTGGCCGAAGAAGAGCGTCATTACCTGCAAGGTTTCCTGCTGGGCCTGGACCAGGCCCGCGCCGAGGGCGTACCCCGCCTGCCGGCCAGTGCGCCGCTGGCTGCCAGCCGTCGTTTGTTTGTCGACGGTTTGCTGGCCGGGCTGTTCGCCCAGCCTGCAACTGCGCCCATCTCGGCACAGGCCGCGCCATGGCATCAGGTGCTGTGGGCCTCGCAGACCGGCACTGGTGAGCAACTGGCCGAACGCTGTGCCGCGCGCCTGCGCGATGCTGGTCTGAACGTGCAACTCAGCTGCCTGGAGGCGGTCAGCCCAAGCCAGCTGCAGGGCGTTGCCAGTGTGGTATTGATCGCCAGCACCTTTGGCGATGGCGACGCGCCCGACAGCGGCGCGGCATTCTGGCAGGCCTTGCAGGGTGAGGAGGGCGCTCACTGCGCCGGGCTGCCCTATGCCGTACTGGCCTTGGGCGACTCCAGTTACGACCAGTTCTGCGGCTTTGGCCGCAAGCTCGACCAGCGCCTGGCCGAGCTGGGAGGGCGGCGCCTACTGCAACGGGTGGACTGCGAGCCAGACTTCGACGATGCCTTTGCCGGCTGGCTCGAAGCACTATTGCCTGCACTGGGCAGTGCTGCGGCACCACCACCGGTGAGTGAACCTGCACCCTTGGCGGCCTATAGCAAGCAGCAACCCTGGATGGCCACTGTGCTGGAAAACCGCCTGCTCAATGGCCCCGGCGCCAGCAAGGAAACCCGTCAGCTGGTCTTCGACTTGGGCAGCAGCGGCTTCAGTTATGCGGCCGGCGATGCCCTGGGCGTATGGCCGCGCAACTGCCCGGCCCTGGTAGAAGAGCTGCTGACGCTGATGCAGCTCGATGGCCAGGCGATGGTCGAACTTAAAGGTCATTGCGCCATGCCATTGGCCGAAGCCCTGCAAACACACTTGGAAATTGCCAAGGTCACTGCGCAACAACTGCAGGTATTTGCCAGCAACGCGCCTGACCTGCAGCGCTTGCTGCAGCCTGAATGCAAGGCCGAGCTGCAAGATTGGCTGTGGGGCCGGCAACTGGTCGATGTGCTGCGCGCCTTCCCCCAGCAGTTGCGGCTGGCCAGCTGGCTGGAACTGCTCAAGCCATTGCAGCCGCGGCTCTATTCGATCAGCTCCAGCCCGCTGGCGCACCCAGGCCAGGTGCATCTGACGGTATCGACGGTGCGTTATGGCGAACGTAAAGGCGTGTGCTCAAGCTTCCTTGCCGACCGTGCGCAGGTGCAGAAAGTGGAGATCTTCCCGCAGGTGTCGAAGCACTTTCGCTTGCCCGAGGACGACAACGTGCCGGTGATCATGGTGGGCCCTGGTACCGGCATTGCACCGTTCCGGGCGTTCCTCGAGGAGCGAGAGGCACGGGGGGCAAAAGGCGACAACTGGCTGTTCTTCGGCGAGCAGTACGCAGCGACCGATTTCTATTACCAGGAGCAGTTGCAGGCCTGGCAAGCAGCGGGGCACCTGCGGCTGGACACGGCGTTCTCGCGGGACCAGGTCGAGAAGATCTATGTGCAACAGCGCATGCTCGAGCAGGGTGCGCTGCTGTGGCAATGGCTGGAGGCGGGGGCGTATTTCTATGTGTGTGGCGATGCCCAGCGCATGGCCAAGGATGTGGATGCGGCGTTGCGGGTGATCGTCGCCGAGCATGGCCGGATGGATGCGGCGGCGGCTGCGGCTTATGTCGAAGGCTTGAGCAAGGCCAGGCGTTATCGGCGCGATGTGTACTGAAGTGCTCCAAGATGGGGTGTTGTGCACCTTGAATGTGCATTGGCTGGGCGGGCCCAGCGCAAGTGTAGGAGCGGGTTTACCCGCGAAGAGGCCGACACAGGCAACCCAGGCAAGCCACGCATCCCAGACAACCCGATTGGCACGCTCCCTGCTTAACCTCGGATACAACAAAGCCCACTGATCAACGGCGATCAACCCGGGCCCCCTACCGTGATGAATACAGGCAAAGGCGCCTGGAGCTTCGGCTCCAGGCGCTTTTTTTTTGATCGAGGATCGGCTTATGAAGGCAACAGCGAGCAGCGGGCAACGAGAGCAACTGGTCATCGTCGGCAACGGCATGGTCGGCCACCATTGCGTCGAACAACTGGTCAGTCGCGGCGCCCTGCAGCGCTTCGAGCTGCGGGTATTCGGCGAAGAGCGCCAACGCGCGTATGACCGCGTGCACCTGTCCGAATACTTCGGCGGCAGCTGTGCCGAAACCCTGGCCCTGTGTGAGCACGATTTCTACGACGCCAATGGCGTGCACCTGCACCTGGGTGAAGCCGTGCTGGAGATCGACCGCGAGCGCCGCGAAGTCGTCACTGCCGAAGGTCGCTATGGCTACGACCAACTGGTGCTGGCCACCGGCTCCTATCCCTTCGTGCCGCCGATCGAAGGCTCCAGCGGCAATGCCCGCCTGGTCTACCGCACCCTGGACGACCTCGATGGCATTCGTGCTGCCGCAGCCGGTGCCCGCCGAGGGGTGGTGGTCGGCGGTGGCCTGCTTGGTCTGGAAGCGGCCAACGCCCTCAAGTCGCTGGGGCTGGAAGCCCACGTGGTGGAATTCGCCCCACGGCTGATGCCGGTACAGCTGGACGGCGAGGGCGGTGCCGCGTTGAAGGCGCAGATCGAAGCACTGGGTGTGGGGGTGCACCTGTCGTGCGCCACCCAGTCGGTCAGTGCCGGTGAAACCTACCGCTACCGCATGAACTTCGACGGCGGTGAGTACCTGGAAACCGACCTGATCGTGTTCTCCGCCGGTATCCGCCCACAGGATGCACTGGGCCGGGGCTGCGGCCTGGACATCGCCGCGCGCGGTGGCGTGGTCATCGACAACCACTGCCGCAGCAGCGACCCACGCATCTTCGCCATCGGCGAGTGCGCCTCGTGGAACGGCAGCGTGTTCGGCCTGGTCGCCCCGGGCTACAGCATGGCGCGCAACCTGGCCGGGCTGTTGATGGGCGAGACGGCAGTGGCGTTCACCGGCGCCGACATGTCGACCAAGCTCAAGCTGCTGGGTGTGGATGTCGGTTCGATCGGCGATGCCCACGGTGCCACGCCGGGCGCGCGCAGCTATCGCTTCATCGATGAAGCCAACAGCGCTTACCGCCGTTTGGTGGTGGATGCCAGCGGCAAGCACGTGCTCGGCGCGGTGCTGGTCGGCGACAACAGCTATTACGACACCCTGTTGCAGTATGCCCAGAACGGCATCGCCCTGCCGGCCGACCCGGCAGCGCTCATCTTGCCGCAAGGCGGTGGTGCGCCGGCCCTGGGCGCCGATGCGCTGCCCGACAGTGCGACCATCTGCTCCTGCCACAACGTCAGCAAGGGGGCGGTGTGCGCCGCGATCGACAGCGGCTGCAGCGACCTCGCTGCGGTCAAGGGCTGGACCAAGGCCGCGACCGGCTGCGGCGGTTGCGCGGCCCTGCTCAAGCAAGTCTTCGAGCACGAGCTGACGGCCCGCGGCGTGGCGGTGGACAAGAGCCTGTGCGAGCACTTTGCCTACACCCGGCAGGAGCTGTACGGGTTGGTGCGGGTGGAGGGTATCCGCACCTTCAGCGAACTGCTCGAGCGCCATGGCAAGGGCCATCTGGGGTGTGACATCTGCAAGCCGGCGGTGGGCAACATTCTCGCCTCGTGCTGGAACCAGCCGATCATGGACCCGGCGCTGGTGCCGCTGCAGGACACCAACGACACCTTCATGGCCAACATGCAGAAAAACGGCACCTATTCGGTGGTGCCGCGCATTCCCGGCGGTGAAATAACCCCCGACAAGCTCATTGTCATCGGCCAGGTGGCCAAGAAATACGACCTGTACACCAAGATCACCGGTGGCCAGCGCATCGACCTGTTTGGCGCCCAGTTGCACGAGCTGCCGCTGATCTGGGGCGAACTGATCGAGGCCGGTTTCGAAACCGGCCACGCCTACGGCAAGTCGACCCGCACGGTAAAGTCGTGCGTGGGCAGTACCTGGTGCCGTTATGGCGTGCAGGACAGTGTCGCCATGGCCCTGCGCCTGGAAGATCGCTACAAGGGCCTGCGCAGCCCCCACAAGCTCAAGTTCGCGGTATCGGGTTGCACCCGTGAATGCGCCGAGGCGCAGAGCAAGGACATCGGCGTTATCGCCACCGACAAGGGCTGGAACCTGTACGTGTGCGGCAACGGCGGCATGCGCCCGCGGCATGCCGAGCTGTTCGCCACTGACCTGGACGACGAAACCCTGATACGCCTGATCGACCGCGTGCTGATGTTCTACATCCGCACGGCCGACAAGCTGCAGCGCACCTCGGTGTGGCGTGAAAACCTGGAAGGCGGGCTGGACTACCTGAAGCAGGTGATCATCGACGACAACCTGGGCCTGGCCAGCGAGCTGGAAGCACAGATGCAGCATGTGGTCGACCAGTATGAATGCGAATGGGCCAATGCCCTCAACGACCCGGAGAAGCTCAAGCGCTTCCGCACCTTCGTAAACGACCGACGCGCCGACCCGGACGTGCACTTCGTGCGCGAACGCGAGCAACGCCGGCCCGCGGCACCACTGCACCTGATCCCAACTGTCGAGGAGGCTGTCTGATGAACCTGGCCAATGCTGCTGTGAACACGCAGGAAAACTGGCAGACGGTGTGCCAGGCACAAGATCTGGTGGCCGACTCCGGGGTCGTGGTTTGGGTCGATGGGGCCCAGGTGGCGTTGTTCTACCTGCCGGGGCAGGCGCAGCCGCTGTACGCGGTGGAAAACCGCGACCCGCGCTCCGGCGCCAACATCATCGGCCGCGGGCTGGTGGGTAGCGTGCAAGGTGAGTTGGTGGTGGCCGCGCCGCTCTACAAGCAGCACTTCAGCCTGCTGAGCGGGGAGTGCCTGGAGGATAGCGCGCAGCGGTTGCGGGTATGGCCGGTACGGATGAAGGGTGAGGCGGTGGAGCTGGCTTTGGCCTGACAACCCTTTGCTGCCTGTGCCGGCCTCTTCGCGGGCAAGCCCGCTCCCACAGAGTCTGCACCGCCTTCAAATACGGCGCTGCACCTGTGGGGCCATCGGCAGGGGAACTGCTCAATGGCAGCCCCCGGTGGGCGAACTGGCGCGGCTTTGTTGAATTGCCGACGAAGCCTGCTTTTCTCGGTATTTCCGCCAGATCCTCGGACTGCCGCTCGGTTCATCCCGCCGCCAGCAGCGCGACCCGGATACGCCGCAAGTAGCGATGCGGTAAGCTTGCTGCCATGAACCTCGACACCCGCATCAAATACCGCCACCTGCTGTGCTTCCTGGAGATTGCCCGGCAGGGCAGCCTGGCCAGGGCGGCCGATATCCTGTCGATCAGCCAGCCGGCGATTTCCAAGACCCTCAAGGAGCTTGAGGACCTGCTCGAGGCGCGCCTGTTCGAGCGCAGCCGGCAGGGTGTCGAGCTGACCCCGGCTGGCACCCGCTTCATGCGTTACGCCGGGCCCAGTGTGCAGGCACTGCGCGATGGTGTCAGCAGCTTGCGTGGCGAGGCGAGGGCGCCGTCGCAGGTGCGCATCGGCGTGCTGTCCACGGTCGAAGGCCTGCTCATGCCCGAGGTGCTGTGCCGCCTGCATCAGCGCCATGAAGCGCTGGTGATCAGCGTGGTCACCGGGGTCAGCGCGCAGTTGCTTGGCCAGCTTCACCTGGGGGAGCTGGAACTGGTGGTGGGGCGCATGACCGACAGTCCGCAAATCCAGGGGTTGTCGTTCGAGCACCTGTACAGCGAGTCGATGAGCCTGGTGGTGCGCCCGGGTCACCCGCTGCTGGCCAGTACGCCCGTGGAGCGAGGGCAGGTGGGGCGTTACCCGCTGGTGCTGCCGCCGGCCGGCACCACCATCCGCCAGCACGCCGACAGCCTGTTCGTGCAATGCGGCATCCAGATGCCGGCGCAGCGCCTGGAAACCCTGTCGCTGGCCCTGAGCCGGCGCTACCTGCTGGGCAGCGATGGCCTCTGGGTGGCGCCGCGTGATGCTGTGCTGCTCGACCTGCGCCGTGGCGAACTGGTCGAGCTTGACCTGGGTGTGCGTGAGCCGGGAGGGTCGGTGGGGATTTGCCGCAATGCCGCCTTGCCGATGAGTTTGCCGGCGCAGTGGGTGGGTGAGGTGCTGCGGGAGGTGGCGGGGGAATATCGGGAGGGGCGTTATCCTTGAGGTTTTCGGTGGCCTGCCTGCCCTGGGGTTTCCGACCTCAGAACCCGCAGAAATAAAAGGCCACAAAAAACCGGCAAACCCGGCACAAAGGGTCAATACTGGCCAATGGCTGTAAAGCCTTCGATGAAGAAGCTTTTAACGACTGAACTTCCTTACGAAAACCCGCTCCTATGCCGGTAGCCATTGGTCATGGCCGCCTGCTAAGCTCGCGGCTTTACCCTGATTGCCCTTATGGCGCATGAACAAGGAAATAGCATGAAACAGCATCGTTTGGCGGCTGCGGTTGCCCTGGTAGGCCTGGTACTGGCTGGCTGCGATCAACAAGCCAGCAGCCCCGAGCTGAAGACTCCGGCGCAGAAAGCCTCCTACGGTATCGGCCTGAACATGGGCAAGAGCCTGGCTCAGGAAGGCATGGAAGACCTTGATTCGAAAGCAGTCGCCCTCGGCATCGAAGACGCCGTTAGCAAGAAAGAACAACGCATCAAGGACGAAGAGCTGGTAGAGGCCTTCACCGCATTGCAGAAACGCGCCGAGGAGCGCCTGGCCAAGGCCAGCGAAGAAGCCGCCTCCGCCGGCAAGAAGTTCCTCGAAGAAAACGCCAAGAAGCCAGGCGTGGTCACCACTGCCTCGGGCCTGCAGTATGAAGTGGTCAAGAAGGCCGACGGCCCGCAGCCCAAGCCGACTGACGTGGTCACTGTCCACTACGAAGGCAAGCTGATCGACGGCAAGGTATTCGACAGCTCCGTCGAACGTGGCAGCCCGATCGACCTGCCGGTCAGCGGTGTGATCCCTGGTTGGGTCGAAGGTTTGCAGCTGATGCACGTCGGCGAGAAGTACAAGTTGTTCATCCCGGCTGAACTGGCCTATGGCGCACAAAGCCCAAGCCCGCTGATCCCGGCCAACTCGGTACTGGTGTTCGATCTGGAACTGATCGCCATCAAGGACCCGGCCCAGTTGCAAGGCGCCGAGCCGCAAGCAGAAGCGCCTGAAGAAGCACCTGCCAAGTAACATTGGCTGGTTGTCGAAAACGCCCCACATTGATGGGGCGTTTTCGTTTGTGCCGATTGGACGAACCTGCGACAGCTGATACTGTCCGAGGAAATGCAACGTGAAGAAGTAGGATGTTTCTGATGCAAATCGTTTGCGGCGTAGGTGGCCATGGCGTGAAACGACTGTGTAAAAAACGCCCGATCTGACCCGGCCCCTTGCCAGGCAGGCACCTGAGGTCGGAAACATCGCCCTGTTCACAAGGTTATCCACAATAAATGTGGATAACCTTTTCCTCTCGGAGGCTCCATGAGCGCACCCTGGAATTTTGCTCGTTTCCTGCCTTTGGCCGAGCGCCTGCTCAGCCGCGGGCGGTTGCCGGCCTTGCTGTTCGCGGTGGCGCGCAAAGGCCCGCGCCTGGGGCAACTGCGTGAAGATGTGAAGCTGCTGCAGTCGCTGTGCCTGGCCTGGTGGAGGGGTGAGTACCGCGCCATCAGCCCCAAGGCGCTGGTCACTGTCGTGGCTGGTCTGCTGTATTTCGTCAGCCCCATCGATGCTATCCCGGACTGGTTGCTGGGGGTGGGTTTCCTCGATGACATCGCGGTGCTGGGCTGGGTGCTGAAAACCGTGGCCGACGAGTTGGCGCGTTTCAAGGCCTGGCGCGATAACCAGGCACCCGAACGGCTGCGCGCGGTCGAGCGCCTGCCGGCTACCCCGGAAGCACTGCGGCTGGAGCGCAACAGCTAATCAAACTGGCCTGAATATCACCTCAACTGCACAGACCTCGGAGTTGGTAATATAATTGGCATAAGGGTTATGCCTACGGATTACATGCTGTAATCCTTTTTAAAGGGGTTTGTAATGGGTATTCAGGTCATCAGCCGGGACGGTCAACCCGAGTACGCCGTCGTTCCCTGGGAGCAATACCAGGCGTTGCTCAAGGCTGCAGGGCAGGCACCTGCCGAGGCGGTTTCCGGTGAGGCGCAGGGCGTTGTTGCCAGTGCTCCCCTGCCAGCCTTCAACGAAGTCGCCCAGATTCGCCAGGCCAAGGGCATTGCCCCTGAGCAACTGGCGCGCAATGTCGGGGTGAGCCCGGCGTATCTGGCCATGATCGAATCGGGTGAGCGCCAGCCAGATGCTGCCATCCGCCGCGCCCTGGCCTGGCATCTGGGGGTGGCTGGCTGGAGCGAGCCATCATGAGCCAGGTCAGGATCAGCCGTCAGCACTGGGATAACCTGCTGGGTGAGCTTGACCTGGCCCGTCGTCAACGTCACTTGCTGACATACCGAGCACTGATCGAGCGCTTGCAGTTGCCCAGCCCGGCCATGCAGACGCTGACTGCCGCGCTGGAATACCTGGCGGTGCTGGATGCCCGTGCCGAGCAGCCATTACGCAGTTCGCTGGTGATCAGCCAAGGCGCCAGCCGTTTGCCGCGTACTGGCTTCTTTGAGTGTGTCGAGCGCCTGGGGCGGTTTACCGGGCCGGTCGATGGCATGGAGGCCGCCTCGTGGCATGCCTCTGAGGTGGTTCGGGTGTTCGAGTACAGCTATCCCGAAACGGCCTGAAGCGTTACCCATTCCAGCCTGTTCGCTACAGGTGGTGACCCTGAGCGAGAGGGCCGGGCCTGCTGGCCAATTTCCATCCACCGTTCACCGTTGCCGCCGCTACCGTATTCGCGGGTAAACCCGCTCCTACGCAGATCGGTGGTGGACACGCATCTGGGGTCGGACTCAGGCCGTCGTGTAGGAGCGGGTTCACCCGCGAAGAGGCCGGCCCTGCTGGCCAATATCCACCCGCCGTTCACCGTTGCCGCCGCCACCGTATTCGCGGGTAAACCCGCTCCTACGCAGATCGGAGGTGGACACGCATCTGGGGTCGGACTCAGGCCGTCGTGTAGGAGCGGGTTCACCCGCGAAGAGGCCGGCCCTGCTGGCCAATATCCACCCGCCGTTCACCGTTGCCGCCGCCACCGTATTCGCGGGTAAACCCGCTCCTACGCAGATCGGAGGTGGACACGCATCTGGGGTCGGACTCAGGCCGTCGTGTAGGAGCGGGTTCACCCGCGAAGAGGCCGGCCCTGCTGGCCAATATCCACCCGCCGTTCACCGTTGCCGCCGCCACCGTATTCGCGGGTAAACCCGCTCCTACGCAGATCGGAGGTGGACACGCATCTGGGGTCGGACTCAGGCCGTCGTGTAGGAGCGGGTTCACCCGCGA